>CACWUH010000025.1 GCA_902764015.1 uncultured Methanobrevibacter sp. | reverse complement strand
TCAATGCCAGTAAAAACATCCTCCAAAGAGGATTAAAAAATAATCGTCGGGACGACGGTGCAGTAAAAATCTCCTAAAAAAACAACATATGTTTTTTTTAGGTTTGCGAATCCCTGCCTTCTCAAAAGGCAGGGAAGTTCAAGAAACATATAGTATTTATACTATGATGTTTAAAATTAAGTTGTAGGTGTTAATTTTATGTGTAAAAACCATATTTCAATCATGATTATCAGTACTATTCCAGACATGTTTTCTGAACATTACTATTTCATTAAGGAGGTTTTCCCGCAGCTTAAGGAAATCTGCAACAGTCATGATATTGATTTGGAGTATGTCGATTTATATTTCTCGATGACCCAAAAGGAATTCGATACATGCAGGTCCATACAGAAATATTTCAACTCAATGGATTCAGACAGAACATTCTACATCTGCTTCAGGGGTCAGAAGCTCGGATGTGTTCCAACCCCTGCAGACATTGACAAGTTGACACTGCAGGAGTATCCCGACCTTGTGGATTATATCGGAGATACCTCATTTACAGAATTGACGGTGATGCATGCACTGCACCCGTTTGAAAAATGCCATGACGGGGATGTCCAGCCATTGTCTCCGGTAAAGCATTCAATGTTTTATTTTAGAAATGACGATTATCTCAGTGAACTGTCACAGTCCCAAAGGGAAATCTATACCTGCAAGGCATGTGATGAGGAATTCGTCCATGACCTGAAGCTTGCAATGGCAAAGGATTTGGTTTTCCATGATAAGCACGAACTGGACAAGTTAAAGGATAAAATCTCAAACATCAATATCAGGCGCTATGACGGCATATGGGACGGCGATTTCGATTTATATGGTGTTTTGAATCAGTATTGCGAAGAATACGCTAAAATGTGGAATAAGGCTGCTGATGACTTTCCGGATTATTATGGAAATACGATTGTGTCCAGCACTAAGGGCGGGTTTTCGGACTTTGAATGTGATGGCGTTTCCTTAAAGGATAGCATAATTGAGGATTTTGTCCATGAACTTAAACTGGAATTCCCTCAAAACTTTGAATAGTGACAGATCATTTGAATCTGTCATCTGATTTTTGCGATTTTGCTTTCTGGTGCTTTGTTTCGAACCATCCTATTTTCAGCTCGTCTATCGTGTCCTCGTAGAGCTGTGGCACATATGGCTTGATGTCAAGAAGCGGTGTTCCGTCCAGTATGTCGACGTTTTCAACGTGGACGGTATTGCCTTCGACTTTATTTACTTTTACTACGCTCATCCCAATTCTGTTCGGCCTTTTCGGTGATCTTGTTGCAAACACTCCGTGAGTGTCATTGTCCATGAACGGCTTTACCTCAAGCTTGTATCCGTTTACTTTGTGAAGCAGATAAATCAAATGTATATGTGAAAAGTCCTTTAGGTCTTTAAGACCGTCTGCATATTTTTCTTTTATTTCTATTGTTCCCTTGATTCCTTTTGCCCCTGTCGGCTGTATGGGCATTCCTTCGATTTCTCTGAATTCTGTATGAATTGTGCCTATTGATTCCATTTCGATATTCATGATTATTATTTTCGTCTTTATCATATATTAAGTTAGTTTTTTTGATAATTTTTCGATATGAAGCATTTCAGGTAATCGATTTAAAAAGTCTTATTTTACCCAAAAAACGAAACATTTATATACAATTCGATACAACATTATATTGTCAAAACACATTGAGGTGAAAAAATGAAACTTAGTGCAAGAAATCAATTAGAAGGTAAAATTACAAATGTCGAACTTGGAGCCGTTATGGCTAACATCAAAATAGAAATTTCAGAACCTAACACAATTACAGCTGTAATAACCAAGGAATCAGCTGAAAACTTAGGCTTAAGTGAAGGTGATGATGTTTGCGCAATCATCAAGTCCACTGAAGTGATTATTGGTAAATAAATCTAAGGGTGATTAATGTGAAACTTAGTGCAAGAAATCAATTGGAAGGTAAAATTACAAATGTCGATCTTGGAGCCGTTATGGCTAACATCAAAATTGAAGTGAGCGAACCTAATGTCATTACTGCAGTCATCACTAAAGAGTCTGCTGAAAAATTGGGTTTGGCTGAAGGCGATGACGTAACCGCCATCATAAAATCTACCGAAGTAATCATCGGAAAATAAGATTGAAATATTTTTTTTACATCTGGGGTTTAAAAATAATGTAGAAAAACCATGACTTATTCAAGTCATGGGTCAAAAACTTTTTTTTAAAATACGATTTTGGATTAATATCCTAAAAATCCTAACAGTATTAAAATGACAAAAATGATGATTCCTGCTTTCAAGAGCGTTTTCAGGTTCTTGATAACTGCATAGATGATGAGAAATAGGATAGCAAATCTCAAAATTGTCATTAACATGATTTATCCTCCTGCCAATATGGTTTTGGTTCCTTCTTTTGAAATCTCTTCTTTTTTGAATTCGACTTCGTATTTGACGGTTTCGATGACTTCTTTCAATGCGTCAAGGGTTTCTCCACGGTGTGCGCCAAGCACTGCAACCAGAAACAGCATGTCTCCTGTGTAGAACTCACCGATGTAGTGGACTACGGATATTTCATGAACGTTATATTTAATCTTTGCATTCTCTACGATCTTTTCGATTTCGTCTTTTGTCTTGTCCTTGTCGGGGGTTGTCAATATAAGCTTTTCAAGGTTCATGTTCTCTTCTTTTCCGCGCACGATTCCTTCAAAGGTAAATATTGCGCCTGAATAGTCAACCTTTTTGCTTTTTTTCAATTCAGCTATTAAGTCTGCTGTTGTAACTTTGTCTTCTTTTGCTTCTATTACTCTTACAACCATTGTTTCATCTCCAAGTAGTATATTATATTCAACCTATTATATAACTATTGTTATAAGTCACTCACTTCCTTGACTGATAAATTTTTCAGTCTTTCAACGCCGTTGATTTCATTAATCAGATCAACGCTGGCTTTTGGAACAAGTTCCTGCCAGTTCTCGTCATTCAGAATTCGCCTTCTCACCTCACTTCCCGATAGGTGCAGACGGTCATACAATGGTGGCTGCCTGACCTCGTAGCCTTCCTCACTAAATAACTGTTTGACTAGGGGATTGCCTGAATAGACAATATTGAACGGGGGAGTCAGCATCTTGACATGTGAAGCCCAGATTGCATTGAAATTGATGTCCTGCATTGGAATAATATAGTATCTTGACGGGTCAATATCCTTTTCGGCAAGGGCCTGGCTCATCATGACTATGCGCTCGCCGGCAGTGAACGGATCCTTGAGCTCATGGCTTGCCTGTGCGCTTCCGATGCCTATGATAATTTCGTCGACTTCATTTAGAATCTGCTTGATTACTTCCATATGGCCGTTGTGAACTGGCTGCATGCGGCCTATTAAAATTCCACGAACTTTCTTCATTGTATCACCTAATGTGTCAGTCCATCCAGACTTTTAATCAGATTTTCAGCGGTTTTCTGTTTTTGTGATAATGAATCGGTAATTGATGTTTCGACAAGAAGGGTGTCGATTCCCTTGTCTGCTATAGGCTTTGTAACCTTTTCAGGGCTGGTTCCCAAATCGAAATCATAGTCGACAAGATTCACCTCATGGCATATCTTGGAGATTGTGGAATTGATCTTGGCAGTCCTGTTTGATAGGCTGAATATGAAGTTTGAATACTCGTAATCCGGATTTATTTCATGGACATCCACAACCAGGGACACATTGTCTTTTGCGATGTTCGGAACGATGAACTTGTTTGCAAGGGCTTCGCCTGCATCACGGGTCTCGTCATGGGTAGTCAGGTTGTCTATTGTCTTGACGTAATATATGATGTAATGTTTGGTCAGGTTATTTGTGCCGTTATCTGAAGTGATGTTGTAGATTGTCTCGTTGACCTTCTCGTGGATTTCATGCTCCCTTGGGTGAACCCCTAAGATGATGCCTATGGTTTCATTGGAGGAGGGGTTTCCGGCTTCGATTTTGTATACTGTACCGTTTGCATTGCCTCCGACGGAGGTGACATTGTATATGTTGTCCGGCGTCCGGGTCATATCGCCAATAATGATTGACAGGTTGAGTATTACGATGACAACCAAAACTATTAGCAGTATCTGATATTTGAATTTTTTATTCATAAATATAACCTATTTAAATATCTGCCTAAACTTATATAAAGACTTTTCACCAAAAATAATAACATAACATATAATAGGAGTATTTTTTAATGGAAAATAAAAACTTGATAATAATTGCAGTGGCAGTCGTGATAATTGCCGTTTTGGGCGTTATATTTGCCACTGGAATGTTAAATGGCGATCAGAAGGTAACTGGACCTACCACACCATTCAAAACTGAATTCATGGAAGGTACTTTTACTGGAAACGTTAGTCTGGAAAACGACAGCGAGGATTTCATGCACTCATATGAGGATAAGGAAAACAAGATAACCTACAACATATCCACTGTTGACGATTCTGATGCTCTGATGGACATATATTACCTGCAGGGAGTAATGAATCCTGAAAAACGCAGCTTCAACGGCAATGACTGGAACATATACTTCACACAGGCAGTGCAGGGAAATGATTCCAATTCATCCGACAAGCCGATGAACATCATTATCTGCCAGTCACAGGCTGAAAAGCAGGGATACCTAATCTATATGATCATTGACGCCAAATCCAAAGTGAATGCAACGCTCAATACATATGGCGAATCCTATACGGACTTTGTCGAGCCTCTGCTTAAAAGCATTACCCTAAAGGAAAGCAAGAACGTTCCGAAAATCTATGAGGAATTCGGCTTGACTGAAGACCAGTTCAATGAGCAGATGGATCTGGTCAAGCAATACAAGTCAGGAAACACCTCCGCATTGCAGCAGCAACAGGAAGAACAGGTAGTCTATGAAGAATAAGATTACGGTCTTTCACGCTAATGAATGTGACAAGAAAAAATGCACGGCCATAAAACTGGCAAAAATGGGGAAATGCAGACTTGTTGATAACATCAACAAAATCCCCTCAGGCGCAATAGTCCTCAATCCATATGCCGAAAAGGCAGTGTCCTATGAGGACTACCGCTATGTTCAAAGGAGAGGAATTGTAGGGCTTGACTGCTCATGGAACGAGGTGTCAAGTTCTAAAAAATTCTTTTCTCTTTCAAAATACCATCGCTCTTTACCTTTCTTAATTGCTACAAATCCGGTGAACTACGGAAAGGCATGCATACTCTCAACAGTCGAGGCCATTTCTGCAACGCTTTACATAACCCGCTTCAAGGAAGAGGCCATAGACTTGATGGAGGGCTACAAGTGGGGCCACACTTTCATAGAGCTGAATCATGATTTGCTTGAAGCATATAGTGAAGCCGACACCAGTGCCGAAGTCGTTTGTGTTCAAAATGAGTTTCTATCAGAAAAAGGGATTAATTCAGAAGAATGATCATTATTCAACCTTCTTTTTTTTAATATTATTTGGGTGTTATTAGAATTGTTGCGATAACTAAAATCAGATTAAATGCAAACAATCCCATTATGATATTCTTATATTTGAATTCTTTGGCTTTGTAAATTAACATAAGTAGTATTAGGGTTATTATTAGATTTAGAATGGATATCCATATCATTTTTATCAACCATTGTTCAATAAGAAAGTTTAAATAATGAAAAAAAGAAAGGAGTATTATGGGATTAATAACCCCATAATACTGTGAATATTAATTGCAATATAGAAATTATGACTTGAATAATTCCAAGTGCAATTAATATCCTTTCACTTTTTTTCATGGAAAACCTCCATATAGAGCTATTTGACATAGCTCCAACACTTAATTCTATTTTTATTTGTATATAAACTTATTTATTTTTATATGTGACTTATACGGTAGTTATTCATTGTTTTGACTATGTAAAATTGCTTTGAGTATGTAATATTGCTTTAACTTTGTAAAATTGTTCTCATCTCAAAGAAAATAAATATTTAAAAAATAGATAAGAATTCTTTAAATGCCAAATATATTGAGTAAAATTCGCACTAATATTATACACTTCAATGAAATGTCAAAATGAATTTTTAATCCACATTAACTTTTTTTAAAGACAGCTTTTTATGTTAATGTTTAAATAATTTGAAGTTCAATGTACAATCAAAGAAATTATTCAGAGTTTTTAACATGAAAAAGAAAATTTTATTGATGCTGACTTTATTGGTGTTTATCTGTGCAGTCGCGCATGCGAGTGCGGCGGAAATCTCTGATGATGCAGTTGCCGCCAATGAGTCAGATGAAATCAGTCTGCAGGAAGATGGTGATGCGGATGAAAAGCTAAGCGAAAGCACAAACGAGATTCTTGCCAATGGCACTGGAGACACTCCAAAGGACACTACCGATTCCAATGCAACCGGTACAGAACCTGTTGTTGAAAAGTCAACAGCTGTCATTAAAGTGTCAAAGGCCAAGGTGGGCTACAAGAAAAACACAAAATGGAAAATCAAACTTGTGGATTCCAAAAACAAGCCGATTGCAAAGACAAAAATCCTTCTGAAAATATACACAGGATCCAAATACAAGACGGCCAAGGTGTGGACAAACGCCAAGGGCATAGCCTCATACAACACCAAACACCTGAAGGCGGGCAAGCATAAGGTCATTGTGAGCCTGGCCGGCAACAACTATAACTTCAAGGCCGTCAAGTCATCAATCAATGTCATCAAGCAAACGCCTCTTAAGATATTTGCCAAAAGGACCACAATGGATGAGGGTGCGCTCCTGACGATTCTGGTGATGAACAAGAAAACCAAAAAGCTTGTCAATGGAGTGAAGCTTAAGCTGTTGATCTACACGGGCAAGAAATACAAGACCATAACCCTAAAGACCAAAAAATTCAATGGGGTAAGTGGAATGGCCGGTTTTGCAACCAACGAGCTGAGCGTGGGCAAGCACAAGGTCAAAATCATGCCTGCCAAATTCAAGTATGATGGCTATAAGAAATCCAGCATGATTATTAAAAAGAGTGCCAAAAAGTCAAAGGCATGGTCATTGAAACTGTAAGAGATAATATATGTGATTTGGGATAAGCATTCCAAAATCTCTTTTTTTATTATTTTTTTCAATGAAAATTTCTTGAATTAACTCATTTTAACTAAACCTTTAAATACTATTAAATCAAAATAATTAATTAATAGTTATGTATAGCATAACAATTTAGTTTTATTCAATTTTCACGATTATTAAGGAGAGAAGCAGAAAACAGAATGTTCAATGTTAAAATCTGCTTAAAATGTAATGCTCGTAACCCTGCTGGTGCTACAACCTGTAGAAAATGCGGTTACAAAGGTTTAAGATTCAAAGCAAAAGAACAAAGAGGATAAACCTATTCTCTTTACTTTTTACTATTTTTTTCTAAAATATTATATATCATTTTATACAAAACTATTTTTAGGTATTCTTATGAAAGACGTTGAAAATTATATTAGAGACATTTTAAAGACAAGAAAGATTCATTTTACTTTAATTGATCCTGACGAACAGACGCCTGAGGAAGCTCTGGAAATAGCTACCGCTGCCATTGAAGGTGGAAGTGATGGAATCATGATTGGAGGGTCTACCGTAAACGGTGACGATGTTGACAACACCTGTAAAATCCTATCCGAAAACATTGCGGTTCCAATCATCATTTTCCCTGGAAATACAAGCAGTGTAAGCAAATATGCCGATGCAATATTCTACATGAGCTATGTCAACTCAAGAAATCCTTACTGGATTAACGGCGCTCAGGCAATAGCCGCACCTGCCGTGAAAGCTTCCGGAATGGAAATATTGTCCATGCATTATATGGTAATATCTCCTGGAGGAACCGTCGGTTGGGTTGGAGACGCCAATCTTGTGCCTAGAAACAAGCCTAAGATACCTGCAGTCTATGCGATGTCTGCAGAACTCTTTGGAATCAAGTTCTTCTATCTTGAAGCCGGTTCCGGCGCTGCAGAGCCTGTCCCTGTGGAGATGGTTGCATACTCCAAGAAGGCCGCTCCCAAAAACATTCTCGTTGTCGGAGGAGGAATCCGTGACGGCAAGGCAGCCTACATGGCGGCAAAGGCTGGAGGAGACATTATCGTAACCGGAACTGTCGTTGAAGAAGTCGACGACGTTAAGGCCAAAATTCAAGAGATTACTGGAGCCATCCTGAAGGCTTCAAAAGAGTAGTTCCGACTGCTCTTAAAACTTTTTTTCTTTGATTAGTTTTCAAATGCTCTCATTTGATTTAAATAATCCTAATTTATATAATAATATTTAGTGATATTATGTTGAATTCATTGTATGAAAAGGCCATCGCCAAAAGGGGATTCATATTTGACATAGAGCCGACAGCAGATATAGAATCCCAGCTTGAACATAAATGGTTTGACAGGACTATCGGCGAAAGCAAGGCCGATTTTTCAATTGCGGCTGGAGACGGAAGCTTCAACAAGAAGAAATTCCTCACCACAAACTTCTGCGCTGTCGGCGCCGAGTCCATAATCTACGATGGCGAGATAAAAAAGATTGACGATTCGGACATTTTCGACATTGACCATGTGTCCTTTTTGGATGAGCTTTTAAGCAACTACATGGCGATATATGAGCTTAAATGCGCACTCAGGACTCTCAGGGATTATAACGTTGACTACTATATGTTCGACGGTTCCATTCTTGGGGATTTGCAGAACGCATTTCCCAGAGGCGCTAAGATGCCCTCAAAGATTAGGGACAATCTGGATGATTCATTGTTGAATGAATTCCGCTCAAGGCTGGAGGTCAGGAATTACGGACTGCTCTTTCCGGGCATCAGGGATGACTTCAAGCTGATGGAGATGCCGAAAAGCGAGGATTCGAACATTTTCAATGAGACCAATCTTTATCTTGCATCCGTTGAAAAGATCATTCTTCTAAATGAAATCCTGCAGTTCAGAAAAAGAATCATTTCAATTTCAAAGACCTCATCGGACAATGATCTGTTCCATTGGAACATTCCGGACATTGCGTTTCTAGACAAGTTCACCAAAAGGCAGGGCATGACGTTCATCAAATATAGGAAGGTCTATGAAAAGGCGGCCTTTCCATATTTCAACGATTTCTTCAAGAGCCTGACTTTCACGGTGTTCTATGTCAGACTGCAGGACAACAAGAATGTGCTGAAGGTCGAGCTACCCTACAGGGCGACGAAAGAGGAAGTGTTTGAGATAATAAGAAAGATAAATGTGCTGTCGGTTCAGGGATATCCTTACCTTTTGAACAAGGCACACAATGATGTGGTGATAACCGACAGGAACATGAAGGAACTGATGAAGATAGCTAAGATTTACGAGACAACAAACAGGGAAGTGATGTCATGGTAGTGGGAATCTGTGTAGGAGAAACCAATTTAAGCGAAGTAACTTTCATTTCAAATAAGATGCCACAGGTTGGCCAATATGTAACAATAGAATATGATGGAAAAAAGGTATTGGGAATGGTTGAAAACCTTGTAAGGGGAAACGATGCGCTGAATGTCGACATCAATGACTTCAATGCAATCCAGAAAATCTCGAAAATTGGCGTCGAGGACAACTACATCCGGGGAAAGGTCAAGATACTCGGAGACGTCAACGACGATTTGAGGCTTCCGAGAACCCCTGTGCTTCCGGGAACCGAAATACACCTTGCCGATGCGGAAATGCTGAAGGAGATATTCAAGGCCAAAAATCCGATAAGGCTTGGAACGCTTGTAAACCAGGATGATGTTGCTGTCAACGTCGATGCAAACCCGATACTCTCAAGGCACCTGGCAATCCTTGCGATGACAGGGGCTGGAAAGTCAAACACGGTGTCCGTGCTGATTGATGAGCTTTTGGGATACAATGTGCCGGTATTCGTCTTCGACATGCACGGCGAGTACAAGGGCGCCGAGTTTCCAAACGGCGATGTCAATGTGATAAAACCGAAAATCAACCCGACCTATATGTCATTTCTTGAAATCAAAAAGCTTGTGAACATTCCTGCAAATGCATATCTGCAGGAACGCTACTTCAGAAAGGCATTCAGAAAGGCCAAAAAGCAGGTCGAGGACGGAACCGCCCCGGAAAAGAATTTCCTGAAGCTGATGTATGACATCCTGGAAGTGGAATCCCTTGAGGAAGGCTCCGACAAGAGGATAGTTGATGTGATGAACAAGATCGACGATTCCATGGACAAGTATTCAAACCTCTTCGACCAGAATGCCGGAAACATTCTCACAGGCATAAGAAGGTCGCATGTGAATGTCCTTGACCTGAGCCAGGTTGACGAATCGGTTGCAAGCGTGCTTGTAAGCCATATTTTAAGAAACTCGCTTAAACGCTCCAAAAAGGCTGCAAACAGTGGAAACAAGGAGGAGCTTTTGGAAAATTCAGTGTTCTATATCCTTGAGGAGGCCCATATCCTCGCCCCGAATAAGCGTGACAGCGATTCCAAGCGATGGATTCAGAGGGTTGCAAGGGAAGGGCGTAAGTTCGGGCTTGGACTGTGCCTTGTAAGCCAGTCGCCAAAAACCGTTGATCATGATGCTCTCTCGCAGATGAACAACATGATCATCCTGAGGCTTGTCGAGCCGGAAGACCAGAGGCATGTCCAGTCAGCAAGCGAAAGCCTGTCGCAGGATTTGGTCAATCAACTTCCTTCTTTAAATGTTGGGGAGGCAGTCGTTCTTGGTCTTATGGCAAAGGTTCCGACCCTTGTCAAGATAGACAAGTTCCAGGGCAGAACCCATGGCGATGACATGGATATCGTCTCATACTTCAGGGATTTGGCAAAAAGGGAAGCCGAGGAAATTGAAAGGCAGGAAGACGAGCTGATGGATATGGGGTATGATTACTGATTGCCCCATTTTACACTATTTTTTTTACAGGCTGAAAACAATTTTGTTATTTGGCTTCAATTTTACAAAATCGCCTCAATATTGCTTTAATATTAGTATAGATACATTTAAATACTTTGTAAATCTAATAAAGTAATTGAGGATGATATCATGGGTATCGAAAAAGACACTATCTTTAAATTCATAGGTAAAAATGTGCTTGGAATACTCCTTGATTTGGCAAATATGTCTGAATCGGCGGATCCGTCAAGCATGCAGGAGGTTACCGAAGAGTTGATATCATTGAAATTGCTCAATTCAGGCCAGACCCAATTGTAAAGGATGATAATGTTATAATCATGTTTTAATTTGAAAGCTCATATGTGGGAATACCGTCGAGAAAGCGATTTCATGCATATGTTGCATTGTATGACTTTGAAAAGAATGACGAGAATCTGGACATCTGCTTCTGTGTAATCACCACAAAGGAAAAGTCAAAAGTCATCGAACATAAAATCGGTGATGCCGATAACTTCAGGATAAGGATTTTTAACATCAGAGATTTGGGCTTTGAGCAAATTTTAAATAATGCTTATGACAAAATAGAAAAGCAAGAAGCACTTTCACTTGAAGAGTTAGTGAAATTGGCATTGACTTCCTTGATGCCGGGGACTCGTGAAGGCAACATTGATCAGTTCTATGAGCTTTCAGATATGGTGGATTTGATTGTCTTTGATTGTGAAGATGACAAAATCTCATTTGTCGGGCTGTTATTGTTGTTAAGTGAAATATACTTTGATACTAATGATCCAATCTGTAAAAAAATACGGGGTGTTCTTATGAACAGAGTTGATTCTATTGTGGAATTTGGCAAAGAGAAATATACTGAAGGCTTGATAGAAGCTGCAAGGAATTTCTTGTCTTTTGGTCTTTCGGCTGAAATAGTTTCTGAAAATACTGCTTTGCCTCTTAAAAAAGTCAAAGAGTTACAAAAAGAAGTTAAAGCATCCAAATGATTCAATCATTTGAATGAGGATTCCATCATGGAATATGGGGTGTTATAATGAACAGGGTTGATTCTATAGTGGAATTTGGCAAAGAGAAATATACTGGAGGTTTGATGGATGCTGCAAGGATTTTGCTGTCCAATGGATTTTCACTTGAGATTGTTTCTCAAAATATTGAATTGCCTCCTGAAAAAGTCAAAGAGTTGGAAGAGGAAATTAAAGCATCCGATTGATTTAATTTCTTCAATTTATTTTTTTAAATTTTTAATATTAATTATTACACACTGACATCAATATTGATTAGTTTTCAAATGCTCTCTTGGCAAACTATTAAATATTGATTGAAATATACTATTACACATTAAATGCTTGTTGAAGTGTTTAAATTGGTTATATACATAAAACGAAAGAAGGTAATATAATGAAATTTGCACATTTGGCAGACACTCATTTAGGCTACCGTCAATACGGACTGTTTGAACGGGAAAAAGACTTTTATGAAGTGTTTGATAAGGTTATTGATAAGATAATTGAAGAAAAAGTGGATTTTGTAATACATAGCGGCGATCTGTTCGAAACCGCAAGGCCTTCACCTATGGCGCTTCTGACTTTCCAGAAGGGCCTTCTGAAGCTGAAAGGTGCGGGAATCCCTATGTATGCAATAGCAGGAAACCATGATGTTGTGATGCGCAAGGGGTCAATACCTCCCCATGTCATCTTCAAGAAGCTCGGACTGAAGGTCATAAGCACAATCAACCCCACCTACATGCACGGCGACATTTTCATAGCTGGCCTTCCATACTATCCGGCATCACACGGAAAGGCCATGAAAAGCAAGCTGGCCGAGCTGTCAGAAAAGGCGTCCCACCATGAAAAGTCAATTCTGGTCCTTCACCAGGGAATAGACAAGTATTTCCCTATGAACTTCGAACTTGAAATCGGTGAAATCCCCGACAACTTTGACTACTATGCATTGGGCCATATCCACAAATATGTAAATGATGCATACGGCAAAGGCAGGATGGTCTATCCGGGTTCAGGTGAAATCTGGAAAACCTCCGAAATTCCTGACTACAAAAAGAACGGCAAAGGATTTGTCGTGGTCGATTTTGACGGTTCAAAGCCAGTCGTGAAAAGGGTTACAGTCGACATTCCACGTGAATTCATCGAAAGGAAGATTGAATATGACAATCTGGAAAGCGGAATCGCCTCAGTCAAGGAAACCATCAAGGACTTTGACAAGAAGCCGATTTTAAGATTGTCGATAACGGACGTCAAGTCGGACACCAGCGGCATCTATGAAATCATCAATGATGAGCTTGGCGATCTGGCCTTGATGATCAGGCCTACATTCAAAATGGAGGACGACGACGATTTACCGATTGACATTGACACAGAAAATCCGCTAGGTCCGCCGCAGCTTCTCGAAAAGCAGCTTGAGGAATACAGGAATGGCGAAGCCACAACCCTCGGCGTTGATTTGTATCACATGCTTTCAAAAGACAAGATTGACGAGTCACGCGAAATCATCAACCAATACTTTGATGAGAATTTTACCAGTTCGGTTGAAGATTCCGAATTCGAGGCTGAAGAACTGGAAATGGACCAGCCTCCGGAGGAAAAGGAGGACATACAGGTAACATTTGACAAGGAGGTTTCACAATGATTTTCACAAGATTGAGGATGAACAATTTCAAGTCACATGAGCAAACCGTAATCCAGTTCGACAAGGGAATCAGCGTGATTGTCGGAGAAAACGGTGCGGGCAAATCAACAATACTTGAAGCAATCAGCTTTGCCCTTTTCAAGCAGCATACCGGCAAGAAGATTGATGATTTGGTGAGAAACAATGCGAATTCCATGTCCATAGAGCTCGAATTCAGCTCCAACAACAGGGATTACAAGATTGTTCGCGAAAAGAAATCCAGCCTGAAGTCATCACTCTTCAAAAGAGCCTCTTCGGAAGGGGGATACATGCATGTCTGCACAGGAGACAGGGAAGTCGCAAGCGAAATCCGCCAGATATTGGACATCGATTCGGATTTGTTCCTGAATGCGATATATATCAGGCAGGGTGAAATCGCAGAGCTGGTCGACAAGACTCCGGCAGAGAAAAAGCAGTTGATAGGCAAACTTCTCGGGTTGGATTCCCTGGAAAAGGCATGGAAGAATCTCCTGCCTTTCATCACTGACTATGAATCCCAGCTTGCGGAACTCAGCGGAAAGCTATACAATTCCGATGAACTGATGGAGAACTATAAAAGGAAAAAGGACGAGCTCAAAAGCCTTAAGGACAGAGGCCATGAACTCGAAGAGCAGATTGCGGAAGTCGATGAACTGATTAAAGAGATTTCCGAAAACAAGCGCAATATGGAAAGGGAAAAGGAAATCTATGAAACCCAGGTAAACAATCTGGAAATGGAAGAGAAGACATTCGCCAAACTGGAAGATGACAAGCATAGGATTCAGGAGGAACTGGATAAAATCAGGGAAGCCGAAGAGGAAATCGACAGGCTTGAAAAATTCGTTTCCAAACTGGACGTTTATCTTGACTTTGAAAAATCCGTCACCAGCATCCAAAGGCTGAAGCAGGATGAGGAGGAAATTGAAGACAAGCTCGATTCCATTGCAGAGCAGAAGGAAATCGTTTCCACCAAAAAGGATGGATACGACAAGTTCCTCTCATCGGATGAGGAAATAGGCAAGCTGTCCGACCAGAAAACCGGTCTGGAAAAAGAGCTAGCTGCCATGGCAAAGCTTGAAAAGGACAAGAAGCAATTGCTTAAAGAAATTGAGGATGAAAGAAACGACATTGAAAAGTTCTTCTCAAAATCTAAGGAAAAATTGGATGATTACGGATTGGACCAGGACAAGCTGGCCAAAATAGATGACTTCAGCCATCTTGAAAGTTCAACTAATGATTTCATCACTGAAACTTCCTCTAAAATCGACGATTTGTCCAAGGAAATCATAACCAAAAACGAGGACATCGTCGTATACAAGCAGAACATCAAGGCCTGCGAAAGGCCACTGAAGGATTTGGAAGGAATCGACAACAAGTGCCCTGTCTGCCAATCAGACATCAGTGCATTCAAGAAGGATGAACTGACAAAGCATTACACCGGTGAAATAGATGAAAACAAGAAGTTGATTGCCCAAAATGAGGAGGCAGTTCGTCTATTGTCAAAGAATAAGACCAGCTTTGAAGAAAAGCTTGGAAATCTCACAAGCCTTTCCAAGGACATCATCGAGTATAGGCAGAAATTCGAGCATCTGCAGAATGAGCTTATAAGATTGAACAAGATGGATGAGGAATTGGAGGCCAAGGAGAATATCAGCAACAAGCTTGGCGAGCTCATATTGCTCATCGCAACCAAAAAGGAAGAACGCGAATCATTCAAGCAGGACCATGATTCATACATCCAATCAAAAGGAGCCTTGGAGGTACTTGGCGACGAAACTGAAATCCAGTATAAGCTTAAGCAGGTTCAAAACGAAATCGACAATCATGTCACCAACATTAAGCTGGCCATAAATCAGGATCCTCATCTAAGCGGAGACATCAGTCCTGCTGAGCTTAAAAACCGCATTGATGACTTGAAACAGAAGAACGAGGAGTTCAATCAATTGAAAGGATTTGTCCAGAACAAGAATTCCTACATGACCCAGTTGGATTCCGTCAAGGAGGATATCGGCGTTTCAATCAATCAGAAGGATATCATCCAAAACAAGATCAATGCATCACTGTATGATGAGGACAGATATGAACAGATACTGTATAATTTCGAACGCTATGAAAGGAGGAAAAACACCTTTAATGAGGAGCTTTTCGAGATTAAGGGAAGGGCAAAGGAATCGATTGGAGTCCTTCATGATCTCACCGACAAAATCAAGATGGTGTCCCAGTTCAAGCAGGAATATGACAATATCGAGGAATATATAGGTATCCTGAAGCATATCCGTGAACTGTATGGTCGTGGAGGCGTCCAAAAGGATTTGAGAAACATTTCACGTCCTGCCATACAGAAGCACACCAAGGAATACTTCAAGGAGTTCAATTTCAACTACTCCGACCTGACAATCGATGACGACTATGAAGTGACCGTCTACGGTCCTGAAGGTGAATCATCAATAAGCATGGTCAGCGGTGGTGAAAAGATTGCAATAGCGCTTGCATTGAGGTTGGGTATTACTCAGGCAATGGCCAACGGTGAACTGGACTCTATCCTATTGGATGAGCCTACAATTCATCTTGATGCCTCAAGAAAGCATGAGCTTATCAATCTGCTTAAGGAAATATCTTCCTTGCCTCAGATGATTATCGTAACCCATGAGGCACAGCTTGAAAATGCGGCCGATAATCTCATAAAGGTCGAAAAGGTGAATGGTATTTCAAAAGTAATAATGTAGACACATTATTACTCTATCTTTTTTTACATGGTTTGAGGTGCGTCCTTAATAGAATCAAGGATGCAGTTGGCATTCCAGCCGACGATGGTTGCGGCACGTTCTTCCAATACTTCCGGAACCTCTTCAAGGCCGTATGGTCTTACAAGAACGATTGGTATTTCGTATTTTTCGCTTGCATCCAGCAGGTCGTGGAAGACTTCCTTGTTGTCGTTGTAAAGGCCGGCCAGCATGATGATTCTGTCCACCTTGTTATAGAATTCCTCGCTTGCTGTTGCATATGATCCTGATATTGATTCTTTCCATCTGAAATCTACTTTGGAGTATAGCTTTTCAGTAAACTGTCCGTATTCGTTGTTTTTGTCAAAACCGTTAGTGATAATCAGGTTGTAAATTTTTTCATCACGTTCGTCTTCAAACATGTCAGTCACCTTGCTTTAATTTTAATTCTCATTCTATAAAAATATTTATAAATTTAAAAAATTAAGATTATATTAGAATTGTTAAAGGAATTATTTTTCATGAAAGCCGCAGTAATTGGATTGGGTGTAGAAGGTAAGAAGGCCGTGAACTCCCTTTTAAATCATGGTTGGGAAGTTTATGCAACGGATTTGAATATTAATGTTGATTTATCCGGTTTGGATTTGCCGATGCTGGATATGAATATGCTTGAGGATAAGGAAACCGTTTCGATAGTTGGAGAGGACATCACTGTTGATTTGGGTTTCACCAATTCATATGCCATTGAAAGTTGCGATGCTATAGCCATCAGTCCCAGCATGTTTGGAGGATCATTTGCTGAAAGGCTTCTTGAAAACGGTGAGCTGTTAAGTGATGTTGTAACAAGACATAAGGACATTTTCACAATCGGAATAACCGGAACCAACGGAAAGACCACCACAGTCCATATGCTGAAGAATATCTTGGAGGATGCCGGCAAAAGGGTATTGGTCGGCGGAAATGGTGGCGGAGGATTTTCCGGGTATTATGACCTGATTCTTGAAGCACAGGATGGCGATTACGATATCCTCCTTGTAGAAGTGTGTGACATGACACTGGATTTTGCCGATTACTGCTTTGACTTTGACATGGTCGGGCTGACCAATATAGGCAATGACCATATGGATGTCCACAAGACAGTCGCCAACTACAAGAATTCCCTGGTTAGGCTTTTCAAGGACAAGACAATATTCACCGCATTTGACCAGGATTTCAACAGCGATTTTAAGGAGGCTGCAAAAACCTCAATTCCTTATTTCGCATATCAGGATGAACTGAAGCTGGTGGGAAAGTTTAACCTGCTCAATGCAGGCCTTGCAACTGCTATCTGTCGTGAGCTTAAGGTTCCTAAGGATGTAATCAAATCAACCCTTGCCGATTTCAAGGCAGTTGAAGGCAGACTGGATGTCTACAAGATTAATGATGCAGAGGTTTATGTGGGAAAAACAGATAATTCCGATGCATTGGCATCAGTTTTGGGCGAAAAAAACTTTTATGCCCTGTTCATCGGCACTCCTAGGCGCAACGAAATCCACAGGCTGGACATATTGGATGTTGCGGCCAAATATAATCCGGAAGTCATTGTATTGTTCCCTGGATTGGATGACACCCTTGACATTGCAATCTATAGACTAAACTCTCTTTCTTATATGGGCAATATCATCACTGTAAATACTCTTGATCAGATAATTGAGCTGGTTGCGGAATATTCCCATGAGGAAGCCATTCTCATCGGAGGAAATGGACAAGATGTCATTATAGAAATTCAAGACAGGATTAAACAGATTTCTCAAAAATTAATAACAAATCAATAACCTTTTTATAATAGATATTTAATAGTTATATATGTATTATAATTTTAGGTGTATTAAATGAGTTATGGATGGAGAAAAATTTCTATTGTAATATTTATAGCATTAATTGCTTTATGTATTTTCATTGCAGTTTTCAATTCTGCAAGTGGTAGTTATACTGCAGATTCCGTAACTAAAGACTATAATCTTCCAATTGGCCAATCAATGTTTGAAAATCAATCAATTGTCGGTACTACTGACCCCGTTGAAGTTCCTTTAGTCAACAATTTCGCATTCTTGTCACATCAACTTCAGGCGTTTGATTTGCATGGTATTCTGATGGCCTTGTCGACAGGTGTCGTTCCGTTCGATTTCGGCACTGTTGCAGGTGAAGGTATAGACTCATACGGAAATGTGGTAAATGTCAAAGGTCCTGGGTTTTTAACTTATGCTGGGGACAAGTTAATTGTAAAACAGCCAGATAATTATGTGTGGGCTTACAGCGCTCCATCTAAATGGTTGCAAAAGACTGCATCTGGCGTTGATCTTTATGAGGACGGCAAAAAAACCAAATCTATTCCTGCAAGTGAGATAAAGAATTTGGATTATAAGAATGAGTATTATAATGCCTCCACAATTGCGGACTGGTATAACTATGATGCACAGGATGGTTCTCAATTTACCCTGGAAAAGGGAATGGTTGGCTTTTCAGATGGAAGAAATAATATCAGTTCAAGCGATGTGCCTAAAATATTTGGTCAGGATGTGGTGGATTACGCTAATGAATATCCAACCGGTTCTCCAATTTTATTATATACAGGCAATTACACCGAACAGGTTGGGGAAGCTTATGGTACTGATTTAGGCTCTCACCCTGAATATGGTGATGAAATCAGGGAAGTAAATGCAAGACAGTTTGTTGACGCTTGGAATGGAACAGTAATTCCGCCTCAGACGTCTGCCAGTGGTAAGGATTATGTTTACTTCGAATCCGCTAGCGATTCCCAGGCTCCTGGTGGAAGTGCCGCACACGGTGTATGTCCATCTGCAAGGGCATTAAGGGCTGCAGTTACTTCTGAAGGATTTGACCTTCCAGTAGGTATGTGCTGGGATGAAGATGCGGTTTTATTCGGATATAACCCTGCACAGGATATCACTGTATACAATAATTATTCCTATCCGGTCAAAATTAACATGTGGACCGAAGGTGAAGGTACTGGAATGGGTATCTACTCTCAAATCGTAAGATATGTTCCTGACTGAACATGTCTTCAACTTTCTTTTTTTTATGTCAGTTTCAACGATAATCACTGCTGCGGGCAAGAATTCCAGAATGAGGAAGGACCAGATTTCACGCGGCATTCAATTGACCAATAAGCTTATTTTGCCATTTCATGACAAGACAGTCATAGAGACCACTATCGATAATGCATTATCCTTGAATCTGGATGAATGCATTGTGGTACTTGGACATTATTCTGGTGAAATAAAGGAAGCTATTTTTGATAATTATAAAGATGATGTAAAATTCATTGAAAATAATCCCGTTGATGTAGGTTTGTCGACATCATTATACAATGGGTTGGCAAATTGTGCCTCTGATTTTGCATTGTGCATTACCGCAGACCAGCCTACGGTTCTGCCTGAAACGTTTGCAGAAATGATAAGGGTAAGCCAGACGTCAAAAGATCCATATAGGACAATATCGATATTGCGCAGAAGAAAAACAGGTCTTTTGGATACTGCCGAAGGCCTTGGAATGCCTTTTGTAGCGCCCCGTGAAAACCTTATGGGATATCTGGAAAATGAAAACGATAACCTGAATCCTATATTGAGGAAAATATTCGATGACGGATATGTTTTTTATGGTATAAAAGAAAAAAATGAGAAAGAGTTAGTAAACATCAATCATTATGATGATTATCTACAACTCCTAGATTGATTCAAGGCCTGAAATAACCTCTTCAATTTTGGCTTTGCTGATGCCGACGGTCATTTCGTTATCCTTGATGTCGGCTGCTTTTCTGGAACCGTCACAGCCCAGTGTGAAATTGACGCCTTCTGAAAGGTATGGGTTTGAGAATGCATCGCCGCATAATGATTGGATGCCGGCAAATGATGGTGTGATTTTTTCGCCGGTTTTGTAGACGATACTTTGGGCAAGCTTCATTCCGCCGACAGGTTCGGTAATGACCTGAATGACGTCAGCCTCAAAGTCGGCTTCATCCAATGGAGAATATATGATTCCCCAACTTATGTCTTCAATGATTGACAGTTTGCTGGTCAGTTTTTTTGCGGTTTCCAGATCCTGGAATCTGCCTAATGAGAAGTATTTCTCACCGTTTGCCAGCTTTTCAGGCATGTCCCTCAGTCCGATGGCTCCAGCTCCGCCAAGGCATAGCTGCTGGTCAATGGTTGAGTAGAACTTGTCTCCGAGGGAAGCTTTCCTGACCATTTCGCAGTGTCTGATTTTTTCCCCTATCAAATCGATGCCTTCAGGCAGGTCGTCTTCAGTTTTTATCAGTTTCATTGCAACAGGCTTTGCATCAAGCTTGATTTTGCTTTCGATGGCTTCGCAGTACTTTTTGTTTATCTCTAGATTATCAGTCATACAATCACCTTTATTAATTATTTGGATTATGGAATTTTAATATCTTTTGTTTTAACGCTGTTATTTTTACAAAATGTCCTGAAATCACATGCACTGCAGGTTCTCTCATCAGAATCCGCTTTCCATGCTTCCTGAATCTTGCAGCCTTTCATTTCTTTGATTAAAGAGCTTTCAATGTTGAAAACAACGTTATCAAACTTATCAAGGGAATTGTCAATCTCATTATCATCGATATTGATTATACGGATGGACCTTGCAATCTTGAAATCTTCGCTCAGGTTCGGTGCCTTGTTGTCTTCGTTCCAGTTCATGATTTTATCGACATCTTCGGCATATCTGCCATAGTCGATTGCATCATCTGTCAGGTCGTGGGCGATTTCGTCCTGAATCAATAGCAAGTCCTCCTTTGAGGGAACAAGCTCATTCAAATAAAATATGATGCCTGCAAAAATCGGTTTTGCATCTTCCTGCTGGCTTCTGAGCCAGGAATAGGTCAGGATTTGCTGTTTATGATTTTCCCAGGGGTTGTTGAATTTGTCGATGTTCTTTTCCGGAGGCCTTTTCATGCCCTTGTAGTCGATTATGATTTCGTAATCATCTCCCTGGGAATAACTCGATATTTTTTTGCGAAATTCACTGTCCTTTTTTAGAAATTCAATGATTTTATTGTTATAGTTGTCTAAATTGGTCTGTTCGATGTTTTTGTTGATTTTCATGGAACTCAAGACATCAACGACACCATTGATTCCATAATAGTTTGACCTGCTGGTTTTTTTGTCATAATTCGGCATGTTCCTGATGCCCTTAATCAAGAGTTCGGTTGAATCAATCAGAGGAAAGAGATGGGGTCCCCAAACGTTGATTGCCCTTTCGGCTCTTGCGCTTGCCAGCTTCTTATGGTCATGTTCATTCAGATCCTCAAATCTCAATTCGCTGTTCAATAGACTGTAGAACAAATCCTCATCATAAGGGTACAGGCCATCCACCTGCAGTCTTATGTCAATCATGTCCTCTATCGGCCGGATGTCATTCTTCCAGTTCCATGGGAACTGCTTTTTTTCACAATCCCATTGGAGATAAGCCTCTTCCATCACTCCATGGATGAACTCCCCGAACCATCTTTGGACAGGCTTTGAAGGTGGAAGTGTGCCCTTGTTCTGATATCTGTACTGCAGATTGCATGTCAGAAAGGAAAGCAGGTCTCCTGTCAGGCTGTATTCTGGAATCATGTATGCCTTTGATCTTGAAGGTAATTTCATTTTTAATCTCCTATATTAAATAAATCTCATCAAATCCGATATATTTTTCATCTCTGCTCCAGCCAAGAGCGACATTAGGAATGTTGAAGTGCTCCTTTTTGCGGGGATATCCTTCGATTGCTGAGTTTAGTCCTACTAGCAGCAATACGCTTTCGGCTCTTGAATAAGCAACAAAGTAAAGGCGGGTCAAATCATCGAATGACCTGTCCTTTTCGCTGCGCTTTGACTCGCCGAGTTCGCTGAACTGGCGTATGCTGTCTTCAATCGTAATGTTTTTGGGAGGTTTTTTAGGAAATCTCAATTTTTGCATTTTTATATTATTGTCCCTGAATTTTGAGCCCACATCCACGATGACCAACGGGAATTCCAGCCCCTTTGACTGGTGAATCGACAATATGTTGACCCTGTCCTCGGGCAGGGTTTCAAGAAGGGATTCGTCAATCTGTATCCCTCCGGTTGCAAGGGGTATGAAGATGTTCCACAGGGCCTCCAGAATCGACTCTTTTTCTGTCTGTTTGTTTTCAAATGATATATGTGAATAGTATTTGCTGAAAAATCCTGTCTGGGTTATCGATTTGGTGATTGCCTCCAGATATACGATTCCCTCAACATCTTCCTGCAGCTCTTCAATCCATGTGACCAGTTTATAGGCTAGTTCCATCAGACTTGCCTTTTTGGGCCAGTATTCAGTTCCTCTCGGTATCCTGTTCTGCCAATACAATACGAACTGGCTCAGATTGATTGGCTCATGGGGTTCCGGATTGAGTTTGATATATTCCCTTGCCTGCACTCTCCATCGGGTCATTGTCACCTTGGCCAAATTGGGAATGCTCTTGTCGCTCATTTGGACATTGCCTTCGGGGTCAATGCACTCCAGCATCAGTCCGCAGAATATCTCCACGACCTCAACCTTTTGGAGTTCGATTCCTCTCGGATTGAATACCTCAATAGGTTTTCTCTGCTTTTTGAGATGTTTTCTCAGATAATATAATAGTGAATTGTTGCCGAACTGCTTTTCCTTTGGGGAATAGGACAATATTGCAATGTCTGAAGCGGAACCGTATTCGCTGTCCAGTTTCAGGGTTATCCTTTCAATCTGTTTTCCTTGCCTTTCCCTCTCGGCATTGAGCTGCTGCAGTTTTGCAATTTCGATTTTTCCTCCGACCTGCCTGAAGTATTCCTCGTCAAGGACCTTCAGGACCTTCGGCCTCACTTCACCTTCGTTGATCAGCTTTGAAATCAGGTTGGCCAGTGATTTGGAAAGCATCTCGACGTTGTTTCGAAACATTCCAAGAACGGGCATCTTGTCCTTGTCAAAGTCTGGAGCAATTATTTTGGGCTTGTCCCTGACCCTTGCGGACTGGTATTCGTCATCTATTTCAACGAACTGGTTGCAGAGTTTGATGATGTTTTCCGTGGAGCGGTAGTTTGTCTTCAGATTGATTTCGCAAACGTCAATGCCCAATTTGTCCCTGACGCGCTGCTTATAGTTGGTGAAGAGATCCACTGTCGCTCCCCTGAATCTGTAGAGTGACTGGTCATCATCTCCCACAACGGTAATGTTTCCGTTGTTTTCAAGGGCGGATTTGGCGATTGTGAAGTATATGTCCTCCTGAATAAGGTTCGTGTCCTGATATTCGTCAACCAGAACGATTCGGACATTGTCTAAAAACAGGTCGAGCTTTCCCTGCTTGAGAAGCTTCAGAAATCTTGATTCGAGCATTGCAAAATCCATCGTGTTTCTTCTAATCAGGATGTTTTCATATTCCTGTATGCAGTCGAGGACTATGCACATTCCCCTGTTGTCTTCGAATTCCTCGTATAGTTGGGCAATGTCAATCTGGTCATGGTAGATTCTGTCCTTGATTTCAAGCAGTATTCCACTCATCTTTGACGGTTCGTCAAGTTTTTCCCTGCCGGTCAGTGTTTTGAGGCATTCCTGCAGTTTTTCATCCTTGTATCTGTCGTTTTCAGTGAGTATCTTCATCATTGCGGAATTCGCAACGAAGTTTTCGATTATGACGGGATGGTTTGTTCCGGGCTCCTTGTGCTGCCTCATTATCTCTTCGGCCAGCTTGTCGGTTGTGCCGACCTGAATCTGATTGAAGTCTATGCGGACAATCTTTTCAATGATTTCAAAGTCATCAGATTCATCGGTGATATGGTTTTTGATTTCGTCTCCCCAACCCAAAATCCTTGAATATAATTCTTCGGCGGCCTTTTTGGTGAAAGTCGTTGCCAATATCTCGCTTGGATTTATGTCATCGACAAAAATGAATTTCAGTATCTTAAGCACCATAACTGTGGTCTTGCCGCTTCCGGGGCCTGCAACTAGGAACAATGACTGGTCGGGTTTGGATAGGATGGCATTTTTCTGGTCTTCATTCGAGGAAATGTCCCTTTCAAGAACATTCACTACAATATCTTCAAATTCTTCATTTGAAATCATTTTTTTCCCTCATGATAATATAATTTAATGTTTTTGCCCTTATCATTAATAAAGTAATTGAGAGAGCATTTGAAAACTAATCGGACCAAACATTTTTCGATAAAACAATCAATGAAAAAACATTTAATCATGTTATAAACATAATAGTATATATGGGAGTGATACTTCCGTAATATGCATAAGTTAGGAACATCTTGTTTCTAACTTATAATGATTATTTTTCATCGGTTGATTAAACTGGTTGACGGCAGGTAATGGATAGTTTTTTCAAGCATTGAAAGATTCGTTTCAAATAAAAAAATAATAGTTAAAGTGTTACAAGATGTAACACTTAAGTTGAAATCGGACTTAAACCGTTTGCGCTGTTGAAGTCCTCAAGATTCTTTTTAAGCTCGTTTGACTCATTAGGATTTTTAGCGGTCCAGCTGTCAATTATATATTTGTTCCCGTCCTTTTCAACAATCTCAAGAATTCCATAATGTTTGTCGGTATTCTTGTTGAAGAAGTGGTTGTCCTTAAATTTGCTTATTGAAAAGGTGGAATCGCTTTCAAACAATTCGGAGTATAATTCATCAGTATAATTGAATATCTGAATGTTGTGATTTTGCCCATCTACAAATGTGTCATTGCCTGAGGCCGTAAATCCTGACGGCGCCTTGAATGTGTCAACATTATTTGCAGACACTACACCAATCATCAGAAGTATTGCCGCTGCAGCAATTAATATTTTAATTGTTTTTTTCATAATCTCACCCTGGTTTTTCTAATGGTTTTTCCATAAGATATTATGATATGTGTAACTGGCAGGTTATACAAGTTACTATTTCTTTCGATGAATCTTAAAATGGTTGATGTTTTAGGTTTTGAATATTTTTGCAGAAACAATAGGTCAGTCAGTTATATGTGGTGTTTTGCAATCTCAAATGGTGAATAACACCTAGGAAGATGATTCTTGCAGTCATTGTAAAAGTAATATTACATTTGTTTTAACATTATTGTGCAAGAAGTCTCCGGCTTCTTTAAGCCGGAGATGAATTGCACTTTAAGGGCATTTGAATATTTTTTTAGATTTTATTTAAAATATTACTTTTCAAATGCTCTTGGAT
>CACWUH010000024.1 GCA_902764015.1 uncultured Methanobrevibacter sp. | reverse complement strand
GGTTCAACGGGGATAGCCTGAAAAAATACTTAAATTAACCATTATTAAGTGAAAAAAATTCAGGAATCCCCATCCTCTATAGGATGGGGTGGTTCAATATTTTAAAAACTAACTTATTATTATGAAGAAGTTTTTGAATGTTGCATTAAAATATCCAATGGAAAACAATATTGATTATTGCAGTTTTAATAATTATTCAAACCATATTTCAAATGGAAATAATTGATCTCTTTGGCGATGCTTTGACTGGAGTTAAAAGTCAGAATATCGATTTGCTTTTCAAATCAGGCTTATATATGGTAATATTTACTGTCTTTTCAATGATTTGCATGTATGCTGTTTCTCGTCTCTCGGTAAGGGTATCTTCAAATGCAACATTCAATATCCGTGAGAAAATATTTCATATTCTAATGAACTTGTCTGATGAGGAAATTGGCAAATTTAAACTTACAGCGCTAATTACCTGGTCAACAAGGTCGATGTCCATAGAACAGGGATTTATAGTGATGGTGCTAGAACAGTTAATGCTGATTCCTTTCACATTCATTGCAATTCTATATGAAATAGCATTGATTGATGGGACTTATGCGCTATTCTTCTTAGCATTTGTCAGCATTCTTGCCGGAATCCTATTTTGGAGATTGAAACATTTTGTAGAAATATTCTTTAAAATCAAAAAGACATATGGAAAACTAAACCGATTATTGCTATCCAAAATAACTAATATAGCCAACAAGATTCCATTTAATAAACCTGAGGCGGAAGCGGAATTTGAAAAGGCATGTGAGGAGTCATATGATATAAGCGTCAAGTATATTTCAAGTCAGTATTACCTCGGCCCGGTGTTATTGTGGGGTTTATATATACTTGTTCTGATTACATTGGCAATGGTTAATTCCGGATACTCCATCGGCTTTGAAACCGACAGTGTAATTGATTCATTGATAATTCTTGTATATGTTGCCTACTTCATCTCCACCTTGACGATTATTCCTGCATTGATTGATATCTGGCCAAGTGCATATTCCAATTCAGTGCTTTTAGAGGACATGGATTTGGAAGATAAAATCATAAAATCCAAAAACGCAAATGATGATGTAAAAAGAATAGAAATCGTTGAGGAAGACATTGCCAATGAGGATAAAGGCATATGGGCTGAAAGAAAAGACATCGCCCAGAAATTCACCAGAATATTAAAAGAGGATAGGACCAAGGTAATAATATCCATGGTCCTGCTTATGGTATCCACATTGTGCATGGCTTATGCCCCTAAAGTTGCAGGAAAGACGGTTGATTTATTGATTGCTAATTTGAATTCATCCAATGATATTGCCATCTACACTAATTTTGCCCTGCTGATTGTTTTATATTCTGTAGGATTTCTGTTTAAATTGCCTCCGAAGAGAACCATGGGTTTTATTGGTGAAAAAGTAGCCTATAATTTAAGAATGCAGCTGTTTGATAAGATTGATGTTGTCGGTTCCGAATTCATTCAAGAAAATTCAAAAGGCCATATTCTATCTAGACAAAACAACGATTTGATGTGCATCAAGGACTTCGTCTCTTCTCGTTGTCCCGAAATCTTTGCGCAAATTCTGTTGATAGCTTTTGTATTGGTGTTGATTTTAATGACGGACTTGAGACTGGGTTTAGTATATCTGGTGATATTTTGCCGATTTATGCAATTTGCTTATATGCATGTCATGTTAAATCTAAAAGCAATTTTAATGGTCATCAAAAGCATCTGGGGCGAATGATGGGCTATTTTGAAAGAGGGCTCGCAGATCGTGATTCATTCCATGAAATAGGCTTTGAAAAAATCAATCAAATTGTAATTGACTATTATGCCAAATCCCGAAACATTGCTAAGGTTATGGAGCCTATTACAACATTTTTAATAAATATAAGTAATATAACTGTTTATATTGCAGGCATTTACCTTTTAGCAGGTAATGAAATACAGCTGGGAACCCTATTGGCGGTTATTTTGTACGGGCAATTATTAGCAAACCCTATTAAAAAATTAAGTACTTCGATGGCTTCTATTGAAACCTCATTTTCAAGTATCAAAAGGATATTTGCGATTATTGACTATCAAAAAGACGAATAGGTGAATTTAACATTATTCTTCGAGTTCTTTTGGCCGGAGAGGTTCAATTTACTGACAATGCCATTAAATCCAACATATCTGCCACATCATCATCAGGAGTCAATATAATTGCTGTTCTGCCCTCAATAATTTTTATAAGCAAATCAACTCCCAAATCATTATTGTAATCAACAATCAGCAGTTCAGGATTATGTATCAATGCCCTTGCAAGACATATCAGTCTTCTTTCATGGCTGCTTATATTATTTGAGTCATAGGATATTTTGGTTTCATACCTGTCGGGGAATTTTTCAATTAAACTGTGCAATCCAATTACCTCACAGATTTCCATTACATCTTCAGGGCTGAATTCATCCCCGCAAACAATATTTTCCTCAATAGTTCCCTCGAACACGTAATTTTCCTCTGTTGAAACTCCAATAAGATTTTTGTTTGAATTTATATCATATTGGCTTAAATCCAAATCATTCACTCTGACGCTTCCGTTTTCAGCTTCAATGAGGCCTAAAAATATCTTGATTAAATCGTTTTTGTCATCTCCTGTAAGGGAGATGTGTTCGCCGGGCATGATTTTTAGATTGAAATCTTTTATATTGCCATAGGAAACGTTTTCAAATTTGATTTCACTGATGCCGTCAACTTCCGGAAACTCTATTTTTCTCGTTTCCGGCATATCCAAAATTTCATATATCCTATCCAGACATGCATATGAAGTTCTTACTGCATTCAATGTATTTCCAATTGATATTATCGGTTTTTTCATTAACTGATAGTATAAAATAAAGGTTGTGAATGTTCCCATATCTATGCTTCCGATATATACTAAAAGTCCTCCATAGATATATAGAAATAGCTGCAGATTAATTGTTATAAATGAGTTGACCGGATACATTATCTCAGTATAAAATCTGGACTTTTTATAGCTGTCCTTTTGCTTGGCGTTATATTCCCTGAACCTTTTTCGGGAATACTCCTCACTGTTGAATGATTCAATCATCTTACGGTTTTTCAGGAAATCTCCAATGAATCCCATTATATTGCCCAGGTCATTTTGATGGATTTTATAATTGTTTCTTGTTTTTCTGTGAAACGGATATATCACAAAAGGATAAACAAAAACCAATGCAAAAAGTATTCCTGATAATTTCAAATCCATATCGATGCTCATCAAAAGGACAAATATTATTATTGCGACGTCTGAGAGGAAAAGAATTATTGTGTTGCTTATAAATCCTTTAAGGTTAGGAATATCATTGTTGAGTCTAGACATTATGAATCCGTCGAATTCTGACTCATCAAGGTCAATATGACTTAATTTTGCATATAGCTGATTTCTCAATTTCTGAATTGCACCTTCACTTGTTTTAGCCATTATTCTGCTGATAGGTATTCTAATCAGGTGGCTTATTGTAAAGAGTATCACTATAAGTATAATGTTATTTTGCAAAGTTTTTGTTGGATTACCGTTTAAGTCTAACGCATACCTCATCAATGAATTTATCAATTTTCCAACAAGTTTTGGAGCATAAACCGATAATATGACTGATATTATCATCATAATAATGGCTGCCAGTATATGATATTTGTAATCCTTGAGAAGACCAATCAGCTTGAAGGTCAGCTGCCTTGTGGAATACTTATAAGCCATTAATCTCACCGCCATTCAATTCTATGATCCTGTCAATTTGAGGATAGCTTTCAGTGTCATTATCGATGAATATTACGGTTTTGTTATCAAGTCTATTCAGGATATTTCCGATTAGGATTTCCTTATCATCTGACTTGATGGTTGAAAATGAATTGTCAAAAACATAGATTTCCCTTTCATGGGCAATGCTTCTTGCAATGGACAGTCTCTGCTTCAAGTCACTATTCAGGTTTTTCCCGTCTTCATAAACTTCAAAATCCAAATCCCTGTCGAACAGTGAAACCCTGCAGGCTTCAGTTACATCATCGGGACTTATGCTTTCATCACCCAGCCGAATATTTTCCAGCACGCTGTCCTTTAAAAAGTTGGGACTGTCCGGTGAATAGGAAATCAATCTTCTTAAGCTTTTGGGAGACACGACATTATCGTCTACAAGGACCTCCCCTTCAAATTCCCGGTAAAATCCCATAAGAAAATTCATCAGACTGCTTTTGCCGCTGCCGGCATCACCTGTAATCAATGTATGCGAACCCTTTTCAATCTCCAGGGACATGTTTGAAAGAATGCGTCTTCCACCATAAATGAGGGTTATATCATTCAATCTGATATCTTTAAAATCACTTATCTCCTCAATTTCATCGTTTTTGCTTTTTTCTAAAATTAAAACGTCTTCAATACGGGTTGCACCGGTATATGTCATGTGGAAAGTGTTTGTAAATGAAATCAATCCACTCAAACTTCTTATATAGTAGCTCATAATCAATAGAATGAGGATTATGTCTATAATTTTCATGGAGGACAGATCGAAGGTGGCGACAAAATATGATATGATAAGAATTAATACGATGTTCATTGCGACTAAAAACACCAGGAAGATGTTCAGTCTGTACTGAAAGCGGTAGCCCTTATGGTAGGACTCATCAGTAACGCTTTTAAATCCATCTTCGCCCAGTTTTTCTTTATTGTATTGTTTATATAAGTTATTAACAGTAATCTTATCCCTGAATCTCCTGTTGATTTTACCGAGAATTGCCTTGACCTTGAAATAACTGTTGGCCAATCCCATTAGTTTATAAATAAAAATGCTTAAAAAAATCAGCGCGAATAATGCGAAAACTACAGACATCATCGGATCTATATCATATAAATTGATAGTTATGGTGACTGTCAAAAGCAAAACGAACAAGACTTTCTTAATGAAGGTCATCAGTGCCGCCTGAAATGATGCAATTCCCCTGACTGTCCTAGTCATCAAACCGGAAAAGGCGATTTTATCAAATTCATCCATTGAATCCATACTTGCATATATGTCAAAGAGCTTTTCACGGATATCATAGCCGAAATTGGATGTGAATCTCACTGAAAGATATGAAACCCCTACCGAAGATATGACCAGCAGTATTACGGAAAGCAATACGGTTAATATGCCCGTTTCCAGTAGGGTATCCAGTTCTATCGTATATTCCTTAATAAGCAACATCAGCACAGGCAGGTCGCTGATAATCTCAAGTTGACAGTAGGTATATATGAACATACAGATGACAATCAATGTCAGTATTTTCCAGTATTTCTTAAGCAGATATTTGACTAAAATCCTCATTTGAATAGTTTCCTGCAGTGTCGGTAATAAATTTTTTCATCAACGAATGATATTATTAATTTGTTATTTTATTTATATAGACTTTTTTATTTAACTGATGTTTTCTTGCAGTCTGGAAAAATTTATAATAATCTTGCAAGAATGCCCTAATCTTGCGGAGGTCTGGGCATTCTTGCATTTTACTGATAAAATATATCATTAAACTATTTGGCGGCCACATTAGTGCTTTTCGGGTAGTGGAGTCTGATAACAGTCATACATAAATCAAATACTTTATGCGATTTATATATCATCTAAAACAGACTATTGTATAAGTCTCATTGAGACGATAAAACAAATCCTTTAAACGTGATTCAAATGATCTGAAATATTGTATAAAATTGGTTAAAACGAATACTTGCTGTAGAATTATTGAAATATCTTAAGGAGGTATTTTCATGAGTAATAAATTAGTAGGTAATTTGGATCCGCAAACCAGAAGGATTGCAAATAACAGAAACATCAACGTTAAAATCTGTTTAAGATGTAACGCTCATAATGCTGTTCGCGCTAAAAGATGCAGAAAATGTGGTTACAAAAGGTTAAGATTAAAAAACAGGTGGGAAACCAACAAACACCCAAAATAAATGTCAAAACTGTTTCATGACCCATTGGCACTGCAAAGCAACAGCCACAAAAGTTTATGACTAGAAAAGGGAATATTATTATTCTCTTTTAAACTTTTTTTTTAACTTTAAATATATTAATTGAAAACACTCATTTTTGACTTATAGTTTCACTAATTCATTAAATGTTAATTTTTTACATTAACATGGGTTTTAGTAAAAAAAGTATTAAATATAAAATATATCTAACATTTAATTATCTATGAAAAAAGAAGTTGAAAACAAATGGGTCATTATTCTTGGATGCTTACTTTTGTTCTGCGTCCAGTTCATTGCCAACATGGTAACGGTGGCGCTTCCCACAATAGCATCGGATTTTCATTTAACGGCTGAAATGCTAAACGCCATCAATTTAGTTTTCCTGATAACTTCAGTTTCGTTAATGTTGCCTCTTGGAAAATACGTTTCAAAACATGGGATTGGAAAATACCTCAAATGCAGCATTGTATTGATGATTGCGGGACTGTTGCTTTCAGCCTGTTCAACGGATATCAACACCCTTCTGATTTCCCGAGTCCTTCAGGGAGTTGCAACAGCTATAATCAATGGGGCAATGTATGTCATTGTTACAATACAGCTTCCTTCAGACAAGCTGGGTTATGCCCTGGGAATAATGGGGTCTTGCGGATATGTGGGATTATGTTTGTCGAATACGGTATCTGGAATGGTTGTCTATTACCTCTCATGGAGAGCGGTGTTCTTGATATTGATTCCGGTATATCTCATCACGCTGTTCATATTAATCAGGTTAAATAAGGAGTGGCATACCGAGGACGTCAATGAGATAGACTATGTCGGTTCCATTTTGTATGCCCTTTTCATGGGACTGTTTTTATATGGTATTGTGAAATTGGACAACCAAAACATTCTGGTATTGATATTGAGCATCATCATTCTGGCCATATTTTTAAGATTTGAAAAGAATAGGCAATATCCGGTATATGATTTGCGGCTTTTGAAAAATTTCAAATATGTTTTGGGCAATTATTCGGCATTTGTAATGTATTTCATGACATTTATTGCATCATACATATTGAATCTGTATCTGCAGAATGATTTGGGATATGATGCCCGTTTTACAGGGCTGTTTTTACTTGCAACGCCACTTGCTGTGGTGTTTGTCTCATCATTTGCCGGAAAGCTGTCTGATAGAAGAGATGAGTGCATAATTTCATCCGTTGCGCTAACATTTATCCTGGCCGATGTTGTCATTCTGTTTTTCATGGATTGCCTGCCGCTTTATGTCCTTCTGATTGCATGTATCTTTCAGGGAATTGGGCATGGCCTGTTTTCATCACCGAACAATCGTTTTGTATTGACGATAGTGGATGAAAGGGACTTGTCTGATGCATCAACAATGCTGTCCACAAGCAAGGATGTTGGAAAAAGCGTGAGCCTGTCGCTGTTTTCCATAATATTGGGTTTTGTTTTAGGAACCTCGAATACCCTGGAGGGCAATCCTCTTTTGTTTTTAGCCTCATCCAAAATAATGCTGGCAATAGTCATATTTTTAGGATTCTCGTCAATAATCCTATTGGTGTTAAGTAAAGTTAAGGATAATCCCTCATGACCCCTTTAAAAAAGTATGTTTTGAAAAAAAAATAGTTTAACAGCATATGAATGCTGTTAAGAAGCCTTATCAATTTTTATCGGCTTGAATTTGTTTAATTGATTGAACTCTTCAAGATATTTAAGGCAATCTTCGCTTTTGCTTTTGTCATCGCCGCTGAATGAAGAATCAACAATATATTGGTCCCCGTCCACTTTGATTATTTTATCAAATTCATTAATGGAAATTCTACAGATAATGGCGGTGCAATCTGCTGGTACGGAGCTGATGGGCGGATAGACAACTGCAGCTTCACAGGCAACACTGCAACGCAAAGAGGGGGTGCAATCTACTGGTGCGCAGTTAACGGGACAGTGAACAATTCCAACTTCACAAACAACACGGCGGCAAAATTCAGTGGCGGCGCAATCCAGTGGGATGGGAATTTCTCCAACGGAAGGGTAAACAACTGCAGCTTCACCAACAACATAGGAACACAAAAGGGAGGTGCGGTCTACTGGTATGGAGTTAATGGGATGATAAGCAACTCCCGTTTCATAAACAACACCTCATATAATGGCGGTGCAATCTTCTGGGACTCTAATTCTTTCGATGGTGTTGTAAATAATTGCAGTTTCATTAAAAATGATGGAGGCGACGGCGGTGCAATCTACTGGTTTGGGGCTAAGGGGAAAATGACCTTCTGCAACTTCACCAACAACACGGGAACCAATGGAGGCGCAATCAACTGGCAGAGAACATACGGACTAGTGAATAACTGTAACTTCATTAACAACATGGCAACCAATGGGGGTGCAGTCTACTGGGAAGGAACAAACGGAACTGCTAACAGCTGTAATTTCACAGGCAATGCTGCAGACAATGGCGGTGCGATTTGCTGGTACGGATATAATGGAACTGTAAACAACTCTAAATTCACAGACAACAGGGCAACACAAAATGGCGGTGCAATAGCCATTACCGGTGATGTGGCCAAAATCGATAATGTTAAGCTGATTAACAGCACTGCAGCCGGATCCGGCGGTGCGATTTATGTGGGTGCCAAGGGCAGTGTTATTTCAAATTCTGAATTGTCAGCAAACAGTGCTGCGGACGGCACTGATAATATTGCAATTGGATTGAATGCTGAAGCTTCTCTCACTGATAACGTAACGGCTGATAAGGGTCCAGTCATATCTTTTGTAACTGAAATCAACGCCACCTGTGCAGGTGATGTTTACCAGGGAGGCAATCCTATTGCCATCAACATCAAAACCAATGCCAAGAAGGGCACTGTATCCATAACGGTTAAAGGTAAAGCTTACACGGCCACTGTTAAGGATGGTGTAGCTACCATTACCATTTCTGATTTGGCTGCCGGAACCTATAATGATGTTGCTGTTGGTTATCATGATTCCACAGGCGATTATGGTGATGCAGGCGATAATGTAACCTTCACTGTCAAGGCAAGTGAAGCAAAAATCATCAGCAAGGATATCAAGAAGGATTACAACAGCAACTATAAGTATGCAATCAGGATTATCGGCGTTGACGGAAAACCGGTCAATGGAGCAAAAATCAAGATTTCCATTAATGGCAAGGCTAAAACCTATAAAACCAACTCCAAAGGTTATATCACTATCAAACTCGATAAGACCTATACTCCAGGTAAGTACACGGTCAAGCTTTCATATAAGGGCATAACCAGCAAACATGTAATCACCGTCAAGCAGATTCTTAAGGCTAAGAAAGTCGTTAAGGTTAAAAAAAGTGCCAAGAAAATAGTCCTTAAAGCTACACTCAAATCCGGCAACGGCAAAGCGATTAAAGGAAAGAAAATAACCTTTAAGGTTAAGGGCAAGACCTACAGGGCAAAAACCAATAAGAAAGGTGTTGCCGAGATTACCCTTAAAAATAAGGTTATCAAGAAATTAAAGGCAGGCAGAACCTACACGGTTAAGATCACTTACCTGAAAGACACAATCAAAACCAAATTGAAAGTTAAAAAATGAGAGAGACATTTTTCTCTCTTTTTTATTTAATTTTAGGAAGTTTTTATCAGCATTCGAGGGCTTGCCAAGTCATATCAAAGTTTTTCTCAAAAATGGAATCGGTATTTTCTTTTGCGAAAGTTAACCATAAACTTTGAATTCCCATATACATTATTAACAATGATTTGACAATGTTTTCAGTGGAGAAGTCTTGTCTGATTTCATTTTGCCTTTTGCCCTCATCGACAAGGTCGGTTAAGAATATTTTAATATCTTCTCCGGTTTGTGAAATTATGCTGGTAACATCATCTTCGGCATAGCCTGTTGCGGTTAAAAGAAGTATTACGCTTCCATAATTGATTTTTTCATGGATGCTTTCAATTTCCACACCGTCTATGAAGTGATGTAAAATATATAACAATGTGTCATGGATTTTTTCCCTTGAAGAGCCTTCAAGGATGATTTTATCAAAATCGATTTTAATATAATCCACCATATATTTTTGCAAGATCGCTTCAAATATGTCAGACTTATCTGAAAAATGATAATATATGCCTCCGGTTGTCAATTTTGTGGAATTTCGAATTTCGCTGATTGAAATATCGATTGTGCCTTTATCCAATATTAATTTCAGTGTCTTTTCAAGAATCAAGTCTTTAGTGTTCATCTAAACCACATCAAGTTAATTAATTATTCTCTGAATTTTATCTTTTCCCATTGCAAATCGAAATTCTCTTCAAAGGCTTGAATCATATCATCAATCCAATATATTTCCCATATATATTGAATTCCAATATACATGAGGGTTAATGACTCCACAATGTCTTCGGTTGATAAGTCTTGCCGGATTTCGCTGTTTTTCTGACCTTCCTCAACAATTTTTGTGAAGAGGTTTTCTAATTCTTTTAGGATACCTTGGCAAAGCTCCACGGAATTTTCATAACTGAATCCGTTTGGGGTCAAAATCATCAATATGATCCTGTAGTCTATTTCATCTTCAATGGTTTCAATCTTGATTCCGGCTTGCTTCTGCTTAAAAATTTCAGCCATGACATCGTGAATCTTCTCTTTTGCATTTCCCTTTATCTGCCGGAGCTTGTCCATGTCGAATTTGAGATAGTTTATAAGGTATCTTTCCGTAATCTCATCATATATCTGTTTTTTGTTTGAAAAATAATGGTATATTCCACCGGTAGCAATTCCAGTGGCATCGCTAATTTCCCTAATTGAAACGATGGAGTTCTGCTTTTCAATCATTAATTCTAGAGTCTTTTCTAAAATTAATTCCTTGGTGTCCATACATTTAATTATTTATATTTCATTATTATTAAATGATGTAGAGAACGAACGTTCTGTTATGTTGAAAATCTGATTTAGAGAACGAATGTTCGGCAATATCATAAAATTGTAAATAAATGTATTCTTTTTGTTCATTAAGAAGATGGGACGCAAAATTTTTTAACTAATTTCTATTTTTAGAAAAAATTTTGTTGTTTTTTATTTTTAGTTATTTTTCATGTTTATTTCATTATAGATTCTTTTTAGGTTGTGCCCAATTGCGTATAGTTTGAATTCAGTATTTATTTGTTTTAATCCTGTTGTTGTGAATTCTGTCAAGTGCATGTTTTGTTTCATGTTTGCAAATGGTAATTCGGCTGTTTTTGATCTTAATTTGTAGATTTCTTGCGCTTCAGGAGTTTCCATTTTCCGTTGCATTCTGATTTTGGAAGGATTTCCGTAATCGCTAATCGTTTTATATCGGTGGCTTTTTGCGCAATACTCTTGTACAGGACATGATTTGCATTCTTTTGTCCAATGAGCAATTCTTGGTTTGTCTTTGTATTCGTATTCTTTCACACGGTACAATGGTTGTCCTAATGGGCAAATATATGTCCTTATTTCGTTATCATAATTGAAATTATCTTTGGAAAATGGTTTTTCGGCTAAATTGTATTTCTTTTCTTTTCTTGCGAGTTTTCGTGAAGATATATGACCATCTAATCCTTCTTGTTCGAGATATTCTGCATTTATGTCTGTGGAATATCCATTATCAGCGCTTACTTGGAAATTAGATGGTATTTCATTGTATATTTCGCTTAAATTTGATTTTACTTGTTCTATTGCTGGAATAAGTTCGTGATGATCGCTTGGATTATTGGTAACGTGTGATGCGATTATTATTCCTTTGTGTTCGTCTACTGCGATTTGTGCATTGTAATCAAATTCCCATCGTCCCTTTTTATTCTTCATGAACCTTGCATCAGGGTCATTAATGCTAATAACATCTTTTTCAGATTCATTGAGTTTTTCTTCAAGCGTTTCGACCTTTTTGAGAATTTTTTCAGGGTTTTCTTCAGCTTGCTTTAAGAGCTTTTTACTGGAAGCTCTTAATTTTTCTTTGTTCCTATCATCTTTAGAAGGTTTATTGACTTTTTCAAAGACTTCTTTGAATTTTTCTTCATCAGTTAATGTTTCTGGAACACTGTTTCCTGATTCTTCACCTAATTATTCGTCTTCTTCTTAGTCTAATTTAATGCTTTTTTCAAGATGTTGTTTCATTATTTTTAATTGCTGTTCGTTTGTCAATTTGTTAATTGATGTTTTTGCTTTTATTTTAGTCCCATCAACACTTACATGATGGATTTTAACTAAATCTTCTTCGGTTGCAATTTTTATAGTCATTTTGAAAGCTTCATCAATCAGATCAGAATAATCGCGCTTAAATCTCAAAATTGTACGATAACTAGGATGCTGCATGCCTGCTAAGTACATATAACCAACATCAGTTTGAGTTCTTCGCTCAATCTCACGTGAGGATAACCCTCCATCAAAAACACTCATCAAAACTAGTCTAAGCAATAATTCACGAGGATACGCAAATTCACCAGGCGTATCAGCAAACTCACGGTTCGCTTTGGAACAATCAATATAATCAGCCACATTTTTAATAAAATAACACGGATGGTCTTTTGGAATCAATTTCCTCAAGTCCATAGGCACTAACATGGTCTGATTAATAGTATTATCTCTTAAAACCATAAATAAAACAACCATAAAGATTTATATCTATAATAATAGATTGTACTTCATAGTATATAAAATTAAATGAAAAATAAGTAAAAAAAATTTAAAAATTAGTGAGTTCGTGTCCCACCCTCAAAAATAATTTTCAGAATCTCTCCCTCTAAGATATTCATCTCATTTTCTAAAAGCTTTTTTTAATTATGATGCAGGGCAACGTTGAAATGCCAAATCAGATGGTCAAGTGTTCCATTATTTGCGGAGAGGGGAATGTCGCATATACCTTTCATTAAATTTCATGCCATTTATCAAAAGTATAAATATTTTGTTTAACATATTATTTTATGATGTTCACTGAAATGTAATCAATTTGGTGATAATACTAATTAATATGGTGGAAAAATAATATGTTGGAAGAATATTTGCCATTTATGTGGCTGATAATTTTTGGAAATATTGAAAACTTAATCTTATCTTCACAGGGTGTCGTCAATGGAGTGAACCCTAAGATATTGGGCGGTTTGAGTATAATTGTTGTAATAATATGGTTAGTTTTGGGTACTGTCCTGACCGAGGCGGCCATACAATATTCTAACGTCATCAGCTTCATCGGCGGACTTGCAATATTCATATTGGGTATTCAGGCAGTTTATGGAGCGATTAAAAATCTCAGATCAAAAGGGAGTGCATGATTATGGTTGACTGGAAGGAATATGCTCCATTTACAGGTTTGCTTATTTTCGGAAACATCGAAAACCTGATTCTGGCATCACAGGGTGCCGTGGCTCATGCGAATCCTATCATCCTTGGCGGCTTAAGCATAATCGCAGTTATAATATGGCTCCTGATTGGAACATATGGAACCAAAATGGCCATCAAATATGCGGACTACATAGAAATCATTGGTGGAGTGGCCATTATCATTTTAGGTTTGCAATCCATGCTTGAAGCTGTGGGAGTACTTTAATTTTTTTAGAATTGTTGATTCATATCCTGCAAGTTAGCAGATACGAATCCTTGTTATTTTGTGTTCGTTTAGTGCATGGCTGATGTTATGCATTAACGTTTCTTTAATTTTCAAAGGCATTTGCCTATTTTTAGCACCATCATCTATCAAATCCTTTTTGTAATATAATTTTGTTAAAATAGTTTAAATAGAATTCATAACAAAATTTTATATGATTCAGTCATTGATCAATGAAAATGATGAAATCGAATTGAACCGTAATTTCACCTACGGCATTGGGGATTCCCTTACAGAGGGCATTTCAATAAACAAAAGTGTCGCCATTGACGGAAATGGCCATACAATTGACGCAAATCATCAGGCAAGAATATTCAAGGTCACTTCAGGCACAGTCACCTTGAAAAACATCAATTTCATCAATGGTTATGCCGATTCAGGAGCGGCAATGTATTGCGAAGACGCTAACTTGACAGTCATCGACTGTAATTTCTCAGATAATGTTGCATATGACGATAACTCATGCGGAGGGGCCATAGTATTCAACGGCGATAAGCTAAATGTTGACAATTCAAGGTTCACATCAAATGAAGCTGAAAACGGAGGAGCGGTCATTATTGAAGCGGCCACTCTCGCTGAACTCGTGAATGTGCAATTCAGTGAAAATGGGGCCTATGATTATGGGGCCTTGGGAATTTTTGCAGGCAACGCTTTAATTGATTATTGTACATTCGACAGCAATTATGCCAACAGGTCTGTTGGGGCAGTATATTCGACCGCCAATGTTAAAGTTAACAATACCGTTTTCAAGGCAAATCGTGCAAATGCTTCAGGAGTATTGTTTTATAGTGGATATGGCGATGATTCTTTAATCATAGATTGTTGCCAGTTCATTGACAACGATTGCTATGCAGTATACCTTTATTCATATCATACAAGAATTCTGAACTCACAATTCACAAATAGCACTTCAGATAGGGGATATGCCATTTATAATGGTGCCTTAAATGAACTGTACCTCTCGAACAATACTCTCAGCACAGACAGGGCGGAAATATTTTCAGCATATGCCGGAAATATATCATCACAGGTCACGGCCACAATTCTGGGCAATAGACAGTCTACAAACATTTGAATGAAAAGGTCTTGGTCTATCTGACATTCTTTGATGACAACGGCAATCTGATGCAGGTTCAGGACTTTGATTTGCTCATAAACAGCACCAAAATCGATTACATCTACAATAATCTGACCCAGCGCTACGAAGCCAATTTCACTGCAGATGAATTGGGATTATATCCTGTGACCATAGCAGACACCTATCTGTCCGATTTAACCATAAAAAATGGCGAAATCCACATAGTTGATGTTTCCAATGACTTTTCAACACTGCAGATGCTGATTGACAATAGTACAGGGGCATTAGCACTCGCAAGAGATTATGTGTTCAACCCTCTTACAGACATTGATCTTGTTGGAGGCATTGTGATTGGTAGGGACATTGAAATAGATGGCGCAGGCTTTACACTGGATGCCAAAAATCAGGCAAGAATCTTTCATGTCGTATCGGGCAATGCTGCAATCAAAAATATCACTTTCAATAATGCAAACGCATCATATGGTGCTTCCATCTGGGTTGAAGGCGGCAATCCGAATGTTGACAGTTCCAATTTCATAAACGGTTCTGCAGATTCCGGAAATGCAATACGCATTGGGGTGAATGCGGCTTTGACCTTGTCCAACTCAACATTCAAAGGCGATTGCCTTAACCGAAGAACAATCGATACCTACGGCATATTATGCCTGTACAACAATGCCATAAGCAGTAAGTCCACTGAAATCCTCAATAATGGCGGAAAGATCATATCTCCATGCACCGCAACAGTCAAAGCGGGCACAACCTTTGTCTATGGGGATAAAACCAAATTCACTGCCGTCATTGCAGATGACAACGGAAATCTGATTGGGGATGCTTATCATGTGTATTTCAATGTGGGCGGCAAGCTGATTGAATCGGCATACGACTCAACTGCAGAAGAATATGTTGCCGAATATGTGTTTGGCTCTGCCGGATTAATTAAAGTTGTTGTGTCATGCCGGGACATCAATATAACTGACAATAGGGGAGTTGACATAACCGTCTTAAAGCAGAATGCAGCAATAACCGCTAAAGATGCAAGCTACATCATCAATTACGGCGGCAAATATTCGCTCACACTTAAAGGTTCAAACGGCAAGGCTGTTGCAGGTGAGAAAGTGACATTCATGCTAAACGGCAAGGCTATCGGATCGGCCACCACAAATGCAAAAGGCACTGCAACAATCACACTGGCTGCAAAAATCCTGAAAACAGCCAAAGCTGGCAAAAAGAATCTGGTCATAAGATTGGCAAGCAACAACTACAATCCGGCCGCAAAAACCGTAAAGATAGCAATCAGCAAGGAAAAGACAAAAATCACCGCTAAAAACAAGGCATTCAAGAAATCCCAAAAGACCAAAAAGTATGTCATGACCTTGAAGAACAGCAAAGGCAAAGCCATTGAAGGCGTTAAGCTCACCCTTAAGGTCAAAGGTAAAACCTACACTGCCAAAACCAATGCTAAAGGAAAAGCCACTTTTAAAATTACCAAACTGGCCAAGAAGGGAAAATTCAAGGCTACCCTGAAATTCAAGGGAAATGCCTACTACAATGCGGTCACCAAAAACGTTAAAATAACAATCAGATAAGTGAATTTGCAAATTCACTTAACTTCTATTTTTTTTAGATTGACATCGATGTTCATCTATTCAAAATTCTATTTTTAAGGCATTGCATATATATCCCACATTAAAGTAAGATTCAATTTTCAAGATACGTCTCGTTAATGATAATGTCATTTCATTAAATCAAAAGAAAAATCATATGTTGCCAAATCCTTAAGTGTTTCTTTCATATATTGCAATTGGAAATGTCATCTACATATGCTGTTGTGGAACTTGACAATTCCCATGCCATATTATTGCTCTTTGGACGAAATCAAATATGAAATGAAATTGAAATCAGGAATTTTTAGGTTTCAGCTTTGTAAATAGCACTGAAAGTCCGACAACAAGGATTGTGATGACTATGTCAACTGCTATTTCAAGTGAGTTGGCGTCCTTAAATAATGTAGCAACTCCGAATACCCAAATGACAATCAGAAGAATCGGCAGTAAATATTTTATCGTGAAAACCCATGTCTTTCCAACCTTAAAGGTTGAAAATTCGTTAAGCACGGGCATGACCTTCTCAACCCCGTAGAACCATCCGAATATTATTGCCTGAATGCCGATTAGAATCAGTATTCCAAAATTATTCACAAATCCGTCCACGATTTCCACCAGATAGCTGCTGATGCCTGTTGAAAAGATTACTGTGCCTATGCAGGCAACAACCGTAAGGATTGTGACTCCCTTTTTCCTGCTCCATCCGAACTTGTCGCACAATGATGAAAGCAAAGGCTCAAACAGTGCAAAGGAAGAGGTGAATCCTGCAAACAATATTGATATGAACAGTAAGGGTGCGAGGACATGTCCGATGGGCCCCATTGTGGTGAATATCTGTGGAAACACGATGAATATCAGTCCGGTGCCTTCGCTGACCAGCTCATTCATCGGCATTGATGATGTCAGTGACATGTACCCCAGTATTGAGAATACTCCAAATGCTGTGAAAATCTCATATAATGTGTTTGCAACAACGACAAGCAGCACCTCATCGACCAATTTGGAGTTTTTAGGCAGATAGCTTGCATATGTGTATACCATTGCCTGGCCAATGCTTAAGGTGAATATGGTCTGTCCGAATGCGGCAAGCCAGACATTGACATTCAAAAGCGCCGACCAGTCGGGAGTGAGCAATGTGGTTATTCCGATGCTGAATCCAGGCAGTGTGAACGCATAGACAAAAATCAATATCATTATTATAAACAACAATGGAATAAGGACAGCCGATATCCTGCCGATTCCCTTGTCCACGCCTTTGGCGGACACTGCCCAAAAGATGACCCATAATATCAGTGTGCAAATCAGGGTAGGGAAGATTATCGTGGTTGCAGAGGCCAAATTTGAACTTCCTCCAACATAGCTTGTAAAGAATGATGACGGGTCATTTCCCCATCCTAGCGTGAAGCTGTTTAGGAGATATGCAAAATCCCAGCCCAGGATGACCATATAATAAGTCACAACGATAAACACGAATAGAACAAGCATCCATGCAATGATTTCAAATTCCGGACGGATGCTGTGCATCAGGTTGGAAAAGCTTTTCTTGAAGCTGAAGCCAAGCCCATACTCCAAAATCAGAAACGGAATTCCCATAACCAGAATTGCAATCACGTATGGTATGAAAAATGACCCTCCCCCATTGGAGTAAATCACATAGCTGAAACGCCAGATGTTTCCTATTCCAATCGTAAGGCCGATCATTGCCAGAATGAAAGTAAATATGGAACCCCATTGTGACTGCTGATTCATCTTAATTCTCTCCCACTTTTATCTTCGTTAAAATAGCGCTGGATGCGAGGATAAACGCTACTTTGGAATTCCATTGTGTTTTTTACCATTTCTTCACCTTTCGGGTTCACTTTTTTCCATATTATGTAAGAATATGGTGAGTGTAATAATTTTTCATTGAACTAATGCATTCAATAAATAATTGTTATATAATTGTATATGTTTAAAATTATAAAAACTTTGTAATTAAAAATAGTAAAAAGTAGTATATGGCCTAGAATTTTTCCAAAATTCTGGCATATACAGCTTTCAAATCATCATCTGATTTTTCATATATTCTTTTCAGAATCAGTTCCGGTGTACTTTTTGCAAGGAAATTCATTTTCGGGGTACGGTCAACAATCAGGTTATAGTCTTCATCCAATCCTTTTGCTTCAATACCGTCCACGCGAATGTCGGTGTAATTCATCAGTTCCCTTGCCATATGAGTGACAATCACACCATAGGAATTGGATTCCTTAATCATATCGATGAATGTGGATATGATCTTAACGGCTGCATCGAGTTCGGTTATTCCTTCGAGTTCATCTAATAATACTAACTTTTCACTATTGGTGGTGACGATTGGTATGAACACATTTAAGAATGATTCGAATGCTCCGGCATCAAGAGATCTCTTCTTTGAGAAATGGTAGATTTCATCAAATAGCTTTATCTCGGCACTGTCTGCGCTTACGGGCAGTCCCATCTGGGCCATGATGGATATTTGCGTTAGGGTTTCCAGTAGTGTTGTCTTTCCTCCGCTGTTTGCTCCTGTGAGAAGCGCAATGTTTTCATCGGGGGTCAGCTGGTAGTCCACCTTCTGGATATGGTCCTTGTCCTTTTCAAGCGCCAGCTCCAGGTGGAGGGCTCCTTCAAGCTTTATCTCTTCGCAGAATTGCGGCCTGCACAATCCGTATTCATATGCAAAGCTGCCCAGGCTGAATTCGTAGTCGAATTTGATTGTGTCTTCAACCTCTTGGATTGCACGCTCCTTGATTGAGTTCAGCTCAATCGCTGCACTCTTTTTGATGTCAAAGATCTCGTTTTCCTTTCTTGATGACTGTTCCAGGGTCACCCTCTGTATTTCAGTTTCATCAATTTGGATGGGGTATGTGCGAAGGTATGGGTCAAAGCTCAGCCCGGTTTTTTCACGGATGATTTCTTTCCTTTTACTGATAATATCGTCAAATATTTTACTAATCTTTGGCGGGAAGTTATTGTTTAGCAGATTGAGTATTTCGTCTCCTTCAAGGTCAACTTGTTTGATGGATTTTTCCAACTCGTCATCCATATCATCCTTTAGGGAAAATACAAGTTCTTCAATATCAACCTCCCTCTTGTCGATGATGTTCAGCTCGTCGATAATCGGGATGATTTCTCCGAGGACGCTTTCATTGTTTCTGATTTTCTGGATTTCATGAACCCTTGAAAAGAGGTCCTTGTTTTGAATGAAGAAATTGATTATCTTTTCGGGAACGATTTCATAGTCGTTTTCGTCAATGCTTGCCATTATCAGGTTTGGCATTCCTTCAAAATCAAGGATTCCCTGTGAGTAGACATAAAACACCAGATCATAGTTCATCAGCTCCTCCTTTAGCAGTGGGGAATTGCTGGCGGTTATGATGGGATAGTATTGGTTCAGTCCCAAATCGGTAAGATATGAATTGTCCTCCTCGCTTTCAACAAGGATTGCCTTGCTTGGGTCATATTCGGGTTTGGCTTCCTCGACTTCCTTCAGGTTTTTCATCAGACCTCTCAATTTTATGATTGGAAGCTGTGAAACGTGCTCTTTGGCATTCATCACAAAATCAAGGTTTGAATTAATTTTGTCAATGTCTTTTGTAGGGGAAAGCAGCAGTATCCTGTTTTTGGAGTAGGAGGTATTCGAATAGGCCAGAATCTTACTTATGACATCGTCATAAAGCTCCATCGCCCTGTCACTTTTTATGAAATCTTCCTGGGGATTGCCGAGCAGCTGGTTCATTATCTCAACTGCCTTTCTCTGGCTGATACCGTCAATTGAGGATATCTTCTCGACATCAACATTATCGACTATCCTCTGGAGTTCCTCTTCGCCTCCGACGCTGTTGAGTATCTTTTCGGAGATTTTATCTCCTATTCCCTTAATGTTCTGCAATGTTATTCTTTCTCCCTTCATTTTACCAAACCCTTTTGTAAATATAATATGTATGGTTAATATATATCTGATTTTGGTGAGAGCATTTGAAAAGTAATATCAGTAGTTGGCAGAGGTATTTTTGGGACTGTATTTTTCAAGTTCTTTTCTGTTGATGTTGCCGTTCAATGCCTGCTTATAGATATCAATTATTTTACAGTAATCATCATCCTTATATCGTCCGTCTATCGAAAAATTAGTGTATCCAAGACTTTTCAGATGATTTATTTCATCGATGAGCGAGAGCTCGCTACCATCGAAAATAGTTAATTCTTCACCTGAAATGCTTTTATGGATTGGATGTTTGTTGCTTTTATTGTCAATCAGATAGTTTTCATATTCTCTTTTAAGCTCTTTTCCATATAGGATTGGATATCTTGTCTTCATAAGTTCAACTGAGCCCTGAACCAGCAATTCAATCTTATCCGGATTTTTGGCATGCCTTATGATGTCCTCATAGTCGGATTTGCGCAGTTCCGGTGAAAGGGTCAATATCCTATATCCTTCAAGGCTTCTGATGCTGCCGTTATTGGTGATGTTCATTGAATATGGTCCGTATTCCGCATTGAAATTGGCGCTCATAATCGGAAGGGAGCAGTTCATCTTATTCAATATCCCTCGCACCTTATTCAATGCCTTGATCAGCTTGTCATGGGTGATGTCCGGCCATTTCCACACCAGCTCATAATCCTTGCCGTATGAGATTTCCACGGCTTTCTTGATGAAGCTGACCATGTAATTCAGATTATATTTTTCATCATTGAGGACTAATGAATCATCATGTGGAGGAATCTCTAAATAGACTCTTTTGACTCCTTCGATATTTTTCAGATGATTCGGGCTGTTGGTATAAAATGAGAAGCCGACATCCTCTTTTAAGGCGTTTTCGGCTTTGTCCAATGTAATCCTTTTACTTTTATGTTTGTATGATTTTATGGTTTCATTTTCAAGCTTTTCCAACAGGTTCCTTCTAAGCTCGTTTATCTTGCTTATCGGAATGAATAGCGTTCCGTCATAGTTGATGTTTACCTGTGTTATCTCGAATGGGTATTTGTCAAGTTTTAAAAGCTGATTTTTGATGGTGTCTGCGCTTACGCTCTTTTTGATAGGCTTTTCAAAGGGAGTGTTTCCAACGACTTCGGCGGTTATCTCCTTTCGGTTGGCAAGCGTCAGCCTTGCTTTCAGCACAGGCAATCTGTTTTTAATGGAAAATGTCAGCATCAGTTTGGATTTGACATAGCTTGTGGCCTTGTTTTCGATTTCCTTGACTTTTTTGTTTAGCCTGTTTCTTTTGGTCAGATAAACATCAGATTCGTTTAAGTTAAAGTCAGCATTTCTGTTCTGCCATACCTTCTTGACAACTAAAACCTTGTCCTTTCTTGTCAGATCCTTAACCTGCTTGCTTTTGCCTTTCTTGAAGTGATTCAAGGTTGTTACCAGAGGGTCCTGGGATATTTCAAAGCCGTAGTCATTGTCGTTTTTGACAATAAGAATGCCGTCGCCCCTTTCGGGAATGGTCCTTATGGAATCGTCCAGGCGTATTGCAAGCTGGTTTTTGCCGCTTTCAATCACACGGCCTATCTTCAAGCCGATATGACCTGGCCTTATGCTTCTTTTGGATGTGCTTAGGAACTGGCCTTCGCTGAAGCCCCTGTTGAAAACCAGGCTTATCTCTTCGGATGTTGTTGTTTTTCCGCTTTTAAGCTTGTTCAAGGCTTTGCGGTAGTTGCTCACGACAATTGCCAGATATTCCTTGGACCGCATTCGCCCTTCAATCTTGATGCATCGGATATTCAGATCGGCAATTTCCTTTAGGTGATTAAATAAGCTTAAATCGCATGGGGACAGGTAGTAATCAGGTCTTTTGATTCCCTGAATTTTATATTTCTGGCGGCAGGGCTGTGCGCAGGTTCCCCTGTTTCCGCTCCTTCCGCCCTTGAAGCTGCTCATAAGGCACTGGCCGGAATATGAATAGCACAACGCTCCATGGACAAAGATTTCAAGTTCCATATCTGTCTTGAGATTTCTGATTTCTTCTTTTCTCATCTCTCGTGGAAGCACAACTCTTCTTATGCCTTTGCTTTGCAAATAATCCAGTTTCAGCTGGTTTTCACAGGTGAGCTGTGTCGATGCATGAATCTTCAAATCGGGCAGGTGTTTCCTAATCAGTTCAATCAATCCCAAATCCTGCACCAGAACAGCATCCACGCCCATCGCATACAGCTGGCAAACATAGTTCATCACGCTTTCAAGCTCGCTTTCCCTGATGAGGGTGTTTACGGTGACATAGACCTTGACGTTGTGCAGGTGTGCGGTGTTTACTGCCTCTTCGATTTCCTCCAGCGTGAAGTTCTCTGCATATTTGCGGGCGCCGTAGTTCTTTCCGGAAAGATAGACTGCGCTGGCTCCGGCATTTATCGCCACTTTCAGATGGTCCTTTGACCCGACAGGTGCAAGCAATTCAGGGATTCTCATTTTTTGTCCTCGTGTAGCCTTCCCTCAATATAATTTCCCTTGTTGATGTAGGACTGCGAGAAGTCCATTATCTGGTATTTGTATTGGGTCAGCTCTTCTTGGGTCTTGCTCTTAAGGCTTTCGGCATAAATCGACAGAATCTGCGAGGTATACTTTTCATTTGAATATCTGCAGTCCACAATCACTGAATCAAGTCCCAGTTCCTTGATTTCATTCATCTCCTCAATCAGGCATAGGCAGTCCTTGTTGATGATGTGGCTTTGCCTGTTGTAGTCGAAGAATATCTTGTACTTGAATTTCTTTCTCTTTTTGTCCTCCAGGGTCGCATAATCCGCATCGTTTGAGATGATGAAGTCCTTCCCATCGTTGAGATTGGTGAAATCGTCCTTGCTCACGATTACTTCAAGGTTTCCGTTGACAATCATCTCCAAGTCGATGTTTCTGTCATGGTTTCTTAAAACCAATTCTTTGATTTCCTCACCGGAGAGTTCCGATGAGAGAATCAGTGACTTGAATCCTGAAGCGTTCAGATTATGCACGCAGAAGCTGTTCCAGATGTTTAGATTGTGGTTTCCGTGAATGGAGCAGTCGAATATTTCAGCCATTGCCGGAAAGTCCCCCATCACAGAAATTATGATTCCCTCTTCCTGAAGTTCCTTGACGATTTCATTGCATTTGAGGGCATCATCTTCAGAGATGAATGACGATAAAACCCAAACGAACTCGGTTGGAGCAGCCATGAGGCTTCCCTGCTTCAGGGTTTCCTTAATGTTATTGAAATAATCGTCAGGGTTGTTGTAGTGGCAGTTGCCGTCAAAGTAAATCCTTTTCAGGTCAAATCCTGAAGCCGCCCTGATTTGGGCGATATCATCGATGAATATTGATAGCTTAGGTGTTTTCCTTTTGGTCTTGCCGGGATAGCTCTCGTAATCCTCAATGAACTTGGCCAGATCTTTTCTGACTGCCTTAACTGATTTCTTGGTCGGCGTGTAGTGGTTCATGAGAAACTCGGTTGCGGTGTCAAGTATTTCGCGCCTGATTTGGTTAATCTCGCGGATAGGTATGAAGATGTCTGACGGCATATTGTTGAATCGGATGCTGTCAATGTAGAACGGTGTGCCGCCGGTCTTTTTCAATTGGGTTTCAATAACCTCCTCAGTCACCGGCTTGTTTTTGGCCTTTTCAAACTTGCCCAGTGCCTTGTGCCTGAAATTGATCAGTTCCCCGTCGACATGATATTCAACTTTGGTGAAAAGGTTCAGGTTCTCGTCCCAGGTCAAGGATAAGCTGATTGGCACGTTGCTTTTGATTGTCTCCTTTTCAAATTGTTTTAAATACTCATGGGTGGACTTGGAATAGCTGATGAACACTTCTGTTCCCACTTTAACAAGGCGTGTGGTGTCTATTATGATTTCGTTTTCATCCTGCTTTATGATGTTGTCAAGATAGATTCCCTTAATCTTGCCGTTGTATTTGAATGCGATGCCGTCACCGGGCTCCAGAATGACAGGGATTTCCTTGTTCTTGATTTCGATTGTGACTTTGGTGCCTTCAATGTCCACAATGTCTCCGATGTAGAGTCCCTCATGGCCGGAATGGCCTCTTCCCATGACGTCGCCGGGCTTGTCTCCCATCATGTATCCGTTAGTGAACTGCCTGTTGAATACAAGGTGCAGGTCTTTTTTGTAGTCTCCCTCGTTGCCGTCGATGAGGTTCCGGTAGCTGTTCACGATGGTTCCGATGTAGTCGCCGGACTTCATCCTTCCCTCAAGCTTTAAGGATTTCACTCCGGCATCCTCAATCGCTTTCAGGTTGTTGTATGTTGCAAGGTCATGTGTGGACAGCAGATATCCGTTTCCTATGTTGTATCCCCTGTATTTGAGACGGTATTCCCGTCTGCACGGCTGAGCGCATGCTCCCCTGTTTCCGCTTCTTCCGCTGTTGTATGATGACATGTAGCACTTTCCGCTGACGCAGTAGCACAGCGCCCCGTGGCCGAACACCTCGATGTCCATGTCGATGTTGTCTCTTTCAAGCTGGGCGGTTGTCCTTTTAATCTCATCGATTGTGACTTCCCTTGGAAGCACGACCCTCTTGATGTTGTTTTTGGCTGCCCATTTTATCGATGAATAGTTGTTCAGGCCCATCTGCGTTGACGCATGGACCTCCAAATCTGGAATGAATGTCTTCAAAAGCCATATCAGTCCGAAATCCTGAACGATTACCGCATCAACTCCGATTCTGTAGAGCTCAAAGAGGTACTTCAAAACGTCAACAATCTCAAAGTTGTTGACCAGCGTGTTGACGGTGACATGAATCTTGCTGCCGTTTAGATGAGCATAGGTGACCGCCTTTTCAATTTCCTCGAAGCTAAAGTTTTTAGCATATGCCCTGGCACCATACTTCTGTCCTGCAATGTAGACTGCATCCGCTCCGGCATTGACCGCAATCGTCAAGACTTCAGGAGAGCCAGCCGGCGCCAATAATTCTTCCAAAACCATTTTTCAATTACACCTTGTTGATTATTCATTTATATTTTTGTAATTAATTATATATTAAATTAAAACATATCCTATCATATGTATATAGTTTTTGAAGGAATAGACGGTGCCGGAAAATCGACTCAGATTCAGATGTTGAAGGAGTGGCTTGAGGCAAACGGGTTTCGGGTTGAAACCGTTGTGGAGCCGACTGACTCTGAAGTCGGCAAACTGATTCGAAAGATTCTGCAGCGTCCCGATGCTCAAAGCGATAGGGTTCAAAAGACATTGGGGCTGTTGTTTGCAGCCGACAGGATGCTAATAATGGACAAGCTGGAGGATGAATCCAAAATCATCATCTCCGACAGGTCTTTCATTTCCAGTCTGGCATATCAGGGAAATCCCGAGTGGATTGGCGTTTTAAATAAGTATGTCAAAAAGCCGGATTTGCTGATTCTGCTTGATTTGGATGTCAAAACGTCAGTTGCAAGAACCTCCGGAGAGGACACGTTTGAAAATGAGCAGTTCCTGACCGGTGTTAGGGAGAACTATCTTAAATTCGCAAAGGATTACACCTCCGAGATAATCGATGCCACCAATGGGGTGAACAAGGTTTCATCTGATATCAAAAAGGCGGTAGCTCCTTATTTGGGTATTTGTCCGGATTGTATATTGTAATTGAAAATAATGGAATCCATATGTGTGCAAGTCTGATTGACAACTATTTCACCATTTATCTTTAATAGTGAAAGAATGCCCCAACATTGTCGCTGGCGATGAAATTTCATGGACAAACACGGAAGAGGGATATTATTGAGAATTGAAAAAAAAGTTACTGAAGAAGACATAATGGGATTAATTAAAGAAGAATTGCCGTACAACAGTGTTGAAATTAAAAAAAGAGGATCAAAAGGATTGAAATGGCGATAATTAGATAATGAAAGAGAATAATATGTATGATATATGGTTGTTGATGATTTTGATAAAGTTGAGGGTATTTTAACATTATTGTGCAAGAATTCTCCGGCTTCTTTAAGCTGGAGATGAATTGCACTTTAAGGGCATTTGAATATTTTTTTAGATTTTATTTAAAATATTACTTTTCAAATGCTCTTGGATAAATTCTTTATATATTATC
>CACWUH010000023.1 GCA_902764015.1 uncultured Methanobrevibacter sp. | reverse complement strand
ATAGTGGATCACGTGGTTTTTTGGTATTCATTTTGCAGTACTCCTAATTTCAATTGTTGATGGTTAACTTAATTAAATAGGAGCAATATTTTCCTTATCTTTTAATTAAATTAATTATCAGGTAGTAAAGACAGAATAATAGTAATATCAATGCAGGTATATTGATATTGAAGAGTGTGATGTTGATTGGAAGAATCAGAATGACTATTAATACTGCGGATATTGCAATCACCGGAATGTTGTCGAATTTTGGATATCTGATGTTGCTTATCATAAGCAATGAGATAACGGCGCTCAGTATCAGTGCAACATATGGGTTGAACAGACCGCTCAGATAGAATGTGGCTATTGCAAAGGAGATTCCCGGAATCGGAAATCCAATGAAATCTTTGGTGTCGAGCTTGTCGGCAATTACATTATATCTGGTCAATCTTAAAACTCCGCAAACAACAATAAATAAGCTGATGAGAATTACTATTGCTTGAAATATGCCTGGGGTGGTGTTAATGCAGCTGTAAATAAATGTTGCAGGTGCTACTCCGAATGAAACGATGTCCGATAGGGAATCGATATTTTTCCCGAAGCCTAAATCGTCCTGTCTATTTGTTTTTCGTGCTACCCAACCATCTGATGAGTCAAATATGATTGCAATGATCATGAGGATTGCCGCCAGCTCAAAATCATGATTGATTGAACTGATAATTGATAGGAATCCGGAAGCCATATTCAGTAGGGATATGATGTCGGATATTGCAATAAAACTTTTCATCTCTGTGTTCATGCTACTCATAATTTAACTCCAGTATTACTTTCTACTTCATTTCTTATTAATGTTGCCTTCTAATTCGGGTAATTTCTACCCATATCTCTGTTTATTGATGTAGGCGAGTTATTTTCACCCGATTTGAAAAATTGCTTTCACTTATAATTATTGACTTAGTATTATATAGTTATTTTGTTTGGGTGTTGCTGTTGGCGTTCCATCAAGTTAAAATAATGTTTTTTCCAATTTTTTTTAAAAAAAGTCCAATAAAAGATAAAATATATATAATAATGTTTTTAATAAATATTAATTGTTAGACTTTATAAACATCAATGAATTTCTTTATTTAGATATTGGATTGGGAATCTGCTTCCTTAAATCCGGTATTTTTTAATGACATTTCTTGTTTGTTTAAACGACTAACTTATATCAATATATTGCGAGTAGTTAAATGATAGTGGATAATATACGCATGCTCAGACAAGCCGCAATGGCGACATCAAGTGAAGATGTTGAAATCGAAAGGGCTTGGGGAGTTGTTGCAGGGAATGCAGATCTGGTTGATAATATGGCCTATAAGGCTATTGCATCAAATCATCAAATCAGGATTCTCTTCAGGGAGCATGTCATATTGACTGTCGGCACGATGGATAAGAAATTTGATTTCATCATGTTTCATGGAAATTCGCTTAAATTAAAAGAATTTGAGGACGAAACTCTAAACGCTGGTGGAGCATATGTTCAGGTTTCCAAAAAGCATCTTGCAACCGAGCCTAATTTGATGGTATTGGTTGCTCCCGATGATGTGATTCGAAATATCGTATCCACTATTGAAAAACTGAAGATTTCCTTCGCAATCCTGCAGGAATCCCAAACTACCGGATTCATAGACATTGATATAAGTAACGAAGTTAAATTGCCAAACTTTATTAAGTCTGTCTTCAAACCATTTTACAATGCAAGTGAGGTTGTCTTGTCAACCGTTCTCATGTCTGTTGAAAAGAAGGAGGCAGTCAGTAAAGTTCAAAGTATAGCTACATCTAATAAGGTTTTCGTTATCGATTTTAGAGACATTGTAACGGAGGATTAAATCATGAATATTTTTGGAAATGAAGAGGAAGAACCACAAACTGAAAATACTAGAGTCATTAGTAACAGTTTAGGAATTGATTTAGGAACTTTAAACACTGTAATTGCAAAGCCTTCAGGTGACAAATTTGACTTGTACCAAATTCCATCTGTTGTTGCAGTTAAAAAAGACGATCCGGCAGAAGTATTGGCTGTTGGTGAAGAAGCTAAAAAAATGCTCGGTAGGACTCCTGAAGATATTCTTGCAGTAAGACCTTTGAAAAAAGGAGTTATAGAAAACGTTGTACAGGCACAGGCATTACTCATTAAGGCAATGCAAATCGGTATTAATGAAGGTGAAACTGTAGGAAGGATTGTCATCGGTATTCCTGGTGACGCTTCCGAAGTGGAAAAAAATGCGGCTGAAGAGATTGGAAGAAAAGCGGGCGCTCAAAACATTTTAGTAATTAGTGAAGGATTGGCTGCAGCTATTGGTGCAGGTCTGCCTATAGCAGAACCTAACGGCACTATGGTTGTTGATATTGGTGCTGGTTCAACCGATATCGTTATCATTTCCCTTGGTGGTATTAATGATATTGAAACCGTTAGATGTGGTGGAGATGACATTGATACCAAAATTGTTGAACTTGTAGCAGAAAAATACGATGTAGCAATTGGTATTCATGATGCAGAGGCTGCAAAAATCGAAGTTGGTATGGTGCACTGTTCCGAACAGCTTGAAAACTTAAGTGTTGAAGTAATCGGTAAGTCTCTTGAAACCAACAGGCCTAAAAAAGTTGTGATTGATTCAATGCTCGTTGCAGATGCAGTTGAACCGTACATGCAAAAAATCGTGGACGGATTAAATGTGATTTTGGAAAGGTTATCTCCAGAATTAATGATGGGCGTTTACAATAATGCCGTTGCTGTCGGTGGAAGCTCAAGACTTCGTGGAATGAAAAACAGGATTTTCGATGAGATTGGAATACCAATAGAAATTTCTGAAGATCCTATGACTGTTGTAGCAAAAGGTACAGCAATCGTTGCTGCCGAACCTCTTGCTCTGGAACCTGAAGTCCGTCTCAGGGCTATGAAATAAATTTATTTTATTTCATTTCTTTTTTTTATTTTATATTTTTTGATTTTTATGGATATTTTAGGCATTGATGAAGCGGGTAGAGGATCTGTTTTGGGTCCTATGGTGATTGCAGGAGTGATAGTTCCCGAAAAGATGGAAAAGGTGCTTGGAAGAATGGGTGTCAAGGACTCCAAAAGGCTGGCTCCAAATCGCCGCACAATTCTGTCCCGCAAGTTAAGGAAAATGTTTGAATATGACATGGTCATAATTTCCGCTCGCGAAATTGATGAGATGAGGGCGGAAGGCATCAATCTCAACGAAATAGAGAAAAATGCTATGGAAGAGCTGATTTTAAGATTGAAGCCGGAAATGGCCATTGTCGATGCCGTTGATGTGAAGGCCGAAAGGTTTCAGGAAAACCTTAAAAAGGATACTGGCTTTGATGTCATTGCCGAGCATAAGGCTGATGATAAGTATATTCAGGTCAGTGCGGCATCAATCATTGCAAAAGCAGAAAGGGATGCTCAGATAGCTGAGATAAACAAGGAATTCATCAAATCCGGTGGAATAGGTTCTGGCTATCCGTCAGATCCGACGACCAAGGAATTTCTGACCAATTACACATATGATGAAATGCCGGATTTCGTTAGAAGGTCTTGGAATACTGTGGCCAAAATGAAATGATGTCAAAAGTCTTTTTTTAAAAAATATTTAAGTATAGGAATATATAAAATATTTTTATAAACTATTTTCAATATAATATGTTTAGGGATAAAAATGATTATTGAGTATATTATGCCGTTGGTTGATGGAATAGTGGACATCTTTACTCAAGGGGGAATTATCACTTATATAATTCTTTTCATTGGTATTTATGGTCTCATTATTGCATTGAGAAAAATTGCATATCTTAGAAGAATTAGTAAAGTCGACACGACCGAAATATTCGGCGTTGTAACAGCATCAATGGAAAGGGGAGGTGCTGTAGAGGCTTTAAAGCAGATTAACGGTTTTAAAAATCCTATTTCTAGAATTATTTCCGAAACTTTAAAAATCGGTTATAAGAACAAAACCGAAGTGGAAGAAAGTATGGAGCAGATCTTCATTGTGGAGGTCGCCAAGATGACCAAGGGCTTAAGCACCCTCAAGACCATCATAGAGCTTGCTCCATTTTTAGGTTTGATCGGTACCGTTATAGGTATTTGGATGACTTTCAAGTCATTGGGTGTTCACCCTGATTCCGCTGCGATGGCGGAAGGTATCTACGTCGCTTTGACAACTACAATCATGGGGCTTTTGGTGGCTATTGTTCTATTGCCTGTATATACTTATATCCAGGGGCTTATCGAATCCGAAATGGATAAGATTGAACTTGCTACAAAAATGACCAACTGGGGTTATGCTGTCGTAAAGATAAGAGTGGATTCCAATGTGGAATGTGCACTTGAAGCGCTTCAGGAAGCGGATGGTGTCGTAAATACCAGACTGATTTCTGACCCTTATGCAAATATTAAGGTTTCTTTCAAACCGAGCATGCTGGATAAGAGTATTGCAAATATTATTTTAGAAAAATGTAATGTTAATGCTGAGATTACTGAAAGCAAGCTGAGACAATAGGTGATTGGATGGCAATTGATGTAAAAAAGCATAAGAAGAAGTTTTTAGACCAGAAGCCAAGCATCAATCTGGTTCCTTTCATTGACATTCTCTTCACCATAATGATTTTCTTGGTTGTCACAAGTAATTTTTCGGCTACCGATGTTCAAACGGATGCTGCAGACGATGTCAAGGATACCGGCGGAAAGCCTAATGTGACAGACGTTTCCGGAGATCAGGAATATTATGTCATGCCGGTTGCCAATCTGCATAAGGTCACTGTCAATGGCCAGGACAGGTCGGATGCGATAGCGGGCAGCGCCGTGGGAGTTCAAGCTAATGTTATTGATGAAGGACAAGTTACCATCAAGCCTGGTGAAATTGTTATCGAAACCCCTCCAGGTGTGCCTCCAGAGGTGGCTGTACAACGTCCTGAACTTAATTGAGGAGATATAAAATGTATACTGGTAGAATTTTATCAACTGGGATGAATACTGAAGGCAAACCTTTTGTGGCCTATAGGGTATCAAGCAGGTCATTTCCGAATAGGGACTGCTTTAAATTTGATGACCATGTGGCTGTCGTTCCGAAGGAAGGTTTTGAAAAGGATATCTATAGGAGCACCTACATTTCCTACAATTGCATCTGCTTTGCAAATGATGTTGCGGTTGTATCAAACGGTTCTCAAACGGATGTTATAGCGGACAAGATTAGAGTGGGAATGAATATTAGGGACGCAATGGCATATTCATTGCTTACCATGGATTATGAAAAGGACGACTACAACACTCCAAGAATTGCCGCTGCCGTCACATCAACCGATGATGAGGACGAATACGAGTGCTATATTGGAATAGTTAATGATGGAAAGATATTGGTTGAAAAGGTGCCTTATGGTGAAGCGGCTTTCATCTCAACATATGGCAGCCAGGTGCCTGACAAGGTCGACTTTGAGGCAAAGACCTCTGAAGAGGCCGCAAAATATATTTTTGATGAAGGCACATTTGCAAATTATGAAAAGCCGGTCACATCAAGTGCGGCTGTTTTTGATGGAAAATGGACTACTGCAGTCTATGTTCCATAATTTTTCTTTTTTTTAAGTTTTTAGATGATTATTATGAGTATTGAATTATTTGGATTAGAGGACATTCCCCTCATTGATGGGGATAGCGACATTTCTCAGATTATTAAGCAAGCCATTGAAAAGCAGGGCTGCGGATTGAATCATGGCGATGTTGTATTAATTGCAGAGACCTTGATTTCAAAGGCAGAAGATAATTTCATCCATCTGGATGACCTGGAGCTTTCAGCATTTGCAATGGAACTTGCCTATAAATCAGGAAAGGATCCAAGACTTGTTGAAGCCATCCTGAATGAATCAAATGAGATTGTCCGCATCGGTCCTAATTTCATCATAACCGAAACGAAACAGGGCTTTGTCTGCGCCAATGCAGGCATCGATGAGTCAAATGTCGGTGATGGCCTTGCCACTCCTATGCCTAAGGATGCCGACAAGTCCGCCCGTGAAATTCGTGAATATCTGGAAGATGAATTCGGTGAGGAGATTGCAGTCATAATCACTGATACCCAGGGAAGGGCATTCAGATTTGGTGCAATAGGCACTGCAATAGGATGTTCTGGAATTTCTCCTATCTGGAAGCGTGTCGGTGAAAAGGATTTATACGGCAGGGAACTGGAGACCACCGAAATCGCAACATGCGATGAGCTGTCTGCGGCCGCATCACTTATCATGGGGCAGGCTGATGAGGGCCTTCCGGTTGTCATCATACGCGGATTCGACAGTTTCGACATATTGAGAAATCCCTATTCAAATATTAAACCTGTTTTGATGCCTAAAGAGGCAGACGTATTCAGGAAATAGCTGATATTATGATTACTGTTTTATCCGGTGGAACCGGCACCCCAAAATTATTGCAAGGTCTTAAGGAAATTGTTGATCCGAGCGATTTGACAATCATCGTGAATACCCTGGAAAACGATTACTTTTCCGGAGTCTATGTCTCGGCAGACATCGATACGGTATTGTATACCATGTCTGACATGATAAACGACGAGCTGTGGTATGGCGTTAAGGACGATACGTTCATAACCCATGACAGGCTTGAGGAGTTGGGCTGCGGTGAACTGCTCAGGATTGGGGATATCGACCGCGCAACAAAGATACAGAAAACCCAGCTGATGGAAATGCATGGCCTTCGAAAGGCATGTGAAATCCAGGCTATGAATATGGGAATCGAATCCAGAATAATTCCCATGAGCGAAGAGGAATCTGAAATTAAGATTATCACCGATATCGGCGAGCTCGAGTTCCATGACTTTCTGATAAAGCATCAGTCAGAACCCGAAGTGTTGGATGTTAAGTTTTCCAACGTTAATCCTTCAAAGGGTGTTGTTGATGCCATTAAGAATTCAGATGCAGTAATTATTGGACCTTCCAATCCGGTCACTTCAATTTTACCGATATTATCCCTTGAAGGCGTTCGTGATGCTCTAAAAGATACTTATGTTGTTGCAGTTTCACCAATAATTGGTTCAGGTGCCGTTTCAGGACCTGCCAATAAATTCATGAAAGCTTTGGATATAGATGTTTCGGCAGTTGGCGTTGCATCACTGTACCGGGATTTTCTGGACAATATTGTCATTGACGATAAGGATTCCAATATGAAATCACAGATAAAACAAATAGTTAATAAGGTAACAGTTACAAATACAATAATGAATAATTTAGGCGTGAAAAAAAATTTGGCGCAAATTATTATAGATAGTATTCCTTAATATAAAGAGGCGATTATCAAATGATACAGATGACATTAATACAAATTGACAATTATGGGCCTTGGACAGTAACTCCAAGACCAAGAACTGAATCCGACTTACAGATGCTTCAAGCAAGCTTATTTGCAGATTTGAACAATCATTTTGGAAACAAGAAAGGTTTGGTATTCTTTACCCGATTCGATAATCTTCTTGCAATTTCAAACGGCTTGAATGAAGAGGATCACTTGAGAATTCAAAGATCCATCAGGAACAGATACCCAATCACTATAAGTATGGGTGTCGGTGCTGCTGAAACTCCTCATGAAGCTCAAAAATTGGCCACCATTGCACTTCAAAAGGCCGGAAGTGCCCAATCAGGTGAAAGGAAGGAAATTTTGGCCGTAGATAGTTTGGTAAGTGAAGAGGACAGTTTTGTTCAAGCGGCTCATATTGACATTAACAGCGTTACAGAAACATTGACGGACATAGAATCTGCTTTTGATACAAGTTTCATGGTCAACAAGGCTCAACATTACCTGATGACCAAATTAATTAAAAAGGGTGCATTGCTGTTCTTCATCGGCGGAGACAATTTCATGTCCCCATGCAACGGTCTGTCCGAACAGGATATTGAGGATATCATGGTTGAGATTGATGAGGAAATAGGCATCAAACTCAAAGCAGGCATTGGCAGGGGCAAGAATGCTGAAGATGCCGCTTACATGGCTGACATCGGAAGAATATTAAGGGATATTATGATTAGAGTAGTTGCTCCAATGGCTGGAATAACTAATGCTAATTTTTTAAATAAGGTTATTCCATTGGGTTTTGATGTGGCTACTCTGGGCGGATACAGTTTGGATGCGCCCACAATTGAAGCAAGTAAAAAAATCATCGAAAGGGGGAGAGCCGAATTTGATTTTCCTTTGGATGAGATTTTTACCCATATTCAAAATGAAGTAAATTCTATCAAAAGCGTTCATGGAAACGTTAAAGTTTCAGCGAACGTGAGGGCAACAACAATACAGCCGATAATTGATGTTGGAAATATTAAGGATTTAGACATTGTGGAAATTAATTGTCATTGCCGTCAGGAAGAGATTTTAGCAATTGGCTGTGGCCAGGAAATGTTGAATCGCCCTGATTTATCTAATTTTATTTCTCAAGTTGTTGATAATGTGGACAGTGAGGTGTCAGTTAAGATTCGGGCCAACGTTGAAGGAATTGACACTTTGGAAATTGCAAAGCTGGTGGAGGATGCCGGCGCTGATTATCTCCATATTGATGCCATGAAGAAAGGCGTCTTTGAAGCGGACTGGGAACTTTTGAGTGAAATTTGTAATGATGTTAATATTAAGGTTATTGGGAATAATTCGGTCAACAGTGATGAAAATCTCAAAAAAATGATTGACACGGGCGTTGACGGCTTTTCAATTGCTCGTTCAGTAATTTCTGGAAATTTGGATTTTAACATTACTAATTTTTAAAAAATTTAAAACAATTGTTATTAGAAAGTATTATTAATAGTTTAAAATAAAGATTAAATCAATAGGTGATTTCATGGATTTTATAACTCTTAAGAATATTACAAAAAGTTTTGATGGTGTTGATGTTCTTAAAGATATTAATTTAAAGATTTACGAAGGAGAGACTTTAGGTATATTGGGACGTAGTGGAAGTGGAAAATCTGTTTTAATCAACATGCTTAGGGGAACAAAGGAATATCGCCCTGATGCAGGTAATATCATAATGAATATTGCCGTTTGTCCAGATTGTTTGGCTGTCGATTCTCCATCACATGCAGGTGAAAAATGTAACTGTGGAGGAACATTTGAAGCAAAAGAAGTTGATTTCTTCAATGCTGAAAGGAAATTATTCGCAAGCATTAAAAGAAGAATTTCCATCATGCTGCAACGTAATTTCGCTTTGTACGATGAAGAGACAGTTATTGAAAACGTAATGAGGGCAGTCCCTGACACTGTTGAATATGAAGAAGGATTATATTTTGCTTTAGAATTATTGGAAATGGTTCAGATGAACCATAGGATTACTCACATTGCTCGTGATTTAAGTGGTGGAGAAAAGCAAAGGGTTGTACTTGCAAGGCAGCTGGCTAAAAATCCGATGATGTTTTTAGCGGATGAGCCTACCGGTACTTTAGACCCTCAGACTGCTGTAAAGCTTCACAATACCTTGAAAGAAGGTGTTAAGGATAAGAATATCACCATGTTAATCACTTCTCACTGGCCTGAAGTAATGACGGAACTTGCCGATAACGTAATCTGGCTGGAAAACGGTGAAATCAAGGAAGAAGGAGACCCTCATGAAGTTGTAGACCATTTCATGGAAACAGTTCCTGTTCCTGCAAAGCCGGAAATTCCAGAATTCGGTGAGGAAGAAATCATCATTAAAGATCTCAAAAAACATTATTATTCAATCGAACGTGGTGTGGTAAAGGCTGTTGACGGAATCAACCTGAAAATCCATCAGGAAGAAATTTTCGGAATTGTAGGTCTAAGCGGTTCCGGTAAGACCACCACTACAAGAATGTTGATCGGATTGACAGAACCGAGCAGCGGTGAAATCGATATAAAGCTTGGTGACGAATGGATTGACATGACAAAGGGAGGTCCTCTCAACCGTGGACGTATCGTTCCTTATTTGGGATTGTTGCACCAGGAATACTCATTATATCCTCACAGGACTATCTTAGGTAACCTGACTGATGCAATAAGTTTGAACCTGCCTGCAGAATTCGGTAAAATCAAGGCCATTCATGCATTGACCACTGTCGGATTCGATGAAAAGGAATCTGCCGTGATTTTAGACAAGTATCCTGACCAGTTGAGTGTAGGAGAAAAGCACAGGATTGCTTTGGCACAGGTTTTAATCAAGGAACCTAAAATCATCGTTTTGGATGAACCGACAGGTACCATGGATCCTATTACTCGTGTCAACGTTACCGATTCAATCCTGAAAGCCCGTACTGAACTGGAACAAACATTCATCATCGTTTCCCACGATATGGACTTTGTTTTGGATGTCTGTGACAGGGCGGCTTTGATGAGGGGAGGAAAACTCCTTGATGTAGGCACTCCTGAAGAGATTGTTGAACAATTGACTCCGGATGAAAAAGAAGACATGCTTAAGGAAAGATGAGTCTTCTATTCATTCAATCTTTTTTTTATTTCTTTCCATTTTGGACAAAACTCATCCATTAACTTTTTAAAATTTTTCCCGTGATTGAATTCAATCAGATGGCACAGTTCATGAATCATTACATATTCCAGACATTCCATATCCTTTTTTGCAAGGTTCAAATTGAGTGTGATTCTGCCGTCCTGCTTGCAGTTTCCCCAGTTTTTCATTTTTCTGACATTGATGCTTTTGGGTTTTCTACCGACAATTTTTGTGCATTTGTCCAAAACCTGAGGGATTGCGGCTTTCAGCTCCTTGCGGTAAAACTCATCCAAAACCTTTTTTCTCTTCTCGATTGTGCTTCTTTTTGGAATCGGCAGATAGATAGTATTGTCCTTTAGGAATGCATGTTTCACATTACGGTTTGAAATCAGCTGCAATGTATATTCTCTTCCCCACAGGCAATGCTTTTCGCCATTGTCATATTTATGGGGAGCTTTGATGTCATTTTCCAGAATGTATTTCTGTTTTTTCAAAATCCATTCCTTTTTCGATTTGACGAAGCGGATTATGTCTTCATCACTTGCGGATAATGGAGCGGATAGCTTCACTTCCCCATCCGGTGGCAAAATGCGCAGATACATATGTTTGATGTTTTTCTTCACTATGGTGATGGCAATATTTTCAATCAGCATGTGATTAAAAAATAGTCTGATAATGTATTTAAAATTTTTGAAAAACATTAATTAATTGGGTTAATACTATTTTTACAAAAAAGATTATATATTCATTGCTAAATAAATTATATTAATATTTTATTTATTCAATGAGAAGTGAAAATTATTTTTGGAGGATTATTATGACTTGGGAAGATGCACCATCTCACATTTGCAGAGGAGGAGATATAAGGGGGCTTGCTTTTTGCTGTCCGCCGGTCAAACCTTGCCCAGTTTTAAACGCATTACAGGAAGTTAATTTAACTCCTCAGGAGTTTATCAACATTAAGATTCAATTTGGTAAAGAAACTAGATTAGGTGAAGGGGCAGGAACCTGTTTCGGTTCGCTTGTATGGTGTTGCAAGCCGTCAAAGCCTTGCCCGTTAAGGGACATGACTTTAAGGAATATGGGAATGAGTCATGACGAGTATTTGGATTTGAAAAAGGAATTGTCCGAAAGATTGGTCGGAGTCAAGAAACCAGATCCGGATAAGAGGGCTGAAGCTTTGGCTGAAACATTCAATGTTTCCAAACTCGAGGCCATGAATGTTTTGACTGAATGCAATAATGATTTGAGAGCTGCTGTGAAAGTGTTGCATGCAAGGTCTCTTGAAAATTCTGATTAAAATGGATTGGACATCTATTTATCTTAAAACCGCCGGTTTGAATGTCTTCATTTTAGGCACCGGAGAGGTTGCGACAAGAAGGGCGAATAGATTTTTGGACCACGGTGCCAATGTCAAACTCGCTGGAAATGACCTGTCTTCTGATTTGCTTGAAAAGGGTGCTGGGCTCTATTCGACTGATGATGTCGACGAACTGGTCGAATGGGCGGATTTGGTCATTGTCGCAAGTGGAGATGGGGAGATGTCTGATTATGTTTCAAAAATTTCGCACGATAAGCTGATTAATCGTGCCGATTATCCTTTGAAGGGAAATGTCATAGTTCCCACAAGTTTCAATATTGGGGACATTGAAATATCTATTTTTACCAATGGAAAAAGTCCATTGATGGCTCGCCAACTGAGAAAGAAAATTCAATCAATTATTACCGAAGAGGATGTTCTCGAAATCGAGCTTCAGGACTATGCACGGCTGAAATTGAAGGAAGTCGTTGAGGACCAGAAGGAGCGCAGAAAATATCTCTATGAGATTTTTGAGGACGAAAAGATAAATGAATTAATCAAAAGTCGCCAGATTGATGACGCTAAACTATATATCGATAATTTAATAAGGGGATTGAAGTGATAGTTAATTTGAGAGTTGACCACAAGATTGCGGATATCCAGTCAATGGAGAATATTTCCAAGGACATGGATGAACTGTTTTGGCAATTGCAGGAAAAGTATTCGATAAATGAGTATGTTGAGATTTCCACCTGCAACAGAAAGGAATATTATATTAACCATGATCTGATTCAGGAGGATTGCGAATTGTTGTCCCATGAAAATCAAAGCATCATCATTGAATACGGCGAATCTGCCGTTATGCATCTGCTTAGGATGACTTCCGGTTTGGAATCAATGATTGTCGGTGAGGACCAGATTCTAGGTCAGGTCAAGGATGCCAAAAACAAGGCGGTCAAAAACCATCACTGTGGAAAATCCCTTGATGTCGTCTTTACAAAGGCGATTCATGTAGGTCAGGTCGTAAGGAACAAGACCAACATCAACAAGGGTGCAGTCTCCATAGGTTCTGCAGCAATCGATTTGGCTGAAAAGCACATCGGCAGTTTGGATGAAAAGTCAGTTCTGGTCATTGGTGCCGGAAAGATGGGCCGGCTAGTTGCAAAGGCCTTGGCTGAAAAGGATTTGAATGCCATTTTTGTTGCTAATCGTACTTATTATGTTGCAGTTGACCTTGCAAAGGATTTGGGTGGTGAAGCGATACTGTTTGCTGATTTGGAAAAGTATTTGGCCACTGCTGATTTGGTGATAAGTGCAACCAGTGCGCCTCATGCAATAATTACCAAAGAGCGTCTTTTGGGCATTGATATGGACTATGAGGATATAATGATGGTGGATATTGCCAATCCTCGTGATATTTCTGATGACGTTAGTGAATTGGGTGTCAAATCATTCAACATCGATGACTTGCGTGAAATCGCCGATGAGAACACTCGCCTCAGAATCAAGGAATTCGGTGAGGCCGAAAACATCATCAATGATGAGTTCATTTTACTTAAAGAATCGTTTAAAATAATGGAAGTTGATGAGATGCTTGGCAATTTAAGGGCATCTATGGAAGAGATAAGGCAACGTGAAACTCAAAAGGCATCAGTGAAGTTGGCTGATGTAGATGGCAGTGTCAAAATTCTTGATAATTTAACAAATTCCATTGTCAATAAGATATTTTTCGATATTTCAAAAAATGTAAAGAAGGCTGCAAAAGAAGAAAACAAGGATGTTATTGATGCGGCGGAGTATATTTTTGATTTTAATTAAATATTACTCAAACATTCCTTTAACATCTCTATTTTTAATTTTAAATGAATTCAAGGCATAGTCAATGTTTTCCATGGTGATTGTTTCGCAATCGCAGGATATCGCATTGTGAAGGGCGGTCTTCAGTATCTTCTCCTTGATGTCCCTGCCGGACAGCCCTTTTGTCAACTTGACAATCTTTTTCAAATCCAAATCGTAATCCAGCGGCATTGTCTTGAGGTTTTTTTCCAGTATTGTCAATCTTTCATTTTCATCAGGCAATTTGAATTCGATTTCCTCCTCGAATCTGCTTCTCACGGCCAGATCCAAACTGCTCTGATTGTTGGTAGCTCCAATCGTTATGACAGACTTGTTTTCCTCAATGCCGTCCATTTCAGTCAAAAGGGAGTTAACGATTTCAGACACGTCTCCCCTTAAGGATTGAAATGACCTGTGAAGCGCAATGGCATCAATCTCATCAATGAAGATTATTGAAGGCGCATTTTCAGACGCTTTCTTAAACAGATCATGGATTTTGGATGAGGCATCACCGACATGTTCGCCAATCAGTGATGTTGCCTTGACCAGATACAGCGGAACGTCAAGCTCATTGGACAGTGCCTTGACGAGCATGGTTTTGCCGGTGCCCGGAAGCCCGTAGAACAGAATGTTTTTCGGAGCCCAAGGCCCGAAGCTTTCGGGGTCTTCAAGATATCTGGTTATGACCTTGACTTTCGATTTGGCATTTTCCTGCCCTACAATGTCGTCCAGGACAATATCTGATTTGACATTCTCGTGAGTGTTTTCTATCTTGTCTGTGATTATCTTGATTTTGGTGCTGTCTGAGATTATTGAATTGTTCGGCTTTGCAGTCACGATTTCAAAGCCGTAGTCGGGGATTATTTTCTGGTCGAATAAAAATGAGTTTTCGCAAACTACCAGGCCCAACCATTGTTCTCTTGCATATTCTTCAAACAGGCTGATGTTGGTGATTTCGATGTTTTCGTCCATTAGTGTGAAATCAAACGGGTAGCCTACAGGCTTGATTACAACCAGTTCAGCATAATCCTTGCTTTCATTTTCGATTTTTGATGCTTTCTGATTGGCTGTTTTGATTTCATGCTTTTTGTTGTCGCTTTTCAAATAATCACCTCCAAGTTTTCTCTACACATTCAAACATTAGCTTTAATGATTTAAATAGTTGTTGAAACAAAATTGTTTTAAGGAGTTTGATTCATGAGTTTCAGAACAAGAAGGGTATTGATTTCAGTTCCGTTCTACATAGTATTTCAATTTTTCTTGCTCAAATACATCTTTCTGTTGGTGGGAGGAGTTGGAGATGGATATATATTGATACCAGCTTTGCTTATAGGTTTTAATCGTTTCATTCCGATGATTTTTGAGTCCAGAAAATCAAGACCTCTGACAAGGTTTCTCACGACCATCGACGGGGTGTGGATGTGGGCGTCACTACTTTTTTTAATAGATATTCTGATTATTTATGGTATTGGAAGATTCATATCATTGCCTTTAATCATAAGAATTGTGTTGCTTGCTATTGTGCCAATTCTAGGCATCTATAACTACTGGAAAGCCCATCAGCTGGTTGTTCATGAAAAGACTATGGAGTTGCCCAATTTAAAAAGAGACATTACTATCGCACACCTTTCGGATGTGCATTTCGGATCCGTGCGCCACCGGAAAATCATTAGCGACGTTGCTGATAAACTGAATGGCTTGGATTGTGAACTGGCAATTATTTCAGGCGATTTGGCTGACGGCTCATCGGTTGTCGAGCTGGATGATTTTGAGGCTTTCCGCGATGTTGAGATGCCGATAATATTCACTCCCGGAAACCATGACTTCTATATGGGTATTGAAAGTGTCATCGATGCCTGCAGAAATGCGGGGGTGATTGTTTTGGATAATGAGTCAATGGAATTCGAAGGCCTGAACATCTACGGTCTGACATTCAGTTTTGATGATAGGAGCGAACCGAAGCTCGATGAATCAGTGATTAAGCCGGACATGGTGAACATCATCAATTATCATGTCCCTTACTTCTGGGAGGAACTTTCCTCATTAGGCTTTGATGTCCAATTGTCTGGCCATACTCACGGTGGACAGTTCTATCCGGCAATCTGGCTTACCAATCTGATGTTCAAGTACAATATGGGACTATTTAAAAACGATTTGGGCAGATATCTCCATGTGACTACCGGCGTCGGTTCTATGGACACTCCGATGAGATGGGGGACCGATTCCGAAATCGTTGTTTTGAAGCTGAAAAGGGCATAATAGTTATAACTTATATTATCTGGATGGTTACCTTATTATGATGTTATTTGTGGGTTGTATATAAACTTAAATACTATTTTTTATTTATTAAATATACTGGTAGATAATATGGACGACAATACGCTAAAGACATTTGCCTACATAAATATTTCCTCATATAGGATGAAGGCAGTAAAGGCAATGCAAAAGGGAAATGAAACTCCTACCCAAATAGCCAACCATTCTGACATTAGATTGAGCCATATCTCTAAAGTCCTGAAGGAATTGAAGGATTGCGGTGTTGCCGAATGTATCAATGAGCAGGACCGCGTAAACAGGATATACAGATTAACTCCTGTGGGTCGAGAAATTGCCGATAATCTGGATTGAATCTTATACTTTTTTTAATTAGTTCGGCCAAATACTTACTTATGGTAGAAGATAATCACAATCATTTTTGTATTTACTGCGGTGCGAGGCTGGTTCCAAACCAGCATTTCTGTTCACAATGCGGCAAGGAAGTCTATCATGACCTTGCCCCATCAATAAAGGCCTCTTCTATATATGAGGCTAAAATCAAAAAAATAGAACAGGAATATGATTCAAAGCAGGCAAAAGCCAAAGAATTGGTCGACAAGCTATTTGACCCTTCACACATGTCCTATTCCAAATTCGCCTCGGCCATAGAAAAATCCAATCAGCTGTTTGCCAATCAGCTGAAGATAACCCAAAAGATGATGGAGCTGGACAGCAGCGATGTTGTCAACAGGCAGATTGAGGACAAGATAAATGTATTGAATGCCTTCGTCGACAAGATGGAAGACCTAATCAACGAGCTGGTCATTCAGCTGAGCTCCAATAAACATGACAACGATGATATAAATAACCTGTTCAATGATATGGATGACTTGATAGACTCAGTCAAGGACTATTAAATCATCTTTTCATATATTTCCTTCATTTTCAGGGCATCCAAATCCCTTTGAGGGGTTTCGCATATGATGTTTGCCTTCCAGCCATTGTCAATCAGATTTGAAAGCAGGTCACTGATGTCCGGTCCGTATTCGTCGCTTTCATCCAATATGTGATGCTTTACCTCACCGCCTTTTCCGTATTCGATTGTGGTGAAGTGGCAGTGCAGGATGTCAATGTCTAAGTTGTCTTCGATTGTTGAGAATATGCAGTTGTAATCCTCTTTTTTGTTTAGAAATCCTCGCCCTCTTGCATGGACATGGGCAAAGTCTATTGTAGGCTCGAAATGGTCGAATGTGGCGCACAGCTCAACAACTTCTGAAACGTTTCCAAGCTGGGTGCGCTTTCCTGTGGTTTCGGGAGCAAAGGTAAACTCCTCAATGCCTTCGGCTTCAAGCTCTTCAAACAATCTGTTAACGGTGCTTTTTGCTATTTCCATTGCCTTTTCAGGCTTTCTGTTCAGGTAGGCTCCCGGGTGGAACACCAGACGGTATGCTCCCATCCATTCCCCCGCACGGGCGGCGGCAATCAGATGCCCTATGCTTTTGTCAAGTTTTGATTCCTCTTTTGCACATAGGTTGATGTAGTATGGGGCATGCATTGAAATCAGGATGTCATGCTTTTCGGATTCCTCTTTTAAGGTGGTTGCAGCTTTTTCACCAATCCTCACACCATATGGGGACTGGTATTCATAGGAGTTCAATCCTTCGTCCTGAATATATTTTGGGGCCTTATAGGCGGCTCCCTTATAGTTGACGGGACTTCCGGCAGGTCCAAAAAGTACATTATGTTTCATGTTGAATCAGTTAAAAAAAATAGTAAAAAAAGGGGGAATTTAGAATATTCCCATAGCTTTGTTGGTTTTTGCAATTGACTTTTCGTTGTCGCTTTCCATTTCAAGAAGTGCACGAATTGCATCAATGTTTTCAGGTATGACGTCAGATTCCTGATGCACAGCCTGCATGTAGAACAGTTCGTTGTCCACAACGTTGATGGATTCCTTCCAGACTGGAATTTCGTATAAATCGTTTCTGTTTCTTCCAAGCTCTTTTGCGTATTCCATAAGCTCGGCAGTTGATCCCAATCCTTCTTCTGCGGATACGACAATTACTCTTGAACGTTTTTCCAGTGCTTCAACAATCTCTTCGGTTTCGACATCGTTGTTGATTTCGACCATGATGTTGTGCTGGTGCATCAGTGTGGTAGGCACGAGCAATGCCATGGTTGTAACGTCAATGCCTTTCATGACTGTCTTGACGTCAGGTCCGTGGTGGGATGGCACTTTTGGAGGATTTGGCACGATTGCGTTAATCGGTCCCTTTTTGATTTCGGATGGGTCTGATCCTCTTCTCACCATCACTGCCCTTACCTTCTTGATGTCTGCAATCGGGTCGATTGTTGACAGTGTACGGGTGAGTCCGGTAGTGTTACATGAAACTACTCTTGTGTAGTCTGCACCGTATGAGTCATCGTAATTGCCAAAGGAGTTAAAGGAAAGGCCTGTCAGTTCGTGGTCTTCTCCACCTTGATAGATCGCTTTCACTCCTGCTTTCTTATACATTTCAAGGTTTTGCGGACCGATGCTTCCAGGGGTACAGTCAACAACAACATCCGCTTCCTGAATCATGTCTTCGACAGTACCGGCTATTTCGATTCCGGCATCTTTGAATAGCTGTTCCCTTTCTGGAATTCCAATGTATAAAGGATATCCTTTCTCTTCAACAGCGGTTCTTGCTTCGTAGTTTGGTCTAGTTTTACTTACACCAATTACTTTCATGTCATCTTGAGCGGCAACAGCATCTGCCACTCTTTTTCCGATGGTTCCATAACCATTAATTGCAACAGTTTTCATTTCAATCCCTTTTTTATAATAATTAATTATTATATGGATTAAAATCTGTTTTTTAAGTTATATATAATTTGATATTTGATTATAATTAAAAAATGCTAATTGAATCTGATGGAGCCGGCCATTGATTTCATCAGGGTTTCGTTGTCGCATTGCATTAGAACGTACTTGCTGTTGTCTCCTGAAATTGCCATGTCGTGGCAATTGTCCTCTCCAATTATGTTTTCGCCCTTGAAATGTATTATGGTCGTGTTGTTTGTGGTATTGATGGTCATGTTTTTGTCATTTTTGGCGAAATCCTCATAATATTTCAGGAGGTTATCTTTTGTGCCGGGCGATTCTGCATAAACGATATTGATCTTTTCAGTGGAATTCTTGTAGTTTAAAGTGACATTGGCATTGTTGCCTGATGTAGTGTTTCTTTTTTCAAATGAAATTCCCTTCGGCACGTCCATCTTGAAATATGAGTCAAAATCATGCTGCTCTAGGGTGGTGGTGTTGGCGGCAAAGCCTGCGCTGCACACCAATAGTGCTGTCAATGCCAAAATAAACATCAGGATTAAATTTTCAGTGAATTTCATATTACTATGTTTATCTGAAAAATTATAAAAATTTTTCCTAAAGATTATTAAATATGTTTAACTAAACTAGGTAATGGTGTTAGTTTGGATAGAATTAATTTGAATTATGAGATAGGGGGGAGTGGCGAGACTATGGTCTTCATCCATGGTCTTTCAGACAATCTTCTCTATTGGGAATATTTGGCGAGCAATCTTAGGCATGACCATCAGGTTTTAAGGTTTGATTTGAGGGGTCACGGCCAGACTGAGTTGGGAAATGATGAAATATCCATGGATGTCTATGTCGATGATTTGCATGACCTCTTATATGAATTGGATATTGATAAGGTTAATTTGGTCGGCTTTTCTTTGGGTGGCGCCGTTGCGCTTGATTTTACAGTCAAATATCCCAAAATGGTGTCTTCATTGGTTTTGATGTCTTCCTTTTACAAGGCTGACGGGCATTTGGAACATGTTCTTAATCAGTTCAGGGAGGCTTTAAAGATTAGCTTCAATGAATTCTATGACTTGATTCTGCCGATGGTCTTGTGTCCTGATGTCATTGAGGACAATAAAGAAGAACTTGAAATGCTAAAAGAAATCGCTTCGCTGTCCGCAAACAATCAGGCTTATATTCACGCCATCGATGCCTGTTTGGCTTTCGACATTGAAGATGAGCTTTCCAATATCGACGCATCGACATTGGTTCTGGCGGGAAGGCATGATGCGATAACCTCATTAGAATCACAAAAAGAGCTTCAAAGAAAAATCAAAAACTCAAAACTGATTGTTTTTGATGATGTAAGGCATAATCTGCTGGTCGGCAAAAATAATGAAAAAATATTGAATATGTTAAAAAAAGAAATGTGAGCAGAATTATTCCACTTTAAATCCTGCTTCTTCGACGGCTTCGTTGATGTCTGCATCGCTCACGTCGCCGGACATTGTGATTGTTGTTACTCCGGAATCCAAATCAGCTTTTGCATCTTCAATTCCGTCAACGTCCTTTAAGCATAATTCTACAGCGTTTACGCATGATGGGCAGTGCATGCCCACTACTTTGATTTCTTTTTCAGCCATGATAAATCACCTTATTATCGATAGTTAATATTATACTTTTGACTTATTTAAATGTTTAGTCATACCTAATTTTCTTGGATTCCTGCAGTCCCTTCTTGAAAGCCTATATCTGACAAGCGTTGAGGAGTAGATAATCACTGCAACTGACCCGATATTGTGAATCAGAGCCCCTTCGATAGGATTTAAAAGTCCCATGATGGCCAGTGCCATTGCAATTATATTCAGGGCCAATGCAAAGGCGATGCCTATGCTTATTATCCTTATTGTCCTTCTGGCTATTCCGATTAGATGGGGGATGTCCTCAATGTTGTCGTGGACCAGTGCTATATCTGCGGCTTCAACGCTGATGTCGCTTCCGATATCTCCCATTGCTATTCCGACATTGGCCTTTCTCAGGGATGGCGCATCGTTTATGCCGTCACCGATCATCGCCACTCTATGTCCTAAAACCTGTTCCCGCTTGATGTATTCTGTTTTGTCTTCAGGCAGGCAGTTGGACTTGACATTTCTCACTTTTACCTGTTCTGCAATGTATTTGGCAGTATTTTCATTGTCGCCGGTAAGAAGCGTTGTCTTGACCTGTAGGCCCTTCAGCTTTGTTATTGTCCTTTTGGAATTCCTGCGCAATGTGTCTGCAAGCTCCACATTTCCAAGTATTTCACCGTCTTTTGCTACAAATATCTGGATTTCGCCGTTTTGGGGTTTGCTTTTTGATATTGGAGAGATATTTTCCGCTTCCATAAGTCTTTTGTTGCCCGCTAATATTCTTGAACCGTTGATGCTTCCGCTGACGCCTTTGCCGATGTGCATCCTGAAGTCTGTAACATCTGCCAAATCTTCATTGCCGCAATATCTGACGATTGCCTTTGCAAGAGGGTGTTCGGATTCTGATTCAAGCGATGCCAATAGATGCATCATCTCTTTCGGATTGTCTGAGTTAATATTTACAACTTCAGGCATGCCCTTTGTTAATGTTCCGGTCTTGTCGAATACCAGTTCGTCGACCTTTGCCAATTCCTCAAGGCATTGCCCGTCCTTAACGAGAATTCCATATTTTGTCAGGTTTCCGATGGCGGCCATTATTGCGGTTGGCGTTGCCAGAACAAGAGCGCATGGGCAGAACACCACGAGGATCGTGACTGATCTTGATATTTCAAACGTATATAGATATGTCAATACCGCTGCAGTAAATGCTATCACGACTATCATTGTTGCCCATTTGTCTGCAGTCCTGACGATTTTGGCGTTTTCAGGTCTTGAGGATTCAACCAGCTTGATCAGCTTTTGAAATGAGCTGTCATCACTTATCTTTGTTGTTTTCATTGTAAATGATCCATATAGGTTCATGGTTCCGCTGTACACCTCATCATTTTCCTTTTTGTCAACCGGCAGTGATTCCCCAGTCAATGTGGATTGGTTGATGGATGTTTCTCCTTTTGTGATTATTCCGTCGGTTGGAATGATTTCTCCGGGAAGCACCTTTAGGATGTCCCCCACTTTCACCCTTTCGACATATATTCTCTCTTCAGCCCCATTCCTGATTCTTGTTGCAAGTTGGGGAGTCATTTTCACAAGCTCTTCAATTCTTCCCTGTGTTCTGGATACAGTATACTCTTCTAAAAATCCTCCGATTGCCATTATTGTTGCGATTTCGCCTGCTGCAAACGCTTCGCCTATTATTATTGATGCGATGATTGCCATTGAAACAAGCAAATCTGCCTTTATGTCAAATTCTCTAATTAACCCTTCTATACATTCCTTAAATATTGGTATTCCACATAGGATTACTGCAATCCAGGATATGTGGTCTAGGGATAGGATAAAACTTTCAATCAAACTTATTGCTGAAATAAGGATGAGGGTAATGTTTATTGTTTCCTTTTTTGTAAATTTCATTTTTATCAGCCCCGTTTGTATAGGTATACCCCATAGGGTATAAGGTTACTTTAAAAAAAATTAAAGTCTGGAGTAGTATTCAAGAATTGATGAAATGTCGCTTATTGCTTCATCTGCATCTTCCTCTTTGATGGCTTGCTTTACGCAATGTTCGAGATGTCCTTCGACAATGATGTGTCCGACCTTATGCAATGCTGATTTGGACGCATTCACCTGCATCAGTATCTGTTCGCAGGGAATGTCCTCATCAACCATGCGATCGATTGCGTTCAGCTGGCCGATGATTTTTTTTATTCTTCTGTGTAGATTTTCGCTGTCCATGCATTCTTTCATGATATCACAACCTATACCTATGGGGGTATATGTTGGAGTGTATATATAAATGTTTCGGAAAAAATTATAATGTTTGAATATCAGATAGTTATATGAAAATTAATTTAGGTGGTATGATGGAACTTATAAAAAATTATGATGGCAAGGAACTGACTATTGTGGCCAAAGAAAAAATTGACACTGTCACCGCTCCTGACTTTCAAAATGAGATTATGGATGAAATGGGCAATTTCGATTCCCTTATCGTTGATTTCACAGATTTGGAATACATTTCAAGTGCTGGATTAAGGGTTTTGGTTGCCACTGAAAAGAAATTGAAGCCTGAGGGGATTCCGTTTGTCATTAAGGTCAATGATGCTATAAATGAGATTCTGGTAATGGCGGGCTTTGATAAGATTTTAAATCTTGAATTATAATTGTTAAGTTAAAGAATCACTTTTTAATGTAGTTGAGCTCTAACACTTCAAAGACTTTGATGCTGTCATCTGAAAGTCTTTTTCATCACTTCTCTTTTTTTCATCTTTCATTTGTTATTCTGTGAAAGTAAAATTAGATTTTTTCGAATATTGATGTTATTTTTAAAAATGAGTATATAATCTAAATAAGTATAAAAAAATAAAAAAAGGAGGAAAATATCAAGACTATGCTTGATTTTCCATTTCCTCAAATTTGGCTGGGAAATACTCGTCTACTACGTATTCAAGCCCATATTTTGAGAAAGATTGCTGTTCTGCTTTCTTACCGATTTTAAGCATTTTCTTAATTTCGGTTTGCCAGAAATCGCTTTTGTACCTTGGGTCTTTGGAAAGCTCTTTAAGTCTCAGCACGTCAACATCCTTGAGCTTATCGGTCGGCAGGTCGTAGTTGATGATGTCTGATGCTGTCACACCGATGAATTTTGCATCAGGAGTTGCGAGATCGTGATTGACGTGAGCTAATTTTGCACTTCCGGAAATGATTACCTGTGCAATGTGGAATCCCCAAGGGTCTCCGTCGTTACAGATGTAGACAGGCAGGCCTTTTTCTTCGTTAAGCCTCTTAAGGAATCTTCTTGTTGCACGGGCGGCCTGTCCTTTAAGCCCTACAATCAGACAATTGAATCTTTTGTGTGCGTTCTCCTGCACCAACCTGTGGAACATTCCCATGGTTTCCACTGCCAGGACCTTGTCGACATTGCACTCGCCCAATTCCACCTGGTCGATTGTCGGTGAGATGGTATATCCTGATTTTCCCATTTTTGAAGCATTGATTTCCACTTCATCGGTAAGAGTGATGTCTCCGTAGACGGATGCGCCGTCCTCTTCAGGCATAAGGCCCAAATCCTCACGTGTGGTACCTAGGGTCACTTCCAGGTCCTCTCCAACGATGTTTGATTCCTGCTGGTTTTTGAAGCTGATTCCCCAACCTTCGGAAACGTAATACATTTCCCTGATGGTGGCTGTTTTTTCACGGGCCACCAGATCCTTACAGAAATTGGCCACATAAACCATCTGACCCATTTTCCTTATCTGCTTTACATTTCCTAAAGACCTTTTACCGTATCTGTCGCCTAATACATAGTATCTTTTGGCTTCATCGTAAACAATGTTTCCAGTACCACGGGAGGGAACTCTGACTGAAGGAACTTTATTCTGCTCAATGTCTTCAATAATTTCCTGACCCAATCCTTTGAGTTTATTGAAGGTATATTCCTTCCTTTCTTCCTTATGTGATTTTCCTTTTTTATCTTTAGCCATCTAAATCACCTATTCATCCTCAAAACCATCTTCAACATCATCTTCCTGGAAGCTGTCTAATGCGGATTGTCCGTCTTCAACGGTATGTCCGAATTCGTCAACCTCTTCCATGATGATTGCATCAAGTTCTTCTTCTTCCTCTTCTTCTTCAACTTTTTCGCCAAGCAATTCGGCAAGTGCCCTTTTTGTAACTTTTGCAAGCACTTCCTGGTATTCCGGAACTCCGGTTTCACCGAGTTTTGCGGCTTCTTCGATGATGACCGGAACATATTCCTCAAATACTTTGGAACGTTTTTCCTTTTCTTTAGCGGCCCTTTTGGCTCTGATATGCTTTTGCAGTTTACGGGCCAGCTTCATGGAAGCCTGTCTGATTTCGTGAACGATTTCAGGTTCCGGCGATACGCTCTGCTTACCTGTTGAAAGGTAAGGCACCTGGGTTGAGATAATGTTTACAAATAATGTTAATGGGGTATTGTCCATGTCCTTCAGGCCGTAACGTTTCCAGTCGATACTCTTAAGTGCTTCGGTAATTGCACAGCTTCCTGCATCGAATGTCAATGGGACCCTGTTTGCAAATCTCATGATTTCGGATTTTCTCTTCTCATTGACGACCCTTCCGGCGTCCCCGCCATATGCAAGGCCCGCTTCAATGATGAATGAAACACCGCCCTGGTAGGTTACAGGCTTTCTTGTGATTGTTGCCACAAATTCAGGCTTCAGGATTTGCTTCATACCCTTTTCGATTTGTTCTGATCCGATTGGTATGAGTCCGTCGGTTGGAGGGGCCATGAATTTCATTTTCTTGAAGCAGTGGACGATTGCCTCCGCTTCAGCGAATGTCATGGCTTTCGGACGTTTGTTCATGTCGATTCCTGTCATCTCTGCGATTTCATCGACCCTCTTGTTGGACATCCTTGACATTGATGAGGTCAGCATGCTTTTGTATCTTCTGCTGTCGGTATTCTTTGCCATTGTCATTAAGTCGTCAGCGCTTACTCCTTTAGGGTGAGGCAATACCTCTTTAGGCTGTACTGGAACAACGTCTGCAGCCCTTTTGAAGATGTATTTGTGTCCTGATGGGTCTCTGAATGTGATTTTTGCATGAGGGTTACCAATCATGGTTCTTCTGATGTATTCGAAGGCACCCTGTTCTGCAAGGGAGTAGGATACGTCCTTGAATTGCAGTTCAATGCATACTCCGGTCTGTTCGGCAGGATAGTCCTCCCTTTCCATCAGAATTCCTCGGTTGTTTTCAACATCCATCTGGAATTTCATCTTAACCCCTTTGATTTCATCGCCCTCTTTGTAGCATGAAATTACGCGGGCAGGTTTACCGGTGGTCATCTGTGACAACAGCACACAGCCGCTGCAACCCAGACCTTGCTGTCCTCTGGATTGGATGTTTCTGAATTTTGATCCTGCAAACATCATACAGTATACCTGCATTACATACTCTTCTGGAATGCCCGGTCCGTTATCCTTGTGTCTCAGGATGTAGTGTTCCTTGTCAACACGCTTCAATTCGATGTCGATATCTGGCAGGATTCCGGCTTCTTCACATGCATCAAAACTGTTTGTAATCAATTCGTGGAAAACAATAGTCAGTGAACGGATTTTACCAGTGAATCCCAACATCTGTTTGTTCTTTCTAAAGAATTGGGATGGAGTCAATCTATCAAAATCCACATCCCAGTCGATTCCTTGTTGAGTCAAATTTTTTCCTCCTTCATGATTGATATGATTAAATGTATTATAGTTACTATATTTAAATGAAGTGAGAGAGCATTTGAAAAGTAATATTTTTACCCTACCCTATCTGACTCATCTAAATATGTGGTAAAATAATAATTTAAAAATATGTAGAAAACATTGTATTTGTACTACACTATCTATATATGTTGGTTAAAGTATATAAAAGTTTTCAAGTAATGATATAATTTTTATAGCAAAGTGTCATTAAAATTGTTCTAAGCTTGTAATATTTCTTTGATTGCGAAATTTTGATTCGATAATCCGCAATTTTTGATATAACAAAAAAGTTGTCTGAGTTCGTAAAATTGTTCTCACTTCGTAAAATTGCTTTGATTGAGAAGTGAAAGTTTATATGGAATGTAAATCAAATTTAATTAGCATGATGTCTAAGAGTTCATTAAATAAAATAGTACATAAGCTGCATTTGGAGGGATTGTTCAAATCGATGCGGGAATTAAGAAGGGACAATCGTGGGGGGTTTTTGATTCCGACTTCGGCAAAAGTGTCCGACACGGATTATAGTAAGTATAGGCATCTTCCAATCAATTGGTCAATATCTTCAATCACCGAAGAGGACTTGCCTTCGGAATTTTCACCCCCGGCTGTTAAAACAGTTGACATGTTTAGGAGAAAAACAGTTGATTTGCCATATGAATGCATGATATATTTTGATTATAGGAGTGGGGAAATTGT
>CACWUH010000022.1 GCA_902764015.1 uncultured Methanobrevibacter sp. | reverse complement strand
TGATAGGGACACAAACGCAGCAATTAATATTCTAAACCGCTGGTTCAACGGGGATAGCCTGAAAAAATACTTAAATTAACCATTATTAAGTGAAAAAAAATTCAGGAATCCCCATCCTCTATAGGATGGGGTGGTTCAATTATCTAATTTATATACCACTTCTTACATATATAAGTATCTTTTGATAAAAACAATTTTTTGGTAAATATTGTTCATTAATTTAATGAATAATATTTGTTTGTTCAAAGATGATTTTTTTAAGATTAGTATAAGGTTGTAAAATTATGAAGACAAAAAAGATATTTCTAGTAGCTTTTTTGCTGCTAGCTGTTTTAACAATCGGTGCAGTCAGCGCATCCGAAAGTGCGGATGATTTGGCTGTAGAAGATGCGGGGGAGTTGTCTATTGATGAAGCTCATGCAGACGTTGTAGCGAATGATGGAGAACAGGAGATTACTCGGGACAATATACAGATTAATGTTGATCCAGATTATCAGTATTCCCTTGATGAGAATAATCAGGATGAAGAAAATCACTTCACTGTTGAAGCTCCAAGTTATGCTAACGGCACAATCATCATTTCCAGTAATGGGCAAGACTTTAACAAGGAATTGAAAGATTTCAATGATACAAATAGTTGGACAGATGAAAATAATATTTCCAGATATACTATTTGTCCTAAAGATGTAGATTTCTTTAGTGGGCTTGAAACCAATGATTTAGTGGCTTTCAAATTTGTCGTTGATGATAATATAATAAACTCAAGATTATTTGTTATTAATTTTGAAGCCGAAGGTTTCAAATTACAAGATGTCGATGACAATTTACATTTAAATTTCTGGGATAATAACCAGCCTCTTTATGTTGATTCTCAAGATGGGGTATTTTCAATTGATGTTAATGAGGATGGACCTAACGGCATTTATTTCATATCCGCTAACGGAATTGAATATAAATACGTTCCTAACTATGATGAAAATGGATGGGCTTGGCATGAGTGGGTATTAAGCTCATTTAACATTGCCGGTCCAGGAATTTATCCTATAACCGTCAAAAACGGAAAAGATAAGGATTCAGCAAGTGTTATTGCTCAAGATCAGTTAAATGTCACTGTTTTCAACAATGATGCTTTCAGAGTATATGTAAGTAAAGCTAACAGTAAAGTAAGTGTTTACTGTCCTGATGGTAGTGAAGGTGCAAAAATTTCAGTATTCCTTAAAGACGATGGGGATGATGAAATTCCTTTCAATCTTGCTAAAACTTATGACGTCTCATCTGAAGACTATGACACTTTGATTAACTTCACCTTTAACGATTTGGGAATGATGGTGGAAGAAGATTATGATCTCAAGGTCACAGTCGCCAACAGCACCGGTGATGAAATATTTGATTCTGGCAGTTTCGGTGTTTGGTATGATGAGTATTATGAGGAATCACCTGAAATAAATGAACTCACTTTATCAATAAATAATGACAACTTTGCGGAAGAAAGTGGTGACAATTGGGTTATCGAGTTATATATTCCTGAAAAGTCATTAATCAGTGAAGGTATTTTTAACATCACTTCCAACAGTGGAGTTTTGATTACCGATCCTTTGAATGTTTGGGAATTGGAATTTAATGATGAAGGAAGATATTACAAATACTGTATTTTATACGAAGATTTAAAATCAGAGCTCGGGGACTTAAGTAGTGGCGATATCTTAACAGCAGTTTTCGCTGACAGTGAAAATAATTCAAACAATATCACAAAATCATTTTTCTACATCCATGTTGTAGATGAAGGTGATGAGGATGAAGAACCTGAGGAACATGATAAGTTTACTATGGTTAACTTTAAAGACGCTAACCTGCTAATGGATGGAGTCATAATCGAAATCTGCGATTTCCCTGAAAATGTGGATGACGAATTCAAAATAGTTGTTGACAAATGGGGAGATGAATCCACCTATAACTTCAAAATCAGTGAACTTACCAGAAATGAGGAAGGCATTTATGTCTTCAAGTGTTCCGATTTCAATTATGCAGAATGGATGTGGGATATGAGTGATGTTGACTATGAGGTATTTGTCAGATTCACCAGAGGTGGTGAAGAGGCTGATGAATTCAACGAAAACCCTAAAGTATACAAAAACCCTGAAATGCATCACGGAGAAATAACTAAAGATGCAGAATGGGGATCAGTCATCTATTTCAAGGATATTGAAGAGTTACACAACACCTTTAATGATGAGTTCATTGTCAATGTCACTAAAAACGGTGTGGTCATATACAATTTGACAATCGATTTAACTGAAATATATGATAAGTATGCCCATGAAGACGAAGAGGGTGAAACAGGCTATTGGATGGAATTAACGGATTTGAACATCACTCAAAATGGAGATTATGGCATTGTGATGGAATTCACAATCAAGGGCAGTGACGAAAAGGTCCAATTCAATTCCACAATTTCAGTTGTTGATTATGTTATTGATGCACGCAGCAATGTGAAGCAGATTAACGACCCCGTATTCAGAATACTTCTTGAAAAGAAAGATTCCGGTACAGTGGCCATCTATGTCAACCGCACAAAGGTATTCGACGGAACCTTGGCCGAAATCGGCTTCAGTGATTGGAACCGTATGGGCGGCTACAACATTCCTCTAAACTATCTCAACATCACCCAATCAGGCAAATATGAAATAATTCTGGAAGTCAACAGTACCAAAGGCAACAGAACTGTAACTCTCCCTATTGAATTGGTAGTTGGCGAAAACACCTTTGACTTTAAAGATATAATCTACGGATATGCTGAAGGTGGGTTCGTTATAGCAAATCTCACTTCTCCGATTCCAAAGGATTCTGAATTTGTCCTATATCTCAACGGCAAAGAGGCAGGCAGGACCACAATATACTCTCATGAATTCGAATTCAGGAATCTGGATAAAAGCTTCACCGATGAATTCAATAATTTGAAAGCAGGTTCATATGAAGCAATAATTGAATTGGTGTCCAATGGACAATCCATTCAGAATTACACTGGTTCATTCAAAGTCTGGGATAAAAACGGAACTGTCACAGTCAGTGTCCCTGGCACTTTCTTAACAATTGATGATGCATATATCTCATTTTCTGCTAACATGCCGGACATCAGGGACAAAGGCCCTCTTGCATTGATTATCTACATTGATCCTTTCCTGGAGGATGATGGATGGTTTAACTGGGATCATGAAAACATGCTTGAGTTCCGTGGGGAAGACCTGGAAGAATTATTGGACGGCAAAACCCATAAGGTTAGTTTAAAACGCAGTTTATCAGCAGGCACTCACAAGCTATTTGTCGTATATGTCTATGATGAATGGGAGCAATACATGAACCATGACTTCTTCACAGGCCTGTTCACTGTAAATGTCCAAAAAACAGCCACCAAGCTTTCAGGTTCCGCAGTCAAGGCCACTTACGATGTCGCCAAGAACCTGGTGATAACCTTGAGGGACGCAAACAATAATATTTTGGTAGGTAAAAAGGTCTCCATCAAAGTCGGATCCATTTCCAAGACTTTAACCACCAACAAAAAAGGTCAAATCGTTGTAGATATTTCCAAGTTGGTTCCTAAGACCTATGCCGCAACAGTCAAGTTTGCCGGAGACGGCACCTACAAGGCTTCCAGCCTGACTGTCAAAAAGATTGTTGTCAACAAGGCCAAGCCTAAATTCACAACCAAAAAGGTCAAGGTCAAAGCCAAAACAAAAACCAAAAAGATTAAAATCACCTTAAAACACAACAAAAAAGCCGTTAAGGGTAAACAAATCACTTTGAAAATCAAAGGAAAAACCTACAAGGCAAAAACAAACAAAAAAGGTGTTGCAACCTTTAAGGTTAAAAAATTATCCAAAGGTAAATTCACCGGTAAACTCAAGTTCAAAGGTGACAAATACTACAAAGGTATAAGCGGAAAAGTAAAAGTTATTGTAAAATAAGGAGAATGATATTCTCCTTTAAATTTTCTTTTTTTGACTGTTTTTTCATTCAACGGCAAAATCCGGGTCGTTGTTCTTTTGATGAGAATACCATATTGTATTTTCAATCAGGCACTGTTCTGCCAGATACAGTATCTGCTCCTCGCTTTCCTCTCTTGTCGTTTTCATTTTGTGTTCAACATTCTCATACAGCCAGTGCATCCTTTTGTGCTCTTCGATCTTGCTTGACAGGGACAGCTTGCCGAAGTAGTTTTTAAGGAATATTGTAATTGCGGTGGTGGTTCCGATGCCGATTTTGAAAAATGCGCGAATGAAATGTGCATCAACGAAATCAATGGGAACGTGCGCCATCATCAAAATCTCAAAGACAAATGCAAGGGCATAGATGAGGATGGTTGCATACAGTGAGATTTTCTCATAAAGCTCATGTTTCTCTTCCAGTTTAAGGGATTTCTTATGGGCCCTGTCATGGTATTTCATCTGGTCTATAACCCAGCATTCCATAATCGATTCCTTTTTGTCTGTCTCAATTGAAGTCAATCCGTTCAGGACATTTTTCACCAGAGGGACGCGAATTTCGGTAAACCATGGCAGAATATCGGCCACATTTTTGTTGATTCCTGCCTTTGAAATGAAATACTGGACGCGAAGCGATTCTGCAAGCACCCGGTATTCCAAATACCTTTCATGGGACTCCTCATCCTCGGGTCGGCTGTAGACATAATACAGCAATAGAATCAGTGCAGTAACCACGATAATGAGCCAGTGATGTTCGGTGACTTCATAAAGGATGAAGTAGAACACTATAAAAGGCGCAATGAGGGATATGTTCAAAAGCCTTTCATGATGCACTAGGGCATGCTTCATGCTCAAGACATCCGCTGCCCCGTATAGTCTGTCGATTTCGGCAAGGGTGGGGTTGGTTATGTCCTTTTCAATGTGGCTTAGCTCTTCACATTCCTTTCTCTCTTCATCAAATTGCTCTTTGGTAATCATATGTTTCTTTGTTTGGATTATTCGTCAAGCAAATCCGCAACCTTGTTTGCAATGAAGACACAGCAGTCGACGCAGGGAGATTTGTCCTCGCCGTGATTGGTTATCTTGTCGCATCTGACGGTGCCGTACTCTTCCTTGAATGTGTTGAAGATTTCCTTTGCATTGTCTTTGATTGTTGGTATGTCGTCATTGAGCAAGCCGTTCGCCATCAGCGCACCGGTCACTGCTCCGCAGGTTCCTTCATCAAATGTTCCGCCCATTCCGCCTGCAAAGCCTGAAGCCAATTTGCGCATGTCCTCTTTGCTTATCGGATAGTCTGCAGTCTCGCAAAGCCCCATCAATGTTGATTCGGAACAGCTTAGGAAAGTTCTGTATTCTCTGATTTTCTCTTCTAAAATTTCTTTGTCAAGTTTCATAATGCAATCTCCAATGAATTTGTTAATTAATTATATTAATCACGAATTTTAAATAATTATTTGTTAAATCGTTTAGGTGATAAAAATTATACATCCAAGACCAAGTCCGATTGCGGCGACCCTTTATACGTTGAGGGACATGAATGTTGAGGTTATTGTCATGCACGGGCCTACAGGGTGCTGCTTTAGAACAGCAAGGCTTCTGGAAAGCGATGGAGTGCGTGTCGTTACCACAGGAATGTCTGAAAATGATTTCATATTGGGCGCCGGTGAAAAGTTAGTTGACACATTGACCGAGGCTTATGATACATTCAAGCCCAAACTGATGGGAATTGCAGGCACCTGCGCAAGCATGATTATCGGTGAGGATTTAAAGGAGGCTATTGCAACTGCAGATTTGCCGTGTACAGTCATTCCTGTCGAATCCCATGGAGGGTCAGGTGAAGGCGACAACACCGTTGGAGCCATCATGGTGCTTGATGCGGCTGTCGATTGCGGCGTTATACCAAGAGAAGAAGCTGACAGGCAGATTGAAATGCTTGAAAAGGCAACGGAAGTCGAAAAAACCCGTGGAATGGCACAGGGCAAATATATCAGGCCTAATTTTGGTGATTCAAAGGAATCTGTTGCAAAAACTGTCGTCAAGGCACTGAAGGACGATAAAAAGGTTGCCTTTGTGCTGAATGTCAAAAAGGAAACGTCATATCTCTTTGCAGACATTATAAACTTTGACTATAAAGAGATTAATCCCGACAACAGGCCTATTTTTGTGGCCAATCTTGATGAGAATATCGGATTGCCAAGAATCAGGCAGCATGCAGTAAACATTAAAAGTCAGCTGGATATAGAACCTGATTTCATCTCAGGGGGTCTTGATGAATATCCGATAACCGCTAATGCTGCGACGGAATACCTGAAAGGTAAGGATTTGGACTGGATTGTTGTATTTGGAGTTCCCCATGCATTTCCGATTGAGGACTTTGACGTGGAATCGGTTGCAGTGACAGACGGCCCTAGGCTGGTTCAGCCTTTAAGGGAATTGGGATACACTCATGTCGTTGCAGAGCTTGATGCACACTCAAAGACTCTCGGAACAGATGAAATAGTATTTTCCGATTTTGGGGAAATGATAAGGTCAGCTATCGGGTGGTTGAACGAATGATTACGATTATTGATTATAAGAGCGGAAATCTGAAAAGCATTTCCAACGGTTTTAAAAAGATTGGTGTTGATTATCAAATCACTGATGATAAGGAAATTATTGCAGACAGCGATTATCTGGTGTTGCCGGGCGTTGGAGCATTCGGAAGTGCAATGGAGAATCTCAAGCCTTTTGAAGATGTCATTAACGAGCATGTCGCAGATGACAGGCCGTTTTTGGGAATCTGTCTTGGCCAGCAGGTATTGATGGGTTCAAGCGAGGAGTCTCCGGGCATCGAAGGCCTGAATCTGTTCAGGGGACATGTGGAAAAGCTGCCTGAAGGCGTCAAGATACCTCACATGGGATGGAATAAGTTGAAGGTGACGAATGATTCCAAAATCCTTGAAGGCATTGACGGTGAATACTTTTATTTTGTTCATTCATATCATGTAATTCCTGATGATGATGAAATCATTGCGGGGGTTTGCGAATATGGCGGGGATGTTGTGGCCAGCTTGAGCGACAACAATCTCTTTTCAACACAGTTTCACCCGGAAAAAAGCGGTGTTGCAGGATTAAAGATTTTAAAGAATTTCACTAATTTGGAGATTTAATTATGGATATTGAAGGTTTTGTAAGGGCTAGGATTGATGATTACTCATATGATGATTTAGCGGACATTTTAGCCGTAAGGATACGTGAATACAAAAGGATTTCAGAGGAAAATTCAGTAGAGATGGCAAAGGCGGTAATCGACGAGGTTTCCACAACTTTGAAGCTGCAGGAAAGCGATGACGAGTTTCTAAAGGAAATTGTCGATGTCAACAAGGCCGATGTATTGATGGGCGAGATGGGAGTGGGTTCCCGTGGAGCCGGAGACTTTTTCGTCCACAGAAAGATTGCAGAAATCGTGGCGTCAACAGACACCGCTTCACTTGTCAATCCGTCAGAGCAGGACGATGGCGGAGTGGTGAAGGCACTTGTTAAAAACGATGAGGTCTACATTACAACAGCAGTTGATGGAATACACTCAAGATTGAGCGAATATCCGTTTTTAGGTGGATTTCATGTTACAAGGGCAACCCTAAGGGATGTCTGTGTGATGGGAGCTGATCCGGTTGCAATCCTAAGCGACGTTCACCTGGCAGACGACGGGGATGTTGCCAAGATATTCGACTTTACCGCAGGTGTTGCGGCAGTCTCAGAGCTTGTTGATGTTCCGATTGTTGCTGGAAGCACATTGCGTGTCGGCGGTGACATGGTATTGGGCGACAGGTTCGTTTCAGCCGTTGGAAGTGTGGGTGTTTCACCATATCCTCCAACAGCAAGAAAGGGTGCAACCGAAGGTGACATAATCCTTTTGACTGAAGGATCAGGCGGAGGAACAATTACCACCACCGCATTGTATAACGGATTTTTCGATGTGGTATGGGATACGATGAATGTGAACTTTGTTCAGGCTTCACATGCCCTTTTTGAATCAGATCTTGTCAAGGATGTCCATGCAATGACTGACGTGACAAACGGGGGTCTCAGGGGTGATGCCCATGAGATATCAAACACCACTGGTGTGGGTCTTGAGTTTTATGAAAAGGAAATCAGGGACATGGTGGCTCCGAATGTCTTGAACATGCTTGAAACATTGAATATCGACCCTTTGGGCGTTTCAACAGATTCATTGATGCTGATTGTACCTCCTGAGATTGCCGGTGACATCAAGAAGGCTGTCGGCAAGTATGACGTTGCAATATCTGAAATAGGTGAGGTCAACAATTCAGGTGAGCCGATTTTAATCAAGGAAGACGGTTCCAATGAAAAGCTGGTTCCATTATTCAGGGAAGCGGCATACACAAAAATCAAAAAACTTGTCGGCGATACGACTCCTGAAGACTTTGAGGAAATGAAGGAAAAGGTTCAAAAGGCTTCAGATGCAGCAATAGCCAAAAAAGATAAGGTTATTGATTATGTGAGAGGAAATTAACTTTCCTTTTTTCTATTTTTTTTTTTAATTGTGATTTTGCACAAAAGCACACTTTCACACTTCAAAACTTTTTATAAATCTCAACATCCAATCATATGATATGTTAGACAATAAGGGTTCACTTTATATAATGGATGCAGTTCTTGCAATATTTCTGCTTTTAATCGTATTTTTGGTTGTTAATGCAGCAATATCCATGCCGTCAGCCGATTATTCATATGAAAGCAGGGACATCAGAACTGCACAGGATGTAATGGAACTGCTGAGCGGAAAGATAGATTTCGGCGATAGGACATTCATCGAAAAGATCTCAACTATTTTGGAGGATGGCGAAAATTCAAAGGAATCAATACAGGAAGTTTCAGAGATTTCAAAAGAGAAGCTGGATTCCTATAATATCAAAAATTATCAGTTTAGCGAAAGCAATGTATTGAAGGGCAAGGTATTGGCATCAATTATCAATATGGTAATTATTAAATATGATAAAAATTATATAATTATATGTTATCTTATTTTGTCCGGCCCTGGTGGTGTAGTTTGGATAACACATGGGACTGCGGATCCCATTCCCCGGGTTCAAATCCCGGCCAGGGCATTTTAATTTCCGTGATTATTATGTTGAATGCTAATACTTATGTTACTTCCCAAAAAGGAATTGGGGGAACAATCAGAAACCGGTATGAAGATTTTTACGTTGAGGAAATTCCAGAAGTCCTTCCTACCGGCGAGGGTCCAAACATCTATGTCTGGATTGAAAAGCTTGGAAGAACCACCTTGGATGTCGTTTTGGATATTTCAAGGGATTTGCACATCTCAAGAAAGAGGATGGGCTTTGCCGGAATGAAGGACAAGAAGGCCTTGACCCGCCAGTGGATCTGCATTGCAAATATGGATTCCGAAGAGCAGATGCAGCAGGTCATGGACCTGGATATCTACAAGACTGATTTTTTAAAGGTTGTAAGGGGCCGCAAAAAGCTGAGGATGGGCCAGCTTAAGGGAAACAAGTTTAGAATATTGGTTAAGGATTTGGATGATATTGAAGAATCTGCAGAAATTGCAAATGAAGTCTTAAATGAGCTTCAGCTTAAAGGAGTTCCCAACTACTTCGGCTGGCAGAGATTCGGAAAGCCAAGAACAAACACCCATCTGGTTGGCGAGGCTCTCATTGAAAACGACTTGAAGAAGGCTGTCGACAGGTATATAGGCGGACCGTCCGAAGAGGAGCATGAGGAAAACCAGATGGCAAGGCAGGCCTATGATGACGGAAACCTTGAGGAATCCCTTGAACTGATGGGCAAGGGCATGAGATATGAGAAGATGATGATTCGCCAGCTAATCAAGGATTCCAAAAAGGGCGAGTTGACGGACAAATCATATAAGAATGCATTGTATGCCCTTCCAAAGCCGCTTCAGAGAATGTTTGTCCATGCTTATCAGTCATACTTATTCAACGAGGCCGTAAGCAATCGCGTTGCCATGGGAATCGATACCTACATTGAAGGCGACATCATGATAGACCCCGAAGAGCATATAGTCTATGACAAAACCCCCGAAGAGTACCAAGAACTGATGGACAGTTTCGAGGCAAATCCGACATGCCCATTGTACGGCACCAAGGTCCCGTATGCCGGCGGCGCCGTTGGCGAGATGGAAGAGAACGTTTTGAAGGGTTACAATCTTACAAAGGCAGATTTTGAAGTTCCGAAAATGCCCCGTTTGGGAAGCCATGGCCTGAGGCGTTCAATGAGATTCCAGGTCTGGGATGCATCAGCAAAGCCTACCGATGAAGGGGTGCTGTGTGAATTTTCAATAAACAAGGGGTCATATGCCACTGCGGTTTTAAGGGAAATAATGAAGGTTGATGTGATATAGATGGTAGTTTGTCCAGATTGTGGGAAGGATGTTCCTGAATCAAAATTCTGCAAGAATTGCGGAGCATACATTAAGGATGTCAGGTCGGTTGCGGAAAGTGAGGATTTAGCATTCTGCACTAATTGCGGCGGTGAAGTTGAAAAAGGAAATAAGTTCTGCCCAGAGTGCGGGGTATCCATTTCAGATGATGAAGGGACCGAGCCTGTTGTGGAAAGTGAAGTTTTGGATGATTCCAGTGATGTTGAAGTAAATGATTCGGTTCCTGTTCAGGAGGCTGATGATGAGGTTTCATTGGAGTCTGATAACCTGAAAAGCAGTAATGTCCCTGTTCCTGTCAAGCCGAGTGATATTGAGATTTCTTCACAGCCAAATGATTTGGTAAACGATTCCGATGCTCCTAGAAAAATCAAATTCTGCTTCAATTGCGGCAACAAGCTAATCGGCGATTTTAAGTTCTGCCCTGAATGCGGACAGGATTTAAGCGATGACGCCACTAAATCTCAGGTTGCAACATCCTCGGGCGAAAAGAACATTCTTTTGGCTATTATTTTAAGCGTATTGCTGCCGGGACTTGGTCAGATTTATTTGGGCCTTGACCATAAGGGAGCAATCTTTTTGATAGCTTATGTCATATCAGCAATTCTGATTCTAATTCTTATCGGATTCTTATTATGTTTCGTAATATGGATTTGGGCATTGATTGATACAATTGTATCAACAAATGCGCTGAATCGTGGAGACGAAGTTCAAGATAAAATTTTATAGTGATTTTATGATTAAATGTAGAAACATTGCAAAAGGAAAAGGAAAAGGGGAATTGATTGTTTCATCCGAACCGATTAGTTTTTTAGGGGGAGTGAATCCCGAAAACGGCGAAATAATCGACCCCAACCATGAATTAAAAGGCGAAATCATTAAGGATAAGGTTCTGTTCATCCCTGGAGGAAAAGGCTCCACTGTTGGGTCTTATGTGATTTTTCAGATGATGAAAAACGATACCGCTCCAAAGGCCATCATCTGCCTGAATGCAGAGCCTATCATTGCGACCGGTGCCATAATGTCTGATATTCCGATGGTCGACTCACCTGAGGAAGTCAAGGATTTGACTACCGGAACAATGGTTGAAGTCGATGGGGATAACGGAACAATAGAAATATTATAGGCGTGATAATATGCAAACCCTGATTGAAAACGTAAACATTGTAAATCCGTTTGAGGAAATTTCAACACATCAAAATGTCTTGATTGAAGACGGCATCATCAAAGAAATCTCTTCATCAAAAATCACCTCGGGTAATGTCATTGACGGTGAGGACAACTATCTGATGTCTGGATTCATTGACTGCCATACCCATATCTTTGCAAAAGGATTTCACAAGGAGGAAAACATGGCAAATCCGCTGGGCATTCACTTCTACAATGCGGTACCTCACTCAATGCAGACAATCAATGCGGGGGTCACGACAATTAGGGATTGCGGATCTGCAGACTTGAGCTTTAAGATGGCTCAGCAGAGAAGGCTGTTCACTGCCCCTAAAGTATTTTTATCAATCACGCCGCTGGTCATGACAGGTGGCCATTTTGACTTATTGCTGCCTTCTGGATGGGATATGGAGATAATCTATCCTGGCTTTCCTAAAGGAAGGTGTGACGGCGTTGAAGAGGTCCTGAAAAAGACCCGTGAAGTAAAAAGGGCAGGCGCCGATTTTATTAAGGTAATGGCAAGCGGAGGGGTTTTGACAACAAACACCTCACCGGAATTTGCACAGTTCAATAAAAAGGAACTGAAAACCATTGTTTGTGAGGCAAAAGCAAATGACATGAAGGTTTCGGCTCATTGCCATAGCCTGAAAGGTATGAACAACTGCATCAAGGCAGGATTCAGCTCAATTGAGCATGGAACATTCATCGACAGGAAAACTTCCAGGAAAATGGTTGAGGAAAATGTCAACTTGGTTCCAACGCTTCTGGTCCATCAATTCCTATATAAGAACGGTTTTCCTGCATGGGACAGCTATGCGGATGAGAAGACCGAAAAGTTGAAGGAAGTCGTCAAGGTCCACAAGGAAAACATATCTGTCGCCTATGAGGAAGGTGTAAACATATTGATGGGAACAGACAGCGGTGTAATTCCACACGGGCACAACCTTGAGGAACTGGTTCATTTGACCGACATAGGAATGTCTGCCGATGAGGCGATAGCGGCAGGAACTTCTAAAGCGGCAGAATTTTTAGGATTTGACAATTTGGGTTTGGTTAAGGAAAATTATGTTGCAGATCTGATTCTGATTAATTCAAATCCTCTGGATAATGTAGGCGTTTTAAGCGATAACGACAATGTCTTAAGGGTTATTCAAAATGGTATTGAAGTTAAAAATTGATGTTGAGCTATGTACGGCATGTAAATTGTGCCAACAGGTTTGCATTCGTGACAATATCATTGTCGAAGACCATGCAATTGAACTGGATAATAACTGCTTTGAATGCGGCCATTGTATGGCCATTTGCAGGCAAAATGCCATTACATTGAAGTCCTTTGAGTGCAAAGAGGACAGAATTGTCGATTACAATCCTCGTGAAAGCGTTCTGGAATATGATGATTTGCTTGAATTTCTCAAAAGGAGACGTTCAGTCCGATTCTTTAAAGATAAGAAAGTTGACAAGAAAACTTTTTCTAAGCTATTTGAGGGAGCCTATTACTCTCCATCAGCACAAAATGCTCAGGACGTTGAATTTGTCGTTTTTGATGAAAGACTTGATGAGTTCATGGATTTGGTCTATGATATAATCAAGGTCGAAGAAGATGAGTTTTTCAGAATCAAGGAATTTGGTGATTATTTAAGGGACAGCTCGACAAAAGAATTTCATCCTTTGCTTTGGAGTGGAAAACAACTGATTTTAACATTTTCAACCGATAAAACAAGTGCAGTCATAGCTAACACTCGTCTGGAATTGCTTGCCTACTCTTTAGGCCTTGGAGGATTTTATTCACTGTTTATTTTGAAAGCTGAGGAGATTAACCATGAAAAGCTGATGAAATTCTTCCCGGAAATTGATGAGGATAAACATATGTATTCTGCTTTTGTTATAGGATATCCAAAGGTCAAATTCAGAAGAACAATACCTCACAGTGATATTAAAGTTTCTTATTTTTAGTTAACCTAAACTTTATTATTAATAAAAAATAGACTATTCTTAATTAAATAACGGTTGTGATAATGTGGTAAAGCATAAGCATATGGATTTACCGATTGAGGGAATGCATTGCGCTTCCTGTGTTTTAAGTGTTAATAAGACTTTTGGAAAGATTGAAGGCGTGGAGGAAGTGGATGCGGACCTTGCAGCAAACAAGCTACACATTACTGTCGATACCAAAAAGATTTCATATGAGGAGATGGAAAGGCTGGTCAGAAACCTCGGTTTTGAGCTTCACACTGATGAGATGACCATTAGGATTCAGGGCATGCACTGCGCATCCTGCACAATGAATGTAGAGAATTTCCTGATAAGGCTGGACGGCATTTTTGATGTAAAGGCGGATTTGACCTCACAGTCCGCAAGGATAAGGTACGATTCATCAAAGGTGACCTTGGATGAAATCGATGAGGTAATCACATCCTTGGGTTTTGAGCTTTTGGGAGTTGAGGGCCAGACTGAAATCGATGAGGAGGCAATCTATCAACAGGATTTGAAGGAAAAGAGGAATAGAATCATTGTTGGTTTGATTGCGTCTGCCGTTTTGATGATTCTGATGTTTACAATGTGGGACCCGTTGAATTCCATTGTTGGGGGTCTGAATCAGGCTACCGGCTTGGATATATCTTCTGTGGGTCTTTTGTCATTGCTTGTTAGTATCATACCATTTTTATATGTGTCTTTGCCGATTCTAAAAGCCGGTATCAATGGTCTGATGCATAAGAACCTGAATATGGATGTAATGTATTCAATGGGAATTCTTGTTGCGTATGTTTCAAGTATTTTGGGAACTTTCCATATTGTCTTGGATCACTCTTTCATGTTCTATGACTCTGCGGTTATGCTTCCGGCATTCCTGATGATTGGAAGATACCTTGAGGCAAGAGCCAAAAAGCGAACATCTGATTCTATTAAAGAGTTAATTGGCCTTCAGCCTACCGTTGCAACTGCCATAGAGGTTGATGATAATGGTGAAATCATCTCGCAAAAGGAGGTTTCCATTGCAGACATTGTCGTGGACGATTTGCTTCTGGTAAAGCCTGGCGAAAAGATTCCTGTCGATGGGGATGTCGTCGGTGGCGAGTCCTATGTTGATGAATCCATGATTAACGGTGAGCCTATTCCTAAGGTCAAAAAGGATGGTGAGGAAGTCTTTGCAGGAACAATCAATCAGGACGGTGTTCTCCAGATTAAGGCCAAAAAGATTGGAAAGGAGACTGTCCTTTCAAACATCATCCGTCTGGTTGAAAAGGCACAGTCATCAAGGCCTCCGGTTCAGAAGTTCGCCAATACAATCGTATCCTACTTCATTCCAGTCATCCTGACAATAGCCATTGTTGTATTCCTGATATGGTACTTTGTGCTTGGAGAGACATTGCTTTTCTCATTGACATGTCTGATTTCCATTCTGGTGGTTGCATGTCCGTGCGCTCTGGGTTTGGCCACTCCAACTGCCGTAACGGTCGGTGTTGGAAGGGCTGCTGAGTATGGAATTTTAATCAAAAACGGAGATACTCTGGAGAATGCAGGCCAGATTGATGTGGCAGCCTTTGACAAGACCGGTACGATAACTGAAGGAAAGCCTGAAGTCGATGATGTCATTGCCTATGGCATTTCTGATGATGAATTGATTAAATTGGCTGCAAGCGTCGAGCAGAATTCAACTCACCCTATTGCCAAGGCCATTGTCAACAGGGCTAAGGAGCTGAATCTTGAATTGGATTCCACAAGCAGTTTCGAAAACGTGACGGGCAAGGGTTTAAAAGCCGAACTGAACGGAAGCGAGGTTCTTGCGGGCAATCTGGCTTTGATGGAAACTTATGATGTCAATGTGGAAAGCGAGCTTGTCGACAGGTATCATGAGCTTGAGGCCTTAAGCAAAACCATAATATTCTTGGCCAAGGACAAGTCAGTAAAGGGCATTCTGAGCCTGTCCGATAAAATCAAGGGAAATTCCAAAAGGGCAATCGATGAATTGCACAAGATGGGTGTCGAAACATATATACTGACTGGAGACAATGAATCCACTGCAATGAATGTTGCCCGTGAAGTCGGAATCGACAATGTCGAAGCAGGAGTCCTTCCTGAAAACAAGCTGGACATAGTCAAGTCCACTCAGGCAAACCACACGCGAAAGGTCCTATTTGTCGGTGACGGCATAAACGATGCTCCGGCATTGACGCAGGCTGATATCGGTGTTGCAATGGGTAACGGTACCGATATTGCAATGGAGAGCGGAGATATTGTTGTTATGGAAGGCGATCTGGAAAATGTTGTTGCAGCCGTGCAGTTTTCCAAAAAGGTAATGCGCAGAATCAAGGAAAACATTTTCTGGGCATTTGCATACAATTCAATTCTGATTCCGGTTGCCGCAGGAGTTTTGTACCCTACATTCGGAATCACATTCGAGCCGGCTCTTGCAGGCCTTGCCATGGCAATGAGTTCTGTGACGGTCATAACCCTTTCGTTGATGCTCAAGAGATATGTCCCTGAAATAAAAAGAAGTAAAAATTAATTGGGTTTACCAATTAATTCTATTTTTTGATTTAAAACCAGCTTTCTGATTCTTCAAGCAGCTCGTCGATGATTGTTGGTATTGAGCCGATGTAAGTGTGAGGATCCATTATCTTTTCGACATCCTCTTCGGTCAGGTATTTTTGAACCTCTTCATCTTCCAGAATCAGTTCGCCGAGCAATAGTTTTTCCTTGTTTGCCTTGATTGCGTTTTTTCTAACAATTCCGTAAGCGGTTTGCTTTCCCATTCCAGCACGGGTCAGCTCTGCCATAAGCCTTTCGGCCATGATTAAGCCGTTGGTCAGGTTCAAGTTCCTTTCGATGTTTTCGTCATAGAATACAAGGTTGTTCATCAGTTTAATTGTCAAGTTCAGGATGTAATCGGTTAGAATGCAGCTTTCCGGAAACATTATCCTTTCACATGAGGAGTTGGTCAGGTCCCTTTCGTGCCAGAGAGGATTGTTATCTAAAGCGGCATTGATGAATGATTTGACGATTCTTGCAACTCCACAAATCCTTTCGGCTGTGATTGGGTTCATCTTATGTGGCATTGTGCTGCTTCCAACCTGCTTTTCAGGATCGAAGTATTCGCCGACTTCCATGATTTCAGTTCTCTGCAGGCTTCTGATTTCAAGTCCAATCTTATCGAGGGTACTTGCTATGTTTGCCAGAACACTTATGAACTCGACGTGATTGTCCCTTTGAACGACCTGATTTGTGATTCTTGCTGGAGGCAATCCTAGGATTTCCGCAACGGTCTTATGGATTTCCCAGCCCTGTTCGCCAAGAGCGGCAGTGGTTCCGACAGCACCATCCATCATTCCAACACAGACATTTGCTCTTGCGTTTTCCAATCTCACATATTGTCTGTGGAGTTCGTCCGCCCAGATTCCGAATTTCATTCCGTAGGTGGTTGGAAGTGCATGTTGTCCGTGTGTACGTCCGATGCATACCTTCATCTTGTTTTCTTCTGCCAGTTTGAGCATGATTTTTGTCAGTCTTTCCAGCTTTTCTTCAAGAACGTCAATGGAGTCACGAATCAGCAGGGAATTTGAGCTGTCCACGATATCGTTGGATGTAGCTCCGAAGTGAACATATTCTCCGGCACCGTTTTCGCATACTTCGGTAATTGATTTTGACAATGCAGCGATGTCGTGGTTGGTTTCAGCTTCGATTTCTTTCATTCTTTCCAGTTTTACGTATTTTGTATTTGCCTTTGCCGCAATTTCGTCTGCAACTTCCTGCGGTATTATTCCTAGTTTTCCTTCAGCCAAAGCCAATGCTGCTTCCACATCGAGCATTCTTTGCAGTTTGTTCTCTTCTTCCCAAATATTTTTCATTTCAGGAGTACCATACCTAAATTCAATTGGGTGTATAGCCATTTTTTATCATCTCACCTAATAATTATTAATACAATATTATTTTTGTTGTTCAAACTATTAAATTTTAGCAAACATTTATATTGTTTCATATAAAGATTAATTATTACTATTATAAATCATTTATAATAGGTGATAACATGGAAACAAAAATACGAAAATTCCGCCAGGAAAAAGGCATAACTCAACAGGAATTGGCCGATTTAGCTGGTGTTACACGTCAGACAATAAACGCTTTAGAAAATGCACGCTATAACCCTTCTCTAATATTGGCATATAAAATTACTAAAATATTGGGTAAAAACGCAATTGAAGATGTCTTTGTGCTCAATGACGTTGATTAGATGCAGAAAAAGTTATTATTTAGAGATTAGTAAATATGCCGGATTGTTTTTTTAGTTAGGGGTATTTTTTATTTTATTCATAAATTTTATTTCTGATAAGATGTCTTCAATCAATGAAAAACTCAAGAAAATTACTTTAAAAGAGATATTGTCTTTAATCATTATTTTGTTTGTAATTCAATATTCTATTAATACTTTAAACATTGTTCACATTGATGTTTACTGGATTTATATTTTTATAATTATTTACTTTATTTTTAAACTGAGGGATGAAGTTTTGTCAATTAAGGTTGACATCCTGGAAGTCTTTTCGCCGGATATTTTAAAGGATATCCTTTTTGTGGTAATCTTAAATATATTTTTTTCATATGGGATGCTATATCTTTCAGATTTCATTTTAGGGATTGTTCCGTCATTCAATCTGTTCAATTCATTTTTGACGGGCAGCCTGATGGCCACTATCTTCATTTCCCCGATTTCTGAAGAGCTGATTTTTAGGGGAGTTTTCCTAAACAGGCTACAATTGGCCCTTCCCGTTGTTTTTGCGGTGTTGATATCGTCTCTTTTGTTTGCAACCCTTCACAGCTTCGGATCCATATTCTCGGCATTCATTTTTGGAATTTGCATTGCAATATTATACCTAAAAACCGACAATATTTTCGTTGCGATTTTCGCTCACTTTTTTAACAACCTAATTGCCGAAATAATCGTATTCTTCGATTCAGATAAGGTTTTATTCACTGATGGCATGGCCGTTTCAGTAATGTCCGTTTTGGCCATAGTTTCATTTGTCATTCTTTTGGTTTTCATTATTCGGAAATTGAAAATTTTAAATAATAATAAGTCATAAATCTCTTATCATGGATTTAAGAAAAATTGGGATTGTTGTAATTCTTGTTGGCATTGTCGTCACCGTGGTGTTCATTGACAATCAGAAGATTTTTGTCCCGGCCTTGACCGTGACCATGGTGGGATTTTTCATCACTATTGTCGGATTCCTAACTGAAATCAGGAAAAGAAAAATCATCAATGACCGTCTGGATGAGGATATAGGAACCGTTCTCCAGCCTTTGATTACCAAATATTCCAATCTAAACAAACAGTATAGAACCGAATTTGAAGGTGAGGAATACGCCAAAAAAAGATTGCAGCTGAATAGGGATTTGGAACGTGAAATCACGGAAAACCTTCCTTATCTTGAAAGCAGGGAAATCAAAAAGATTGTTATTGCATTCAGCAAGGAACAGGACAAAATGCAATAATTTTTTTTCAAATATATTTCAATGTACTTTTTAGTACAACAAGGCTTTAAATAGTACATCGTACTAATTAATAATTAGTGATAAAATGTTTTCCCCAAGTTTTGAAGAAGTAAAAGAGATAAGCAAGAATGAAGAATATAAGAGGATTCCCATATCCTATGAATTGTTTTCGGATATAGCGACACCGATAGAGGTTTTAAGAATTTTAAAGGGCATAAGCAAACATGCATACATGCTGGAAAGTGTAGAAGATTCAAAGAAATGGGGAAGATACACATTTTTAGGCTTCAATCCGCTTTTGGAGTTCACCTGCCAGGATGGGGTTGTCCACATCAAGGGCGACAAGGACTTCAATGAACTGAACGATGATGAAGTGATTATAGAAACGGACAATCCCCGAGAGATAATCAATGACCTGATTGAAAAGAACAGATCCCCAAAACTGGAGGGCCTGCCTCCTTTCACAGGCGGATTTGTGGGATATTTTGCATATGACTACATCAAATATGCCGAGCCTAGCCTGAATCTTGATGCCGAAAATCAGGACTGCTTCAAGGACATTGACCTGATGCTTTTCGACAAGGTCATCGCATTCGACAACTTCAGGCAGAAGATAATCCTGATAGTCAATATCAAAACCGATGACCTGCAGGGCAATTACGAAAGGGCATGCGATGAGCTTCTTGAGATGGCAGACTTATTGAAGAACGGCAAAAAATCAGAAATCGTTCCACTTAAGTTAAAGTCAGATTTCAAGCCGGCTTTCTCACGTGAAAAGTACTGTGAAATGGTTGAAAAGGCAAAAAACTACATTTATGAAGGTGACATTTTCCAGGTAGTTCTTTCAAACAGGATAGAGGCTGACATTTCAGGAAGCCTGCTTGACACATACAGGGTGCTTAGGACCACAAATCCATCTCCCTACATGTTCTACTTTTCAAGCGATGACATAGAGATTGCGGGCGCTTCTCCTGAAACGCTGGTCAAGCTCAACGACAACAAGCTTTACACATTCCCTCTTGCAGGAACAAGGCCTCGCGGAAAGACGGATGAGGAGGACCATGAGCTTGAGCATGACCTGCTCGCTGATGAAAAGGAGCTTGCAGAGCACAACATGCTGGTCGACCTTGGAAGAAACGACATCGGAAGGATTTCCAAAATCGGTTCCGTCAAGGTGGACAAGTACCTCTCAGTCGAGAGGTTTTCACATGTGATGCACATCGGATCCACCGTCACCGGCGATTTGAGAAGCGATTTGGACTCACTTGCGGCCATCGATTCGATTTTGCCTGCCGGAACATTGTCAGGCGCCCCAAAGATAAGGGCATGTGAAATAATAAACGAGCTTGAAGACAACAAGCGAGGAATCTATGGTGGAGCCATTGGATATGTCGATTTGAGCGGAAACATCGACACCTGCATTTCAATCAGGATAGCCTTTGCAAGAAACAACAAGGTGTTCATACGCTCAGGTGCGGGCATTGTGGCTGACAGCGTTCCCGAAAAGGAATTTGAGGAATCCTTGAATAAGGCGGCGGCAGTGATTGATGCTTTAAAAACAGCTGATGGGGGATTGCAATGATTCTTTTAATAGACAACTATGACAGTTTTTCATATAACCTGTACCAGCTGGTAGGTCAGGTCAACTCAGACATTCAGGTTTCAAGAAACGATAAAATCACGATTGATGAGATTAAGGAGTTAGGTCCCGATGCAATCATTTTGTCTCCGGGGCCTGGAAAGCCGGAAAATGCCGGAATCTGCATGGATCTTGTAAGGGAATTCCATGACAGCATACCTATTCTGGGGGTTTGCCTGGGCCATCAGGCGATATGCGCTGCACTTGGAGGCAAGGTGTCCCATGCAAAAAGGCTGATGCATGGAAAGTCATCAAAGATCTCCCTTGACTATGACTTCATCTTCAAGGGCCTTCCGGGAGAAATTACAGTCGGAAGGTATCATTCCCTGAGCCTTGTTGAGGACACACTTCCGGATTGTCTGGAAATCATCTCAAAGGCCCGTGACGATAGAGAAGTCATGGCCGTAAAGCACAAAGATTATAATGTTTATGGGCTGCAGTTCCATCCGGAGTCAATATTGACGCCTGATGGATTGACGATTATTGAAAATTTCATGGAGAAAGTTGAAAGAGGTATTTTATGATTAAAGAGGCTATTTTAAAGGTATACAAACATGAAGATTTGACTTATGATGAGGCTTACAAGACAATGGATGAAATCATGAGTGGCGATGCAAGCGAAGTCCAGATGAGCGCATATCTCACCGCCATGGCAATGAAAGGCGAAACAATTGAGGAAATCACCGCATCAGCTGAAGCGATGAGGGCGCACTGTTTGAGGCTTCTCAATGATGAGAAGGTATTGGAAATAGTGGGGACCGGAGGCGACGGTTCAAACACCTTCAACATTTCAACGACATCATCGATTGTGATTTCTGCTGCCGGAATTCCGGTTGCAAAGCATGGAAACAGGTCAGCCTCAAGCAAATGCGGAGCTGCCGATGTGCTGGAGGAGTTGGGCGTCAACATCAACATAAGCCCAAGCAGAAGCTTGAGATGCCTGAAGGAAAACAACATATGCTTTTTGTTTGCCCAGAATTACCACCTGTCAATGAAGTATGTGGCTCCGGTAAGGCGCGAGCTTTCAATCAGGACAATCTTCAATATATTGGGGCCGCTGACAAACCCTGCCGGTGCTTCGATGCAGGTTTTGGGAGTATATGAAAAGGAACTTGTAGAACCGCTAATGGAAGTGCTTAAAAATCTCGGCGTCGATTCCGCATTGTCCGTTTATGGAATGGACGGCATGGATGAAATTTCAGTCAGTGACAAAACTTTTGTATGTGAACTTAAAGATGGTAAAACAATGTCCTATGAAATTTCGCCAGAATACTTCGGAATGGAAGTGTGTTCCAAGGAGGATCTTGTCGGTGGCGATGCCAAGGAAAACGCCCAAATCACACTGTCAATATTGAAAGGTGAAAAGGGACCGAAAAGAAATGCCGTTCTTTTGAATTCCGCTGCAGGAATGTATGTTGCAGGAAAGGTCGAATCCTTAAGGGAAGGTGTCGAGCTTGCAGCTGAAATAATCGATTCCGGAAGGGCATTGAAACAACTTGAAGACTTTATCGAATTTACAAATGCTGATTAATATGTTGGATGAAATTGTTGAAAAAACCAAACAGAGAGTGGAAATGGCCAAAGAAATAATGCCATTGGAAGACCTTAAAAAGCAGGTTTCCCTGTTGGAAATCTCAGACGAATTTCCTTTTAAGGAGGCATTGGGTGGCGATGATATCTCCATCATTGCTGAAGTCAAGAAAGCTTCCCCTTCAAAGGGATTGATTGCGGAGGATTTTGATTATCTTGCAATTGCAAAGGAATATGAGGCTGCGGGAGCTTCTGCAATATCTGTACTGACGGAACCTTATTTTTTCCAGGGGTCTGATGAGTATTTGGAAGAGATTGTCAAGGAAGTTAGCATCCCTGTTTTAAGGAAGGATTTTGTGGTTGACGAATACATGATTTGGGAAGCAAAGCTTTTGGGTGCTTCAGCCGTTCTGCTGATTGTTTCCATTCTCGACGTCGTTCAGCTCAAAAAATATTTGGATCTGGCTCATGATTTGGGCCTGTCGGCAATTGTCGAGACTCATGACGGTGATGAAATCATGAGGGCAATGACTGTCGGCGCTGAAATCATCGGCGTCAACAACAGGAACCTGCAGGATTTCACTGTAGATATTGAAAATAGTATCAACCTACGTAGATGTGTTAGTGGAGATGTCATATTTATTTCAGAAAGTGGCATTAAAACAGCTGAAGATGTAAGGAGATTGAAGGAAAATGATGTTGATGCTGTTTTAATAGGCGAAACTTTAATGAAATGCGATGATAAAAAGGCCATGATTGCGGAGCTGAAAAATGGTTAAAATCAAAATCTGCGGAATCAAAAGATTGGAGGATATTGAAATAGTAAACAGGTACAAGCCGGATTATATCGGATTTGTATTTGCATATTCAAAAAGAAAGGTCTCACATGATTTGGCTAGAAAGCTAAAGGACAATTTGGATTCGGATATAATTTCAGTTGGGGTTTTCGTGGATGCTCCCGAAAATGAGATATTGGAACTCTTCGGCGATGGAATAATTGAAGTTGCTCAGCTTCATGGCCACGAAAGCGAAGAATATATATCAGATTTAAAAGACAAAACCAATGGTGAATTGATAATCATCAATGCAATTGAAATGAATGATGAAGTGGATTTATTGCAGTACAATGATTCCATTGCAGATTATTTGTTGCTTGACAGTGGAAAAGGCAGCGGAAAGACATTTGATTGGGGTCTGATTCGAAAGGACTTGAAAAAGGAGTTTTTCCTGGCTGGAGGATTGGATAGCGAAAATGTAACTCTGGCCGTTGATGAGTTTGATCCTTATGCTGTCGATTTAAGTTCAAGCCTTGAAACTGACGGATTTAAAGATGAAATTAAGATAAAGGAGATAATGGAGGTTATAAATTGAGTAAAGGAAGATATGGTGAATATGGAGGTCAATACATATCTGAAACGTTAATGAACGAATTGCTATACCTTGAGGAGCAGTACAATCATTATATGAACGACCCTGATTTTGTCGAAGAGCTCAATGCATTGCTTAAGGAATATGCCGGAAGGCCGTCCCTGTTATATTATGCTAAAAGGATGACAGAAAACCTTGGTGGGGCTAAAATCTATTTGAAGCGTGAGGATTTAAACCATACTGGTGCCCACAAGATAAACAATGTATTGGGTCAGGTTTTGCTTGCCAAAAAGATGGGCAAAACAAGGGTGATTGCAGAAACCGGAGCTGGCCAGCACGGTGTTGCAACGGCAACTGCCGCTGCACTTCTGGACATGGAATGTGAAGTGTTCATGGGAGAAGTAGATACAAAAAGGCAGGCTTTGAATGTCTATAGGATGGAACTGTTGGGCGCAAAGGTTCATTCGGTCAAATCAGGAACACAGACATTGAAGGATGCTGTGAACGATGCGTTCAGGGATTGGATTGCAAGGGTTCATGATACTAACTATGTAATAGGCTCCACAATGGGACCTCATCCGTTTCCGATGATTGTCCGTGATTTCCAGGCTGTAATCAGCGCTGAAGCCCGTGAACAATTCCTTGAAAAAGAGGGAAAGCTTCCGGATGCAGTCATCGCCTGCGTCGGTGGCGGAAGCAATGCAATGGGAGCATTCTATAATTTCATAGAAGATGAGGATGTTAAATTGATTGGCTGTGAAGCTGGAGGAAAAGGAATAGACACCCCATACAATGCCGCAGCCCTTACAAACGGAAAGATTGGAATATTCCATGGAATGAAGTCAATTTTCAATCAGGGCGACTATGGCCAGATTGCGCCGGTATACTCGGTGTCAGCTGGTCTGGACTATCCCGGTGTGGGTCCAGAACATGCATACTTGAGGGACACCGGAAGGGCACAATACGTCCCGATAACCGATGAGGAAGCGGTCGAGGCATTCGAGTACCTCTCAAGAATGGAAGGAATAATTCCGGCCATTGAAAGTGCACACGCTGTTGCACATGCCATGAAGATAGCTCCTGAAATGGATAGGGATGAAATAATTATGATTTGCCTGTCCGGCAGGGGGGACAAGGATGTCAGATCAATTGCAGAGTACAGAGGAGTTGATTTGAATGAGTAAAATACCTGATGCGTTCAAGAATGGAACTGCATTCATCGGATTCTTGACTGCAGGAGACCCGACAGTCGACAAAACTGTTGAATATATTCTTGCCATGGAAGAGGCAGGATGTGATTTGATTGAAATAGGAATTCCATTTTCAGACCCGATGGCTGAAGGCGTTGTTATTCAGGATGCAAACGTAAGGGCACTAAAGCACAATACCACAACCGATGATGTGTTCGACATCGTTCGAAGGGTACGGGAAAAAACAGACATTCCATTGGTCTTTCTGACTTATATCAACCCAGTTTTCTTTTATGGCTATGAAAAGTTCTTTGAAAGATGCGCTGAGTTGGGCATCGATGGCATAATATCTCCAGATTTGCCGTATGAGGAAAAGGGCGAAATTGCAGACATTGCCCTTTCTAATGGTGTGGATGTGATTTCATTGATTGCGCCGACATCCAAGCAGAGAATCCAAAAGATTGCAAGTGATGCAACCGGTTTCATTTATGTCGTCTCGTCATTGGGAGTGACCGGAATGCGTTCAGAAATCAAAACGGATTTGAATGCAATCTTGTCCGACATTCGTGAAGTCACGGATTTGCCTTTGGCGGTTGGATTTGGAATCAATACTCCTGAACAGGCATCAAATATTGGAAAGATTGCCGAGGGGGTGATTGTGGGAAGTGCTATTGTCAAAATAATTGAACAATATGGCGAAGATGCGGCCGAACCGTTAAGGGAATATGTTTCAGCCATGAAAAAGGCATCTAATGAATATAATTTCTAAAAAGATAAACTTATAATATATAAAAAACATATATAATTACATTATTGATAAGAGGATTATTTATGTTTAAAGCAGAATTAAGTGATTCTAGTATATTAAAAACCAGTTTTGATGCTATTTCATCAATCGTTGATGAAGTGCAAATACAAACTGACAGTGAAGGCATGAGATTAGATGCCTTAGACCGCAGTCACATAACTTTCGTACATTTGGAGCTTAAGGCTAGCCTGTTCGATGAATACATTTGTGATGTGCCTGAAAAGATTAATATTGATACTGACGAATTCATGAGAGTGCTCAAGCGTGCCAAATCTCAAGACAGGGTCTTGATGTCTGTGGATGAAGGTAACTTCATCATCACCTTTGAAGGGGATGCAACAAGAACATTCAAAATCAGATTGATTGATATTGAATACGACAACCCTACTCCACCTCAAATTTCACATCCTACAACATTCAAGGTACGTTTCTCCATCCTGAAGGACTGTATCAACGATATTGACATCTTTTCCGATAAGATCGCATTGCAGGTCGATGAAGACTACTTTATAGCATCCGCTGATGGCGAATTCGGTGATGCAAGCATCAAGTATCTTCACGGAGAAAATATTCAGGAACATGCAAAATCTTTATTCTCTTTAGACAAGATTAGAGAAATGCTTAAGGCAGATAAATTTTCAGAGGAAGCGGAAATCAGCTTAGGTACAGACATGCCGTTAAGCCTGACCCTTAATATGGTTACTGGTGACGGCAAGCTCAGTTTCTTGCTTGCTCCTAGATTAGAACAAGATGATTAATTTCATCGGTTCATCTTTTTTTTATTTTTAAAAGCTAATTTTTAGAGATGGTATCAAGTGGATAAATTCTATCAGGACCTGCGTCAGATTCAGAAAAAAGAACGGAATAACGGTACATTGGCTCGTGTAGATGAGGATTTCTACACAAAACTTCAGGGATATATGGACGCGCTGAAGCAGGAAGCGATGAGCGATCCCTTTTCAAAGGCAGTGTCATTGCTAAAGCAGTCCCAAATCATTGCAACTGAAATCTGCGAAAGGCGTGAAAAGAAGATTTCTGAAGCGGCAGTCATAAACATTCACAGGTCTTACCATTTGTTCACGGGAAAGCCCCAGTTCGATTTGGTGGATACCACTCCCCTGAACTTGACTCCTGAAGAGGAGAAGTTCTATTATTCTTTAATCGACACTTTAAAGAATCATAGAAGCAACATTTCCCTTGAAAAATTGTCTGATGATGATGAAACTCCTAAAAAGCCGATCATCAAACCAAAAGTGACTCAAAAGACCACTTTGACTCCTGATGTCGACGTTGAAAAGGCCGAACCGGAACCGGTCATTAAGGAAAAGCTGGAGCCTAAGCCATCCGAAGAGATTAAAAAGCCTCCTGCAAAACCGCAAGTCAAGCCAAAGCCGGCTGAAAGCATTGAAGACAATCCAAATGCCTTTGATGCTAATGATGAATTCTATGATTTCGAATCAAAAAAGGCAGCTAAGGATGCGGAACTCGTTACAATGCTCGTCTTTGACGATGTGGGGGCCATTGTCGGCGTTGACGAGAAAACCTATGGGCCTTTCAGGCCGCAGGATATAGTGACATTGCCGCTGGTCAATGCAAAAATATTTTTCAAAAATCGAAAAGGCCGTCAGGTCAAAATTTAACAATTTTTCCATTACCTTTAAATAGCTTGATAAATAGATATACTAATCGTATCTATTTGTGATAATAAAAAATTATATTTTTTATAATTTGGATTTTTGCTGTCTGTAGACTTGATGCGTTACAATGCAGTTCTTATCTCTACGTTTTTTTGTTAAATAGATTGAGTAGATAAATTCATAGATGGATTTACAGTGATTTATTAATTTACGGTGAAATAATGAAAATACCAAAAGAAAAAAGAACATACTGTCCTCACTGCAGAAAACACACAGTTCATGAAGTTCATACTGCAAAAAGGAGAAAAGCTAGTGAGTTAACATGGGGACAAAGACAATTCAGACGTGTGACTGCTGGTTATAGGGGTTACCCAAGGCCTTTACCTGCTGGAAACAAGCCAGTTAAGAAATTAGACTTAAGACTTAAATGCAAAGAATGTGGTAAATCCCACATCAAACAATCTTTCAGAACAGGTAAACCTGAATTCGTAGCTAAATAAGGTGGTTAACATGGTTAGTAAAGGTAGAGGAAACTTTTTAAAAGTCAAATGTTTAGATTGTGACAACGAACAGGTTATATTCGACCGTGCTGCCGCGGTGCTAAAGCTAAAATCACCGCACACATTGAAAAAGTTTTAAACTAGATTTCTAGTTTTAAACTTATTTTTTTACTATTTTTTATAATTTTTATTGATGTTGGTGAGAATATGGTTAGAAAAAGTCAAGAATGGCCTGATGAAGGAGAACTTATTGTAGGTACAGTTTATAAGGTTCTTAATTATGGGGCTTTTGCTAAATTAGAAGAATATCAGGGCAAAGAAGCTTTTATTCATATTTCTGAAGTATCTTCCGGTTGGGTTAAGAATATCAGAGACCACGTAAGGGAAAACCAAAAGATTGTCTGTCGTGTTTTAAGAGTTAACCCTAAAAAGGGGCATGTTGATGCTTCCCTGAAGAGAATCCGCGAAGACCAAAGAACTAAAAAGATCCAACATTGGAAAATTGAACAAAAAGCTGAAAAATTCTTGGAATTGTCTGCCAAGTCTTTGGATAAGACTCTGGATGAAGCTTATGATGAAGTGGGCTATGAGCTGATGGACATTTTTGGCGATGTCTATGGCGCTTTTGAAGCCGCTTCCGATGAAGGTGCAGAATCCCTGACTGAAGAGGGAATCCCTCAGGATTGGGCTGATGCAATTACCGAAGTGGCCAAGAAGAATATCACTCCTCCTGAAGTTCACATCAATGGATATGTTGATATCGAAACTTTTGTGCCTGATGGTGTAGAGGTAATCATTTCTGCCCTTAAGGCCGCTGAAGACAACGGCGATGAGGAAGAGGAAATCAAGGTCCAGTGCGTAGGCGCACCAAGATACAGGATTACAGTAAAATCCACTGATTACATTTTGGCAGAAAAAACTCTCAAGGCTGCCGCTGAAAGATGCATTGCAGTTGTTGAAGAATCCGGTGGTAACGGTTCATTCTTAAGAGAGTTAGACAATTAGATTTACATGAATATGAAAATGAATAAATGTCCGGAATGCGGAATTTATACCTTAAAAGATGCTTGCCCTAATTGTGGAGGTTCGCTTAAAGTAATTTATCCTCCAAAATTTTCTGTTGAGGATAAATATGGTAAATATAGGCGTATATTAAAAAAAGAGGTAATGAATAAGGAGTAATACTATGAATACTACAGAAATTACTGTTTTAGAAGAAGTTGAATTGAACAATCCTATTTTTATAGAAGCGTTACCGGGTCTTGGACATGTCGGTAAACTGGCCGCAGACCATATGATTGATGAACTGGGAGCCACCAAGTTTGCTGAAATCCATTCTCCAACTTTCCCTCCTCAAGTTCTTGTAAAGGAAGAGGGCATTATCGAGAACATGTTCAATGAGCTGTATTACTTGAAGGATGTCGGTGAGGATAATCTGGATTTGATTATTCTTGTGGGCAATACCCAAGCCTTGTCTCCCGAAGGGCAATACCTTGTCTGCAAAGAGATTTTGGAATTCGTAAGCGATTTTGGCATTGACAGAATCTTCACATTAGGTGGAATGGTCACTTCTCCACAGCCTGTTGAAAATCCAAAGGTATTCGGAGCGGCCACCTGCGAAGCCAATGTTGAACTCTTGAGAGAGGCTGAAGTTGAAATAAGATCCAATGATGGAGGAATCGTTGGAGCCTCTGGACTGTTCCTGGGATTAGGTCTTCGTCAAGGAATCGAAGGATCCTGTCTTATGGGTGAGACTCCAGGATATTTCATTGATGCGGAAGCCGCTGAAGCTTTGCTTTTGAAATTGTCCCATTTGCTTAACTTTGAAATAAATACTGAGAAATTGGATGAAAGGGCTGAAGAAACCAGACAGATGATTGCTAAAGCCCAACAAATGGAACAGGATTTAATAAATAAGGCAAATGCAGGAAATGCAGACGATTTAAGATATATTGGATGATTCGTCCAATATCTTTTTACTTTTTTTCATGAACATTATTGTTATTCCCGACGCTTCGATGATTGTAATTCCCCTGATTGAGAAAAATGGGCATACATATCTCTCGCCAAGCAATTTTTCCCGCCACGACAATATGGACATTTGTGAAGGGAATCTGACTTTTGATAACTTGATTACCAAATATTCATCAAGTGAAATTCCATCAGGCGTCAAATCAAGATTATTTCTATTTTCAAAAGTTATTGATGAGGCAGATGCCGCAATCATTATAGGTAAGCGCCCGAATAACTATAAAAAGCTCTACAGTCCATTGAACGATTTGATATTGTTTGGGGGAAATGCATGCAACAATGCGCATAGCCTTTTTGTCAAGATAGTCAACGACCGGGATATTCCGACATTGAAGCTAGCCTTTCCGACAACACAGGCCGAAATAATTAGCCTAATTGATAAAACAAACTATTTTTTAAGAAATCTGGATTCCATAGATGAAATCGGCGTTGATTTGAGGCCAAAAAGGAAGCAATATTCGGTTTCCAATCTTAAAAAAATATTAAATAATGTGAATCCATAACATTAAATCATGTTAGTAAATGCCGATTTTCACATTCACAGCTGCTTTTCGATGGCCTCATCAAAGGACATGCTGATTAGCAACATGGCCCCCAAATCTAAACTGAAGGGGTTGCAGCTTTTGGGAACCGGGGATGCGCTCCATTTGAAGTGGCTAGACATAATCCGTGAAAGCACGACCTGTTCTGGAGATGGAATCTACACTGCGGATGATATGGATTTTGTATTGACGACGGAAGTTGAGGCAAAAAGCAGAATCCACCATCTAATCATTATCCCTGACTTGGACATTGCCCGCGAGATGTCGGAAAAGCTGCCTTCAAAAAACAAGAATGTTGACGGAAGGCCAAAAACAAGGCTCGGGGGAGCGGAGATGCTGGACTTTGCCCATGACTATGACTGCCTGATTGGTCCAGCACATGCATTCACGCCTTGGACCGGGATGTACAAGTCCCATGACAGCATTTACGACTGTTATGATAAGGCTCCTGATTTTGTGGAGTTGGGTCTGTCGGCTGATACATTAATGGCGGATACTGTTTCGGAGCTTAAGGATTTTGTGTTTTTGACAAATTCCGATGCACACTCACCATGGCCTCACAGATTGGGTAGGGAATTCAATCAGGTGGAACTGGATGACATTTCATATTCTTCAATCAAAAAGGCCTTTAAAAAGAGAGACATTAAGGCCAATTACGGTCTGGTGCCTAACCTGGGAAAATATCACATGACTGCCTGCACGAAGTGTTATAAATTGGTCGATCCTATGGTTGCCCGTGAAAACGGGATGAAATGTTCCTGCGGAGGCACAATCAAAAAGGGAGTGGATTTCAGAATATCTGAAATAGCGGATTTGGATGAGCCATCCCATCCCGATTTCAGGCCAAAATATGTTCATCTGATGCCGTTGGCTGAGATCATCTCTTCAGTTCATGGCAAGGGTGTCACCACAAAATTCGTACAGGGAATCTGGCAGAAACTGGTTGATGTTTTTGCAACTGAAATCAATGTGTTGATAGATGCGCCGTTGAATGAAATCAAAAAGATTGATGAAAATGTTGCGTTGGCCATTTCCTCGTTTAGAGATAATTCAATTGAGGTCATTCCAGGTGGTGGAGGCCAATATGGGCAGATATTGTTTAAAAAAGAAGAAAAAAAGCCTAAAGTCGTAACCTTAGACAATTTTTAATATAAGCGGACTTGGAGGGATTTGAACCCTCGATCTTAAGATTAGGAGTCTTACGCCCTTCCAGACTAGGCTACAAGCCCAAAATATTATCAAGCCATTTAAATTGATTTTTACAAAAAAAGAATTTGTAAGGACGGACCCGCCGGGATTTGAACCCGGGATCTTCGGATTAGAAGTCCGACGCCCTATCCAGCTAGGCTACGGGCCCTTCAAATGTAACAATAATAATTATATTTTTTTTATTATATATAGTTATCTATTTCATTAAAAATAAAAAAAGAAAGGATTAAAAATCAATCCTTATGCTTCACTGGTTGAACCGCTAGCGTCAACACCAATGCTGTCGACTATGGTTCCATTTGAATCATAAACATTGAAAATCCACATTCCATCGGAATAGTAACCTTCACCAATGTAGCATCCTTCTTCTAATACTGAACCAGAAGCTATGGCTTCTGCATCTGAATAAGAGATGCCTGAACTGCTGCTGTCGCTGCTTGATGAGCTGCTGCTGTCACTGCTGTCGCTGCTTGATGAGCTGCTGCTGTCGCTGCTTGATGAACTGCTTGAACTTCCACTGTCACTGCCGGATGATGATCCGGAACCTGTGCCTGAGTTTGAACTTCCGGCTGTAGTTGCTACAGAAGCAGAATGGTTTCCTAAAGTGGTATTGTTTCCAATTCCATGTCCAGCATTATTTGCACCCATACTGGATAAATTAGAGAATATTGGGTTGTCAGTATTGGTTATGCCGTATGCAGTAACCGCTGCTGCGATACATAATACAATAATTATTGAAATGATTATATTTGATTTATCCAATTTTTTCCCTCCTACGTTCGTATTATTAATTATAATAAGTAAAGTTAGATTTTTCTCTTTTATATATATTTCGATTTATGATTATTGAAGAAACTTATTAATAATAATAGATATATATACTTAATGTTAGTTTCTAATTTATAATTGAGGTGACATATTTGAAAGATAGAGTAGTTATATCCCCTACAACTCGTCAAGAGGGCCATGCCGAACTCGTCA
>CACWUH010000021.1 GCA_902764015.1 uncultured Methanobrevibacter sp. | reverse complement strand
TGGAAATGGACCTAGAAGTCCAGGACCTGGTGCACAAGCAACTATTCGTGCTTTAGCAAGAGCTGGAATTAAAATAGGAAAAATTGAAGATATTACTCCAATTCCTCACGACGGTACTGGAAGACCTGGTGGTAAAAGAGGAAGAAGAGTTTAAGCGGAAGGGTTTAATATGGAGATAGAAGTAAAAAGCCAAAGCGAAAATGAAATCGTTTTCATCGTTCGCGATGCAGAAGTACCTTTCATAAATGCTATTAGAAGGGTTGCAATGGTCAACGTTCCTAAGATAGCCATTGAAGATGTAAATATTATCAGAAACGATTCTGCAATGTTCAATGAGGTACTTGCTCATAGACTTGGTTTAACTCCTTTAGTTTCTGATTTGGATGCTCTTGAAGGATTGTCATTGCCTGAAGATGATGACTGGGAAGAGTATGCTAATGGAATGAAGTGGGACCTAAAGTTGTTTATTCTAAGGATTTAATATCTTCAGACTCAAAAATTAAACCAGTATACGACACTATACCTTTAGTAAAACTCAAAGAAGATGAAGTGCTCAATATTGAAGCTGTCGCTAAAGTGGGCTATGGAAAGGAACATGCAAAATGGATGCCAACAACCGTATGCGCTTACAAGCAATATCCTGAAATAACATTCAATGAGGATGTTGAAATCGATTACGATTGTGCCCAAGCATGCCCTAGAGGTATTTTGAAATCAGACAGGAGATCCAAAAAGATTAAGATTCTTGACATTGAAGACTGTGCCATGTGCAAAAGCTGTGTAAGGGCTTCAGACAACGGATACATCAATGTCGGATTCCGTCCGAATGATTTCATATTCAGAATAGAAACTGATGGCGCAATGCCTCCTAAAGAAGTTTTATTAAAAGCATGTGACGTATTAGGTGAAAAAGCGGATAAGTTTATCAGATTTAGTGAAGAAGGAGGAAGTAAATAATGGTTAAGAAAGTAGTAAAGACAAATCCTAACCTTATTGAACTTATTAATAAACTTTATGAACAATCAAGAAGTGAAGATGCAGCCATTTGGAGAGATGTTGCACAAAGACTTGAAAGGTCTAACAGAAGAACCGCTGAAGTCAATTTGTCTGATATTTCAAGACATGCTGAAGCCGGAGAAACTGTTTTAGTTCCTGGTAAAGTTTTATCAAATGGTGATTTGGAAAACAAAGTAGATGTTGTAGCATTAAAATTCTCAGCTAAAGCACAGGAAAAAATCGAAAGTGCAGGCGGAGAATGCATCTCAATCGACGAAATTATGGAAAGTAATCCTAAAGGATCAAACATAAGGATTATGGAATAGGGGATGTGTGTTATGATGATTATTGATGGAGAAGGATGCGTTTTAGGAAGATTAGCTAGTGTAACTAGTAAAAATCTTTTAGAAGGCGAAGAAGTAGTAATTCTCAATGCTGAAAAGATTATGTTAACCGGTAACAAGGAATGGGCTTACGCCAAATACAAACAAAGAGTTGACAGGGCAAGTATTTCCAACCCTCGTGACTTAGGTCCAAAATATCCTAGAAGGCCGGACGACATATTTAGAAGAACTGTAAGAGGAATGTTGCCTTTCAAAAAATCCAAAGGTAAAACAGCATACAAAGGCTTAAAGGCTTTCGTTGGCATACCTGCTGAATATGCCGATGCTGAACTCACTGCAGTTCCTGAAGCTGAATACAAAGATCTCAAAAAAGGTATCGGCTACCTTTTAGATAAGTAGGTGTTATTATGGTTAAAGTTATTCATACTAGTGGAAAACGTAAAACAGCTATCGCAAGAGGTACTGTTCGTGAAGGAACAGGTAAAGTCAGAATCAACAAAGTTCCTTTAGAACTTTATTCTCCTGAGCTTGCTCAATTAAAATTACAAGAACCATTGACCTTAGCTGGAGACCTGGCTAATGAAGTGGATATCACTATCCATGTTATCGGTGGAGGAGTAATGGGTCAAGCTGAAGCTGCACGTATGGTAATTGCAAAAGGACTCGTACAATGGTCTCAAGATATGGATTTAAAAGAAAGATTCATTCAATATGACAGAACCATGTTAGTAGGTGACCCAAGACGTTCAGAACCTAAAAAATATGGTGGTCCTGGAGCAAGAGCACGTAAACAAAAAAGTTACAGATAAATTCTGTACCTTTATATTTTATTTAAATTAAAAAAGATGATATAAATGATTCCTATAAGATGCTTAAGTTGCGGAAAACCTGTATCAGCATACTTTGATGAATATAACAAAAGAGTAGCCGCTGGTGAAAAGTCTAAAGATGTTTTAGATGATTTGGGTTTAACAAGATACTGTTGTAGAAGAATGTTAATTTCCCATGTCGAAACATGGGAATAACTATTGTAGGGATATTTTTCAGAAAAGATAATCTTGGTAAAATGCCTAAAAAATGGAAGTAATATTCATGGATGCTGATAAAAAATTGACAAGGTTTGAAAGAGCTAGAATTCTTGGAGCTAGAGCAATTCAAATATCTATGGGGGCAAAACCTCTAGTTGACATTACTGACTCCTTAGATCCAATTGATATAGCTTATGAAGAACTCAAAGCTGGAGTTTTACCATTAGATGTTATTAGAGACTAATAGATTTTATCTATTTTTCTCCAATTATTTAAAAAAAATAAAAAATACCAATTTGGCTCTATAAAGAAACTTACTAATTTTTTCAGGATATAGGCCGGTTGGTAACAAATTGAATGACACTGAGGTGTTTTTTTGGATAGTATAATAGAAGATGTCCAGGTCCGAAAGATTCTGGACAGCAGAGGCAATCCTACCATAGAAGTGGATGTAATCACTTGGAATGGTTTTGGCAGAGCAGCTGCACCAAGCGGAGCAAGTACCGGTTCAAGAGAAGTTGTATCATTCCCTGAAGGAGGGGTTGACGTTGTAGTAAGTGAAATGGAAGATTTGATAGCTTCCGAACTTATTGGAATGGATGCATGTGATGTCGCTACAATTGATGAGGTACTCGAAGAGATTGACGGCACAGACAATTTTGCCGCTATTGGGGGCAACACAACTGTCGCTATTTCCATGGCCGCCGCTAAAGCCGCAGCCGCATCATATAACATGCCGCTTTATCAATACATTGGAGGCAATTTCGCAAATGAGTTGCCGTATCCATTAGGCAATATGATGAACGGTGGAGCTCATGCAGGCGTTAATGCTCCTGACATTCAAGAGTTCCTGGTCGTTCCTATCGGAGCCACCAATATGGTCGATGGAATTTTTGCAAATGCTTCTATTCACAAAAGATTAAAAGAACTGATCCAATCTAAAGATTCATCCTTTACCGGAGGTAAGGGAGATGAAGGCGGATGGGTGCCAAATATCACTAACGCAGATGCTTTGGAGATTCAAGCTCAGGCATGTGAAGAGGTTGGCGATGAGATTGGCATTGAAATCAGGCCCGCTTTAGATATGGCCGCATCCGAGTTATGGGATGCTAGCGAGCAGAAATATGTTTATGCTCAAGACGGTATCAAGAGAGATACCGGCGATCAAATTGATTTCGTTAATGAAATTATTGATACTTACAAAATGTTTTATGTAGAAGACCCATTTGACGAATCTGATTTCGACGGATTTGCTCAGTTAACTTCTAAAGTTGGTGACAGATGTCTTGTTTGTGGAGACGATTTGTTCACAACCAATAAGGAGCTTTTAGCTAAAGGAATTGAAATGAATGCTGCAAATGCAATCATTATCAAGCCGAATCAGATAGGTTCACTGTCCCAAACCTATGCCACTGTTAAGCTGGCAAAGGAAAATGGCATTGTGCCTGTCGTGTCACACCGTTCAGGTGAAACCACTGATGAGACTATCGCTCATCTTGCTGTTGGTTTTAACTCTCCTATGATTAAAACCGGCGCTATCGGTGGGGAAAGAATAGCTAAATTGAATGAGCTTATTCGTATAGAAGAGAAGCTTCCGAATTCAAGAATGGGCAAATTTAAAAATTAGAGGAGATATTATGTCAAAAGTAATTTTAGATTACGATAAATGTGATGGTGCTGACTGCGCTGAATGTGCTGATGTTTGCCCAATGGAAGTATTGGTCCTTGAAGGAGATAAGATTACAATCAACAATCCTGAAGACTGTAGTTATTGTGAAGTATGTATGGACGTCTGTCCTAACGAATGTATTAAAATTGAAGATGACTTTTAAATTATAGGTGAAAAAATGGTAAATGAAGAACTTTTAATAGACTTAGACAATTATTTGGCTGCTGGTTTACACATCGGTACCCAGCAAAAGACTAGTGATATGGAAAAATACATATTCAGAGTAAGATCTGACGGTTTATATGTATTGGACATTCAAAAGACTGATGAAAGAATCAGGCAAACCGCAAAATTATTGGCAAAATACGACCCTGAAGACATTTTAGTAGTGGCCACCCGTCAATACGGTCAGGCTCCTGTTAAAAAATTCGGTGAATTGACCGGCGCCAAAACCATTCCTGGAAGATTCATCCCAGGTACCTTAACAAACCCTAATTACGCTAAATTCATTGAACCAAAAATCATTGTTGTAACTGACCCAAGATCAGACGCACAAGCAATTCTCGAATCCAAACAGAACGGTATTCCAGTAGTTGCATTATGCGATACTGAAAACTTGCTCAGTTTTGTTGACATTGCAGTTCCTGTAAACAACAAAGGTAGAAAAGCTATCGCTTTGGTTTACTGGTTGCTTGCAAGACAAATCTTAAGAGAAAGAGGAGACATCCCAGAAGACGGTGACCTTGATATTGATTCAACTGAATTCGAACTTAAATTTTAAGTGAGTTATATGTTAAGACAACCTGCTGTGGCCGGAGCGTTCTATCCAAGTAATCCAGATAGGCTGAAAGAACTTATTGAAAGTTGCTTTTTAGATGATTCTGGCGTTGGTTACGTCCCGGAATTAGAATCCTTTGATGGCGAAGACTATCCCATCAATGTCATGGTTCCTCATGCAGGTTATCAATATTCCGGTCCGATAGCCTCTCACGGCTATTGTGAAATCGTTAAAAATGGTTTTCCTGAAGTTTTTATCATTATTAGTCCTAACCATACTGGATTCGGCAGTGAAATATCTGTATTCAATGAGGGAGAATGGATGACTCCATTAGGAAATGTGGAAGTTGACAATGAATTTGCTGAAGTCGTAATAGAATCTTCAGACATCGCTTCTTCTGATTTCATGGCCCATATTCGAGAACACAGCATTGAAGTTCAGCTGCCGTTCCTGCAATACTTTTCGTCTGATTTCAAGATAGTCCCGATTACGATGGGAAAGCAGGATTTTGTCACTTCAAATGATTTGTCGAATGCGATTTTTGAAGCTGCAAACAGGCTAAACAAATCTTACTGTGTCATCGCAAGCACGGATTTATCCCATTTCAACAATCAGGAAAAGGCAAACAAGGTTGACGGATTCGTTCTTGAAGATATTGAGGAAATGAATGAATTCAAACTTTTTGAGGAAGTCATCCAGTATAACATTACTATGTGCGGTTATGCTCCGGTAATGGCTACAATGTCCGTTTCCAAAAGATGCAACAAAACCACTTCTGAAATATTGGCTTATGGAACCAGTGGGGACGTTACCGGTGATTTCACATCTGTTGTAGGTTATGCTTCAGGTGTTTTTAGATAAGGTGTATTTATGATAGCTAAAGCCTCTGCTCCAGCAAAGACAATACTGTTCGGCGAGCACTCTGTAGTTTATGGTGAGCCTGCCATAGCGGGAGCAGTCAACAAAAGGGCTTATATAACAATCAAACCATCGGAATATGATTCCACTATTTTCAGAGCTCCGGACATAGGTTTTGAAGCTGAATTGCTTACAAGGTCTAAGAAATATGTTCTGCTTAAGGGAAAACCAGGTATTATTAGATATATTTTAGAGTCTCTTTATCGAGTACATGACCATACTCCAATCGACATTACCCTAAATTCCAATGTTCCTATTGGTTCAGGTCTCGGATCATCCGCAGCGGTGACGGTAGCCACCCTTGCTGCATTATACAGGTACCATAATATTCGTTTTAACAAAAAGTCCCTTGCACATGACGCTCACATGGTTGAGCAGGCTGTTCAGGGAGTTGCAAGTCCCCTTGACACTCTGGTTTCAACATATGGAGGGCTTGTCTATTTGTCAAGAAATAAGAAGGTCGAACACTTCAACGTCAATTTCAATGTCCCGTTTGTCGTAGGATATACCACCAAACATGGAAACACAGGCAAAATGGTTAAGGACGTTAAAAACCTTAAGGATAGAAATCCTAAAGTCATCAATCCGGTCATTACATCAATGGGCAATCTGACCAATTATGCAAAGCAGGCCATCCTGAAAAGGGATTTCGCCAAAATCGGCGAATTGATGAATATCAATCATGGATTTTTAGATACTTTGGGCGTTAACACTTTGGAACTGTCTCGTATGGTATATAATGCAAGGGAAGCCGGCGCAATTGGTGCCAAGACAACCGGTGCAGGTGGAGGAGGTAGCATAATCGCTCTCTGTCCAGGCAAGGTTGAGGAAGTGGCGGAAGCCATTGACCGTGATGACAACATATTGAAAATTAGGTTCACTCGAAAAGGAGTTTCTTCAAGGGTTTATAAGTGATTTAATGATTATTCTAAAGATTGGCGGCAGTATTTTAACTAACAAGGACTCAAAGACTAGTGAAGTCGACGATTTGAGCCTTAAGAGAATTGCCTCTGAAATCAAAGCATCCATGGATGCGTCACCCAAGCAACTGGTCATAGTTCATGGCGCAGGTTCTTTCGGACATCCTCCGGCTAAGAAACATAAGATTGGTGAGGAATTCGACGAATCAGAATATCCTCAAAAGAGGTTGGGATTTTGCGAAATTCAAAATGAGGTCAAGAAGCTGAACATGTTCATTTGCGAATCGTTCATTGCAGAGGGGCTTCCTGTCATTGCAGTTCCGGCTTCAGGTTTCATAACTGCAACAGACAAAAGGATAACTGACGGGAATCTTGACCTGTTTAGGAACTATCTTGCAAAGGGTTTCATTCCGGTCATCTATGGGGATGTGGTTTTGGATAACAATCTGGAATTCTGCGTCATTTCAGGCGACCAGCTGATTCAGTATCTTGCCAAAAATCTCTCTCCTGACCAGGTTATTTTGGGCACAGATGTTGACGGGGTCTATAACAAGAATCCAAAGACTCATGATGATGCCGTATTTTTTGAGAAATTCACTTCACTTGAGGATTTGGACACTCTCGAAGGAACCACTAATGTTGATGTTACCGGAGGAATGGTCGGAAAGATTAAGGAGCTTTTATATTTAGCGGATTTGGGAATCGAATCTAAAATAATAAATGCCGAAGTCGAAGACAACATTTTCAAAGCATTGGAAAACAAGCCAGTTAAGGGAACAATAATTTCAAGGGGAAATTAACACATGATTTCAGATAGAAAATTGGAGCATTTATTAATTTGTGAAAATTACGACGTTGAGTTTAAGGACAAGACAACAGGATTCGAGGACATAGAACTGATCCACAATGTCTTGCCGGAAATCGACAAGAACGAAATAGACTTGTCGACTTCCGTTTTCGGAAAGAAACTGGACTCACCTTTATTCATCACGGCCATTACAGGAGGCCATCCTGCAGCCAAAGAAGTAAACAGGCAACTGGCAATTGCGGCCGAAAATCACAGAATCGCTTTGGGGGTCGGCTCTCAAAGGGCGGCATGTGAACATCCGGAACTCGCAGACACTTACAGTGTTGTTCGTGAAAACGCTCCGGATTGTCTGCTTGTCGGAAATATTGGTGCGCCTCAGCTGAATCTTGCACAAAAGGCAGTTGAGATATTGGACGCTGACATATTGGCCATTCATTTAAATCCTCTTCAGGAATCAATACAGCCTGAAGGCGATTTGGATGCCAGAGGATACACTGACCTGATAGGCCAGATAACCGATGCTGTTGAGATTCCTGTTCTTGCAAAGGAAACCGGTTGCGGAATTTCAGCCGAGTCAGCCAGGACATTGGTCGAAGCCGGCGTTGATTTCATTGATATTGAAGGGGCTGGAGGAACCAGCTGGGCCGCTGTAGAGACATACCGCGCCGAAGACAGATACCTTGGAGAGATATTCTGGGATTGGGGAATTCCTACTGCAGTCTCCACAGTTGAAGTTACAAATGCAGTTGATGTTCCCGTAATCTCTTCCGGAGGTATAAGAACAGGTCTTGAAGCCGCAAAGGCAATCGCTCTTGGAGCGGATGCTGTCGGTATGGCATTGCCGTTTTTAAAGAATTGCGCTTCTCAGGAAGCCTTAAACACATTTATTGATAGATTTAATGATTCGCTAAGAATTGCTATGTTTTTAGTTGGAGCAAATAATATTGAAGAATTGAAACAATCTAATTTGGTCATTCGCGGAAAAACAAGGGAATGGCTGAATGAAAGAGGTATTAACACAAAGAGTTATTCAAGGAGATGAAACATGAGCGTAGAAGTTATCGCTATAGGGGGATATGAGGAAGTCGGGAAAAACATGACTGCTATCCGCATAGATGATGATGTTGTTATTTTTGATATGGGAATTCATCTAGACAGGATTAGCATGCACGAAGACACTGATATCGACAGAATGCACAGTTTAGACTTAATTGAAAGGGGAGTTATTCCGGACGACACGTTGATGAAGGATGTTGACGGTAAGGTAAAGGGAATAGTCTTCTCCCACGGTCATTTGGACCACATCGGTGCGGTCGCTAAACTTGCACACAGATATGACGCACCGTTAATTGGAACACCATATACTGCCGCTTTGATAGAAAAGCAGATTAAAGGGGAACGCAAATTCAAGGTGACAAATCCAATCAAGGTATTGAATCCTGGAAGCAAGGTGAAGCTTTCAAAAGACATCACATTGGAATTCGTACAGTCAACACACAGTATTCCGCAGGCAGTATTTCCGGTATTGCATACCCCGGAAGGAATAATTGTATATGCACTTGATTTTAAATTTGACAACCATCAGAAGGTATCTCCGCCTCCTGATTATAAGAGATTGAAGGAATTGGGCAGAAAAGGAGTGCTTGCATTGATAGTTGAAACAACAAATGCAATAAACTATAATGAAGTGAAGACCCATTCCGAAAGGATTGCAAGGAACATATTGGAAGATGTAATGAGGGAGCCGCTGAACGAAAAGACTGGTATGATTGTCACTACATTTTCATCCCACGTCGAGCGTGTACAGGCCATTGCAGACATTGCAAAAAAGAGCCACAGGGAAATATTCTTCCTGGGCCGTTCAATGGAGAGGTTCTGCGGCATCGCACAAAAGTTGGGCATCTTGAAATTGCCTGAAAATGCCAGCATTTATGGATCTCCAAAGGCTGTCAACAAGGCTTTGATGAAGGCGGATGAGGACCGCGCAAACTATCTGCTTGTAACAACCGGGCACCAGGGTGAACCTGATGCGCTGCTTCCAAGAATTGCCAACGGAAGAACTCCGTTCAATATCAAGAAGGGAGACAATGTTATTATTTCAGCACCTATCATTCCAAACCCTACAAATGCCGCCAACAGGCACATTATGGAAAGGAGATTAAAGGTGAAAGGTGCAAGAATCTATCCTAATGCTCACGTTTCCGGACACGCTGGAAGAGAGGATCACAGAGAATTCTTACGTATGTTGAAACCGCAACATATCATACCTGCACACGGAGACTTATCAATGCTTTCAGCCTATGCCGAGCTCGCTGAAGAGGAAGGCTACAGAATTGGATATGACATTCATATCCTAAGAAACGCTCAAGCACAGGTTTTTAGAAGTTAAAGAGGGATATTATGAGTGATGTAAAAGAGGTACTTGGAAATTATTCAACAGACATTACAAAAACAATCGAAGAGGAATTGGGCACAATAACTCCAGACAACTTGGCCGAAGCATCAGTTTACCTAACTCGTGCTGGAGGAAAAATGTTGAGGCCTGCTTTGACATTGATAACTGCCGAAGCGGTTGGCGGAAAACGTGAATCTGCCCTTAAAGCAGGTGCTGCAATCGAATTGATCCACACATTTTCCCTGATTCATGATGACATCATGGACCAGGATGACATGAGAAGGGGAATGCCTTCCGTCCATAAGGTCTGGGGAGACGATGTTGCGATTCTTGCAGGGGACACATTGTTTTCAAAGGCATTTGAAATCATAATCGGCTCTGAAGGAACAAGTTCGGAACAGAACAATAGGGCTTTGGCAACCGTTGCCGACGCTTGCGTTAAAATATGTGAAGGTCAGGCATCAGACATGGGCTTTGAAGAAAGGTTCGATGTGGCTGAAGACGAATACATGGAAATGATTTTCAAAAAGACCGGTGCATTGATTGCAGCTGCCACCAAGGTTGGAGCCATTATGGGTGGAGCAAGCGACGAAGTGATTGATGCGATGTATGAATACGGCCGTTTGATTGGACTTGCCTTCCAGATTCAGGATGATTACCTTGACATTGCCGCTGATGAGGAAACATTGGGAAAACCTATAGGTTCAGACATCGGCAAGGGCAAGATGACAATCATTGCAATCAGGGGTCTGGCCAGCGTCGATGACGGCAGGCTGCTTGAAATCCTAAAAGATGAAAATAATTCACAAGCTGAGATAGATGAAGCGATTGAGATTTTAACAAATTGTGGTGCCATTGAATATGCTCGCAATTTGGCACAAGAATCTGTGGTCAAAGCAAAAGAAGTACTCGAAATATTGGACGATTCTTCATCTAAACAGATACTTGTTGACATTGCAGATTTCGTTCTTGAGAGAAGTGCTTAACTTTTCTCATTTATTTCCTTATTTTATTACTTTTTTATTATTTTGTATGTTTTATGGTAGTATTAAATCCATAAAAAGTATTACTAAATTTTTCAACCCCTATTTCAATGTTTATTTGTTTCTTTTCTTGTGGATGTTAACTTAATCATTTATGGATTCATTGTAATATCATATTTTCATGATTTAAATGGTGGGGATAGTTATCTTTGAATTTCACTGGATTCCTATCCTTTTTTATTTTTTTTGACAATTATTAATTTATCTTTAATATTGTCTGAATATGCTTCATTTTTATTATAATTAATTATTTTTATTTATTTTTGGATATAACTCATTTTAATTTTATAATTAATGATTCGGTCGCTAAATATGAAAGTAATACTATAATAACATTTATATGCTTATTACTACTCACTATTGTATAGATTATTTGATTAATTCTTTTAATTGAATAATTTTAGACAGTATTATTAATAATTGTTGGGGAGTATAATGAAAATTTGCATGCGTAAAATTGGATTGATTAGACCTGATTTCAATCCTAGAAATTCAAGTTTAAACATGGATATTGATTGGAGTGTCGAGTATACGAATACCGATCAGGATATCGTCAATTTTGACATAATTCTTAAATCATGTGGAGATTTTCCTTTAAACTTTAAGATTGAAGGGATTGTAATGCTAGACTTATTTGAAGAATTTGTTCAGGATGATGTTTCTCAGATAATTTTTCATCATGCATGCAATACATTTATGGATATGATTTCTATCACTCGTGAATCTGTTCATATTTTATCAGAAATGGAATATCCGGTTGAATATATTCCTAATACTTCCTAACTAATTTTGGTGATGTATTATGTTGGAAATAAAGCATACATTATGCCCATCTTGCAGTGTTGGCTGCGGCATTAATGTTATTTTAAACGATGGAGAAATTGTTGGAACTTTTCCTTACAAAAGACATCCTGTAAATGCAGGTAAAAATTGTCTGAACGGAAGAACTTCCATTGAATCTTATCAAAACAAATTCCAAACTGCATTGGTGTCCAATTCTGAAACCGATACTGAAAAAGCTATCGGGGATGTTTTAAAAGAATTAAACTCCGTAGATGCATCTGATGTGACCGTAATTTGTTCTGGTAATAATAGTGTAGAAGAATGCAAAGCAATTAAAGAATTTGGCGAATCTAAAAATTACAATATCGCATTTTACGCCGATAACTTGAAGGACTTCGGCGAAGTCGCAAGCTATGACGACATTGAAAATGCAGCGAGTGTTTTTGTAATCGGCGATCTCTTATATGAAAATCCTTTGATTGGAAGAAGAATTGTTCATGCAAAACAGAATGATGCAAAGATTTATGCATTGGGAAAATCTGACAAATCAGTCACTTTCAATATTGCAGATGAAGTGGCAACCGGTTCTGTTCAGGAATTTTTAGATTCAAACAGTGCTAACATTGAAGAATCAAGCGTAATCGTATTCAATTATGTTGATGGTCAAGAAGATTTGGAAAAACTTGAAAATGCAAACTGCAAAGTGTTGCCGGTATTCAGCAAGTCCAATTCAAAAGGTGCATTCAGTGTTGTTGACGCCAAATCAGAAGAAGAAATGATTGAGCTTTTAGACAATACCAAAGTATTGCTGGTATTTAATGATGATGTTGTAAATGACATTGATTATGATTTTACAAAAATATCCAAGATTATTAGTTTCGCTCCATGTGAAAATGACACGACAGCTATCTCAAACATTGTCATTCCTATAAAGACCTGGCTTGAAAATGACGGATCCTTTGTTAATGCAATGGGTGAAAGTCAAGCTTTCAGTGCAGTTGTAGAGTCCGATGTTTTAAGTGAAATTGAGATAATTGAAAAATTGAATGGTTAGGTGAAAATATGAGTTATGTTTTAGCTAAATCTCAAAATGATGATATACTTAAAGCGGGAGAATGCGGAGGAGCTGTCACAAGTATCTTAAAATACTTGCTTGATGAAGGAATAGTTGACGGAGTTTTAGCAATAAGTCCTTGTGATGACGTTTATGATGGAATTCCAACATTTGTGACTAATTCCGAAGATTTGATAAATACTGCAGGTTCCTATCACTGCGCTCCTACTATGATTGGTGGCCTTGTACAGAAATACTTCTTCGACAAGAAGGTTGCGGTCACTGCAAAGCCTTGTGACATGAGAGCTATCGAAGAGCTTATTGTAAGGCACAAAATCAACAAAGACAATATTTATGTAATCGGATTGAACTGTGGAGGAACAGTTTCACCGGTAAGCGGCAGAAAGATGATTGACCGGTTCTACGAAGCTGACCCTGATGATGTGGTAAGCGAAGAAATCGACAAAGGTAAGTTCATCATCGAGCTTGCAGACGGCTCCGAAGAGGCAGTCAAAATCCACGACCTTGAAAATGAAGGCTACGGCCGCCGTACCAACTGCCAAAGGTGTGATGTGAAAATCCCTAGAAAGGCAAACATCGCCTGTGGTAACTGGGGAGCTGAAGACGGATGGACTTTCATTGAAATCAATGATGAAAAGGGCCAGGAACTGATTGATGGTGCTAAAAAAGCAGGAATCCTGGAAACCAAAAGTCCTGCCGATGCTGCAGTTCAAGGCAGGGAAAAGGTCGAAGGCATCATGATCAATATGGCCAAAAAGGTTCAGAATGCCATTTATCCAACCGTAAGTGAAATGGATGAATGGAGCCGTTGCATCAGCTGTTACGCTTGCCGTGACGTATGTCCAATCTGCTGGTGCTTTGAAAACTGTGAACTGAACAAGCCATACTTCAAGGATGTGCAGAACATCCCTCCTAGTCCGATTGCCTTCCAGGGCGTAAGATTATCACACATGAGTTTCAGTTGTGTTGATTGCGGACAATGTGACGACGTATGTCCAATGGACATTCCGGTTTCATTGATTTTCGACAAATTGCAGAAAAAGTACTTTGATAGAACTGGTTATGTAGCTGGAGTTAGCGATGATGTCAAACCTCCATTATACAGTCCAGAAAAAACAGAGTTATAGAGGTGTTTTTGATGGCAGACGATTTAAAAATTGTAGGTTTATTATGTAATTGGTGCTGTTATGGTGGTGCTGATACTGCAGGCACTGCACGTATGCAATACTCACCTAACATCAGAATTATTCGCGTAATGTGCTCAGGAAGGATTAACCCTTCCATGATTTTCAAGGCTTTCCAAGAAGGTGCTGACGGAGTGTTTGTAGGAGGCTGCCACATCGGTGACTGCCACTATGATGCGGGCAACTACAAATGGTCCAGAAGATCAAAAATCGTAGAAGACATTCTTGAGGAATTCGGAATCGAGAAGGAAAGGTTCCGCCATGAATGGATTTCAGCATCTGAAGGTGAAAAGTTCCAAAGAACGATGGAGGAGTTCCACAAGACTTTGACTAAGTTAGGTCCTTTAGAGTTAGAATAAATCAAATAGCCAGCCTGGAATGTAAATAGCTTTCACGCTATTTACTTTCTCTTCCTAATTGTCTTTCTAAGATTAGTGATTCGTCGCTGATGTTAGAAAGATAGTTAAATAGAGAATATTTGATTATTTTTCGAATTAATTATTCTATATTGATAATTCATCATTAGCCGATAACTATTAATTGAGGGCATTACGATTTTTAGTTATTATTTTTCTCCATCGATATAGAACTAATTAATATAAAACAAAGAGAGATTTATATGAAGTTCATGTAGGTTTCTTTCACTGTCTACAATAGCTATTGAAGTTATCTCCAATACTTTAATAGCTATGTCTCTATTATTTTTTTCAGGTCAAATTATCGAAAACTTATTTTCGGCATTGTGATTTCATTTTTTGATAATGCCTGTAGATTGTTCGTTAGTATTTGAACATTTTTCATATTTTGCCATGCAAAAATTCTTGTAAAATTGCAAAATAATTTATCATTATTTTCAACGATTTATCACGATTTTTAATAGTTTTCGTTTTTTGGTGCTATGGTATTATTTTTTAAATCAGTAATATTATGACAGTCAATATATCTTTTTGAAATGTAAGTAGTTAAAATTTGGATATTTTAGATATTTACCAATGGATATATAATTTTTGAATTGTTATGGTGCCTCAGATATTTTAATAACATTTATATATTTTGTAATATAATATCTATTATTAGGTTATTTAATTAAAATTTTTTAATTGGATAATTTTGTTTAACTAATTATAAATTGTTCAGAGTAATACGAATAATTTTCTAAAAATGGGGATAATGGGGGACAAGATTTTAATCATAAAAATTCAGGTTGGATTTGTACTGGCATGTGACATTAGGAATTGTTTTAAAATCTTGTGATATTTTTCGATTTTTCCTTAAATTGAAAAATCTGTTAAATTTCGATTTGTTCCAGTTTGCCCTATGAAAAATATTCTGATGCTCTATAATATTGGAGATAAAATATGTTGGAGATTAAGCACACTTTATGCCCGTCCTGCAGTGTAGGCTGCGGCATTAATGTTGTTTTGAATGATGGAGAAGTTGTGGGAACATTCCCATATAAGAGACACCCTGTAAACGCAGGAAAAAATTGTTTGAATGGAAGAAATTCCATTGATAGTTATTTAAACAAATTCGACAATGCTGACGGTGACGCATTAATCGGCGATATCAAAAAAGAATTGCAATCTGCCGATTCTTCAAATGTCACAGTAATTTGTTCAGGTAACAACACAATTGAAGAGATCGAAGCTATAAAGGAATTTGCCGAGTCAAATGGCTACAACATTGGCTTTTATGCAGATGACCTGAAGAATTATGATGAAGTCGCATCCTATGAAGATGTGGAAAATGCCCAAAAGGTCTTTGTCATTGGAGACTTGTTGTATGAAAACCCATTGATCGGAAGAAGAATAGTCCATGCAAAACAGAACGGAGCCAAGATTTCCGCATTCGTAAAGGCCGAAAGTTCCGTAACATCTAACATTGCTGACGAATGCTTCAACGCATCTGTTGGGGAATTTTTGGATGCCTGCAAGGATGACATCGACGAATCTTCTGTTGTGGTATTCAACCAGGTTGAAGCCGCTGATGATTTGGCCAAAATCGAAGCGCTCAACTGCAAGATACTGCCTGTATTCAGCAAATCCAACACCAAAGGCGCATTAGGCGTTTTGGATGCAAAATCAAAGGACGAAATGTTTGAACTGCTTGACGGCACCAAGGTCCTTTTGGTATTTGACGATGACATTGTTGACGAATTAGAATTTGACTTTTCAAAAATTTCAAAAATAATTAGCTTTGCACCATGTGCAAACAAGACAACCGAAGCTTCAGACATTGTTGTTCCAATTAAAACATGGCTTGAAAAAGACGGATCATTTGTAAATGCAATGGGCGAAACCCAAACTTTCAATGCTGCAATTGAATCAGATGTTTTAAGTGAAATTGAGGCAATTGAAAAATTAAACGGATAGGCAGGTGATTTAAATGAGTTATGTTTTAGCAAAATCCCAAAATGATGATATTCACAAAGCTGGCGAATGCGGAGGTGCAGTAACCAGCATCCTCAAGTATCTGCTTGATGAAGGAATAGTCGATGGAGTATTGGCAATCAGCCCTTGCGATGATGTTTATGATGGAATTCCAACTTTCGTAACAGACTCCGAAGATTTGATGAAGACTGCAGGTTCATACCACTGTGCCCCTACAATGATTGGGGATCTTGTGCAGAAGTACTTCTATGACAAGAAAGTGGCAGTGACCGCAAAGCCTTGTGACATGAGGGCAATCGAAGAGCTTATTGCAAGACACAAAATCAACAAGGACAACATCTACGTAATCGGATTGAACTGTGGAGGAACAGTTTCACCGGTAAGCGGAAGAAAGATGATTGACCTTTTCTATGAAGCAGACCCTGATGATGTCGTAAGCGAAGAAATCGACAAGGGACAGTTCATCATCGAGCTTGCAGACGGTTCAGAAGAGGCAGTCAAAATCCACGACCTTGAAAATGAAGGTTATGGCCGTCGTACCAACTGCCAAAGGTGTGATGTGAAAATCCCTAGAAAGGCAAACCTTGCCTGCGGTAACTGGGGAGCTGAAGATGGCTGGACATTCATTGAAATAAATGATGAAAAAGGTCAGGAATTGATTGACGGTGCTAAAAAGGCCGGAATCCTTGAAACCAAAACCCCCGCTCAGGGAGCTATCGACGGAAGAGCTAAAGTTGAAGGCATTATGATTAAGATGGCCAACAAGGTTCAAAATGCAGTCTATCCTACAGTCAGCGAAATGGACGAATGGAGCCGCTGCATCAGCTGTTACGCTTGCCGTGACGTATGTCCGATCTGCTGGTGCTTTGAAAACTGTGAACTGAACAAGCCATACTTCAAGGATGAAACAAACATCCCTCCTACTCCAATCGCATTCCAGGGAGTAAGGCTGTCCCACATGAGCTTCAGCTGTGTTGATTGCGGACAATGTGATGACGTATGTCCTATGGACATTCCTGTTTCACTGATTTTTGACAAATTGCAGAAAAAATACTTTAATAGGACTGGCTATGTAGCTGGAGTTTCAGATGACATCAAACCTCCATTATACAGTCCAGAAAAAACTGAATTATGAGGTGATTAGATGGCAGATGATTTAAAAATCGTAGGTTTATTATGTAACTGGTGTTGTTATGGTGGTGCTGATACTGCAGGCACTGCACGTATGCAATACTCACCTAACATCAGAATCATTCGTGTAATGTGTTCAGGAAGAATCAGCCCTTCCATGATATTCAAGGCATTCCAGGAAGGCGCTGACGGAGTGTTTGTAGGAGGCTGCCACATAGGCGATTGCCACTATGACGCAGGTAACTACAAATGGTCCAGAAGATCCAAGATTGTTGAAGACATTCTTGAGGAATTCGGAATCGAAAAGGAAAGGTTCTGTCATGAATGGATTTCAGCATCCGAAGGTGAAAAGTTCCAAAGAACAATGGAAGAGTTCAGAAAGGAATTGAATAAGCTTGGACCATTGGAATTAGAATAATCAAATATGTCAGGAAGTAAATAGCTAATCGCTATTTACTTTCATTAATTATCTTTCCAACATCAGTGATTCGTTGCTGATGTTAGAAAGATAGTTAGATAGAGAATATTTGATTGTCTTTCAGATTAATTTTTCTATATTGATAATTCATCATTAGCCGTTAGACTGTTGATTGTGCATTACCAATTGGCAGTTTATTTTTTCTCCATCAGTATAGGAAGTTAATTAAAAAAAGAGATTTATATGATGTTCATGTAGGTTTCTTTTACTGTCTACAATAGCTATTGAAGTTCATCACTTTAATAGCTATATTCTATTTTTATCGATTTTTTAAAAAATAAGAAGAAAAGAAATTTTTAAATCACTTTTCTTAAAAGCACGCTTGTATTATTTGAGTTTCCAAGCGGAAGTAGCATGACTTCCTTGTGGAATCCTCTGAGGATGGTATCGGTTAGGGGAGCATAGAGGATGGCTCTCATACCGCTGTATGTTCTCACAAGAACTGGTGTCTTCTCATCAACGATTTCCCAGACATTGGCGAACACTCTTTCCTTAGGTTCGGCGAATGCGGCAACCATCAGTATGTCGAAGTCGATGTCTTTTAGCAGTGTCTCGTCGCCGACCATGATTTCGATGCCGTCGTCAAGGCCCAGTTGCTTGATGACTTTCTTTGACAGTTCGGCCACCTCTTCCTGGATTTCGATGCCTATGCATCTGCAGCCGAACTTCTGCCTGAACAGTATCAGCGTCAGAGGCAACGGTCCGCTTCCCACAAAGACGAATGTCTTGTCCTCATGCCAGTGAGCCAGTTTGGACTCGTTGGTAAGTAGGCCTTGGTACCTTTCATAGAAGTGGAATGTGTCCAAAGCGGCCTGGGGGTCGTCAGCTTCGATTATTTCCATTGCATTGTTTGTTTCAAGCCTGGCGCCGATGTATAGGTAGAATTTCCTGATAAGCTTCAGGGCATTGTTCATCTTTTCATCGTCCAGGATGTGCTTTGCCGAATCGAAATCTATTGTTTCATCATGTGCAATTACTTCTATCTCATCCAATAATGAGGTTATTTCATCCAAATCAACGTCATTTAATGAGGATAAATCATCCAATGAATCTATGCCGTAATTTTCCAGTTTGTCTGCAATCTCTTCGATTTTTGGCCAATATTTCCAGCAACTCATTTTAATCACTATGAAAATATATTGCATTAATAGTAAATAATCTTTTAATTTTTTTCCAATTTGATATTATCTTTTATATTTTTAAGTATTACTGAAGATATCGATTGTAAACTATCCATGGGACAATTTGAAAAATTAGTTAATTTTTTCATGATTCCGGATTTCTCCGGAATCACTCAGGTATTAATACAGTTTTTATGTTTGTTTTAAGCAGTCGAAATTTCTATATAACAAAGTAACAGGTTTAATTGTTCATTCAAGGAAGCGAATTTTAATGATTTGAAGAAAATACATATAGAAATTTCCGTGTTTTCTGATAATGGCAAGCATTATCACACATAGGTTTAAATATCATCGCATATACATTTTTGCTTTGATTTGAGGGCAATTTTAAAGACTGGGAGCAATATTTCAAAGTGAAGTAAATATTGCGAAGCGGTAGCAATTTTACAATGTCATGACAATATTTTATTAATATTATAAAATCAAACTAATATCATGAAAGGAATTATTGGTGCAATCAGCGGAGATGTAATCGGGTCTGTATATGAGAATAGGCCAATAAAAACAAAGGATTTCGATTTGTTTAGCTATTATTCACGATTTACAGATGATACTGTAATGACATTGGCCATCGCAAGGTGGCTGTTTGAGGACAAGACTTCAAAGGATGTTCTGATTAAAAACCTGAAGTATTTCGGAAACAGATATCCAAATGCGGGCTATGGGCCGAGATTTTATGATTGGCTGGGCCAGGAATCTCCCGAGCCTTACGGCAGTTGGGCGAACGGGTCTGCAATGAGGGTTTCGCCCTGTGCATGGGTGGCAGATTCCTTGGAGGAAGCCCAGGATTTGGCCAGGACTTCAGCAATCGTCACACATAACCATCCCGATGGAGTGACCGGAGCCCTTGCAACGTCCGATGCAATCTATCTTTCAAGAATCGGTGCGGGCAAGGATGAGATTCGGGACCATGTTGAATTGAGATACGGTTATGATTTGTCCGTGACTCTAGATGAGATTCGACCAAGCTATGAATTTGACATTTCATGCAAGGGTAGCGTTCCCGAGTCCATAATCTGCTTTTTGGAGGCTGATGACTTCGAAGACACCATAAGAAATGCCGTTTCACTTGGAGGGGATGCGGATACCCAGGCTGCAATTGCCGGTAGCATCGCATCCGCTTATTGGGATGTGCCCGACGATATCTATGATGAGACAATCGATTGTTTGGACCATTTTCTTTTGGGCGTTTTTATGGATTTTGAAGACAGATTCATGTAAGGCAAATATTTAAGTACTCTAGTTGATAAAGGTTTAACTGGATGTGAATACATGAAAAATAAGACAATATTCTGTTTTATTATTCTTTTGACATTATTTTTATCTGTTTCTGTAATATCTGCCAGTGAAAATGTCACTGGCGATAGTTTGAATTCTGCTGATGAAAATTTGGATGAAGTGTCATTGGCGGATGAGGATTTGGATAATGTGTCCTCAACCGATGGGGATTTGGACGAATTATCTTCCGTAGATGATGATTTGAATAATTTATCTTCTGCAGGGGACGATTCGGATAGGCTGTCACCAACAAAAGGTGCTGTGGTTGCCAGCGATAAGGCCAAATCGTCAACGGAGTTTTCAGCAAAGTATAAGATATCCTATGTTGACTACAAGGACACATTCACGGTCAAGCTGACTTCCGGAGGAAAGGCCCTGGCCAAGAAATCTGTCATATTGACCCTGAATAATGTCAAGTATAATAAGGTTACAGATTCAAACGGACAAGTCACCATAAAATTCAAGCTCAAGGCGGGAAAGTATAAGGTCAAATATTCCTTTGCGGGAGATGACAAGTACACTGCCTCAAAAGGAGTTTCAAAAATCAAGGTAAAATCAAATCTGAAGACTTACATAAAGCTTATTGACAGGAGCAAGAAGGTCCATTGTGCGGGAGTGAAATCTGTCTTCCGCATCAAGTTGAAGGATGTTCATTACAAGCCGGTTTCAGGCAAAAAGGCCAAGCTTAAGGTGAACGGCAAGATCTACAAGTCAAAGACAAATAAGCGCGGCGTTGCAAAATTTTATGTCAACGTTAAGAAAGGGAAAAACGTAATCGATTATTATTTCCTCAAGAACGGAAAGTATCTGAAATCATC
>CACWUH010000020.1 GCA_902764015.1 uncultured Methanobrevibacter sp. | reverse complement strand
CGGCCTCAAGAAAGTCACAATCATAAGCGTCATACTGTTCATACTTATTTCCATAGCCAATGTGCTGGTCACATCCTCCGAGCAGTTCCTGCTTTGCCGCCTGGTTTTGGGAATTGCCCTTTCGTTTTTCAACGTCACCTCCATGGCAATGGTCGTATCGGCATTCGATCCCGAAGAGAGGGGCAAGGCATTGGGAATAACGATTACGGGTGTTTACATTGCCCTGTCACTGGCGCCTGTCCTTGGAGGGATTTTGAACTACCAGCTGGGATGGAGATCTGTAGTCCTTTTTGGAGTTCCGTTTTTGCTCGTCATATTGGTCCTGCTTTTAACCAAGGTCGATGAGGAATGGGTCACATTTGAAGGCGTTCCGCTTGATTTGAAGGGATCAGTTTTATATGGAATCGGAATGGTGCTTTTCATATACGGCTTCACCATACTCAACGAGCCGCTTGGAGTGATATTGACAGCTTTGGGAGTCATTTTCCTAGTAATATTTGGATTTATAGAGCTGAGGCAGGCCCATCCTGTATTCGACATCAGGTTCTTCAAAAACCGCAGGTTCCTTTCAGCCAATTTCGCGTCATTGTGCGCATATCTGGCCACCTTTGCCGTCACTACAATCCTGAATTATCATCTGCAGTACATCAAGGGATTCGATTCGCAGACTGCAGGCATAATATTGCTTGCAGCACCGCTATGCCAGGTGGTTCTCGCCCCGATTGCGGGAAGGCTTTCCGACAAATATGTTCCGCAAGTCCTTGCGGCCATAGGCATGGGGCTTGGAACGGTGTCCCTGGCTCTGTTCTCATTTTTGGGAGAGGCAACATCCCTTGAGTTTCTGATTGTTTCAATGATAATCTACGGCGTCGGATTCGGGCTCTTTTCGCCGCCGAACACAAATGTCATAATGAGCTCAGTTCCGCCAAAGGACACTTCGGTGGCATCTGCGTCAGTTGCAACGATGCGTACGGTCGGCCAGGCCATGAGTCTGGGAATACTGACATTGGTGTTTGCATTCGTGATGGGTGATGTGCCTATAGTCGAGCAGTACTATCCTCTTCTTATAAGCAGCTGCCAGATAACCTGTCTGATTTGCGTGGTGCTGTGCATCGCATCCGTATTTGCCTCACTTGTCGGAATCAGGGCAAGCGATTAGTTCAATGGATGAAAATAAGTAAAAAAAAATAAGTAAAAATAAAAAAGAAGTTGGAAGAAAGGTTATCTTTCTTCAACGGTGACTTTATTCATTTTGTCACCTTGCTGGATGGCATCGACAACGTCCTGGCCTTTGATTACTTGGCCGAATACGGTGTGCACGCCGTCAAGGTGTGGCTGCGGTGAGTGTGTAATGAAGAATTGGCTTCCTCCGGTGTCCTTTCCTGCATGTGCCATTGACAATGCGCCGGTGCCGTGCTTGTGTGGGTTTCCTTCGGTTTCACATTTGATTGTGTATCCAGGTCCTCCGGTACCGTTTCCGATAGGGCATCCTCCTTGAATCACAAAGTTCGGAATAACCCTGTGGAAGGTAAGGCCGTCGTAGAATCCTTCATTTGCCAGCTTTTCAAAGTTGGCCACGGTGCCTGGGGCTTCTTTTGGGAAAAGTTCTAATTCGATATTTCCTTTATCAGTTTCGATTGTAGCGACTTTCATTTTATCACCTAATTTTTAAATAATACTATTACTATAAATATTAATGATTAAATAGTTTGTGGAGATTAACATGAATACTCAGGAATTGATTAAGATTGAAGATGACTGTTTCATAAACACCTTCACCAGACAGCCTGTCGTTTTAGACCATGGTGAAGGCGTTAAGGTAGTTGATATCGACGGAAACGAATACTTGGACATGTTTGCAGGAATTGCGGTCAACGCTTTGGGCCACAACCATCCAAAGCTTGTGGAAGCTATTCAAAAACAGGCAGAAAAGCTGATTCACGTTTCAAGCATATACTACAACGAGCCTGCACTGATTTATGCCAAAAGGCTGGTTGACAAGACAAGCTTTGACAGAATCTTTTATGCAAACAGCGGCGCCGAGGCAAACGAGGGAGCAATCAAGCTCGCCATAAAGTACACTGGAAAAAGCGAGGTCATCTCAACCGTCGAGTCCTTCCACGGAAGGACAATAATGACGCTTGCGGCAACCGGCCATGAGCACTATCACGAGCCATTCAAGTGCATTTTGCCAAAGGGATTCATCAATGTGCCGTACAATGACATCGATGCAATTAAAGATGCCATTACAGACAATACCGCTGCAATCATCGTCGAGCCTATCCAGGGGGAAGGCGGTGTCAACGTACCGGATATGGATTATCTCAAACAGATTGAGGAAATCTGCCATGAAAAGGACATCGTATTCATAGTCGATGAGGTCCAGACAGGATTCGGCAGATGCGGAACGCTCTTTGCCCATGAGCTCTTCGACGTCAAGCCGGACATCATGACCATGGCAAAGGGAATCGGCGGAGGAGTCCCTATGGGTGCTATTTTGGCTACAGAAAAGGTTGCCGGTGCTTTTGTACCAGGCGATCACGGAACCACATTCGGAGGAGGACCACTTGTTTGTGCGGCCGCAAATGCTATTTTAGATGTCTTTGAAGAGGACAATATCTTAGATAATGTCAATGAGGTCGGCGAATACTTTATCGAAGAGCTTAAGAAATTGGATAAGGATGTCATTGCCGATGTAAGGGGCAAGGGTCTGATGGTTGGTGTTGAACTGACCAAGCCCGGTGCCGAATATGTCGACAAGTTGAGAGAAGCAGGTTTTCTAATCAACTGCACCGCTGACAAGGTCCTGAGATTTGTTCCGCCGCTCATAATCACAAAGGCGGAAATTGACGAATTCGTAAAAGCTTTGGATGAAATACTCTAAAGCTCATAATTTCTTTTTTTCAATAATTTTTCAAGGGATGTAGAAATCTCCAGTGTTTTTATCTTTTCGAGGGATGCCCACATGAACCCGGTATGCTCCTCGCTTATTTTCACGTTTCCTTTTGCATCCTCCAGATACATCATGAGCTGAACGGTCCTTTTGTGTGAGTAGTCGTTCTGGACGGCTTCGCAGAAGTCCCCGACTTCAACGTCCAAATCCGTTTCCTCCTTGATTTCACGCACAAGCGCATCGGCGAAATGCTCTCCCTGCTCCACCTTTCCGCCGGGAAGCTCCCACATTTCAGGGTCGGTTCGGCTTTTCGGATGCCTTTTCACGATTAAAATTTCACCATCACTATTTTTGATAACTCCTCTAACGGTAAGTCCATAACCTTTCATGACATTATTTTTTAATCTTCTTGTACATAATCTAAACGGAAAATCGTTTTCCTTCACTAATTTTAAATAGATTGAATTAAATAAGTAAATACATAATGTAACTTTTTTAAGGAGTTTTAAATATGGACTTAAATATAAAAGCAAATGACAAAAACCACTTGGACATAGGCGGAGCCGATGCAATTGACATTGCAGAGGAATTCGGAACTCCAACCTATGTAATCGATGAAGCGAGAATTAGAGACAATTACAACAGATTCTATTCCGCCTTTTCAAAATACTACTCAGATTTCAAAGTGTTTTATGCATGCAAAGCCAATACCAACCTTGCGGTAATGAAAATATTGGAATCCGAAGGCTGCTGTATTGATGCGGTATCTCCTGGAGAGGTCCACATCTCAAAACTGGTTGGATTTTCAGGAGACAGAATATTATTCACAGGAAACAACATTACCAATGATGAATTGAAATTCGTCCATGACGAAGGGGCTGTTTTAAATATCGATTCAGTATCAGCGCTCAAAAGGCTTTCACAGGTAGTTGATCCTGAAGGTCTGAAAATATCATTCAGGGTAAACCCTATGGTCGGTGCAGGACACCACGACCACTGCATTACCGGTGGAGTGATGAGCAAATTCGGTATCATGGACAATGAGGCTGTTGAAGTTTATGAAATGGCAAAGGAACTTGGATTCAATCCAATCGGTATGCACTCACACATCGGATCAGGCATTCTTGACCCTGAACCGTTCAAACTGGCCATCGAATCCACAATGGACATCGCCGGTAAAGTTCACCAGGAAGCCGGAATCGATTTCGAGTTCGTTGACTTCGGAGGCGGTGTCGGCGTTCCATACACTCCTGAGGAAAACATCGTGGATCTGGACAAATTCGCAGAGGTCAATGTGGGACTTTTCAAGGAGAAACTTGAACAGTATGACATGGGAAACCCTGCAATGTATCTCGAGCCTGGAAGATATATCGTGGCCGATGCAAGCGTGCTTCTTGTAACCGTAAACAGCATCAAGCAGAGCTACAGGAAATTCATCGGCGTGGATGCGGGATTCCACACACTCTTAAGGCCTGCAATGTATGACTCATACCACCACATAGCCGATGCAAGCAGGATGGATGCTCCGATGACCCAGGAAGTCGACATCGCAGGAAACGTCTGCGAATCCGGAGATTTATTCGCACGCGACAGGCCTATGCCGGATGTTGAGGAAGGAGACGTATTGGGTATCCTGAACGCAGGAGCATACGGATTTACAATGTCATCCAACTACAACTCAAGGCCGCTGACCTCAGAAGTGCTTGTAACCGACGGCAAATGCAATCTTGTACGTGAAAGGGAGACCTTCGAGGACCTTTATGCAAAACAGAGGATTCCTCCACATTTAAAATAAGTTGATACTATGGTAGATTTAAAGGGATTAAAATTTTCAAAAATGCATGGGATAGGCAATGACTTTCCCATAATCAACGAATTCGATGGTGAAGTCATACCTGAAGCCGACAAGCCGGAAGCATGCAGGATGCTATGCCACAGAAACTTCGGCGTTGGCGGTGACGGAGTGCTCTTTGTAGAGCCTTCAGATGTTGCAGACATCGGATACAGAATGTTCAATCCTGACGGAAGCGAAGCTGAAATGTGCGGAAACGGCATAAGGTGCTTCGGAGACTTTGTCTACAGGAAAGGCATCCTAAAGCAGGACAAGATGACAGTCGAAACAAGGGCAGGAATCAAGACAATCGAAATCACCCTTGAAGGCGACGAGCCGGTACTGTTCAAGGTCGATATGGGGCTTTCAACATTCAAGACGCCTGAAATTCCAATGACTGCAGATGTCGATGAGTTTCTCGACGGCGAGCTTGAAGTGCTGGACACAACCTTCAACCTGACTGCAATCAGTGTCGGAAATCCTCATGCGATAATCTTCGTTGACAATGTTGATGAGATTGACATAAACAAGTATGGTCCGGCCATTGAGGCACATGAGGTGTTCCCTGAAAAGATTAACGTGCACTTCGTTGAAGTGATAAGTAAAAATGAGGGCAAGATGATTACCTGGGAAAGGGGTGCTGGCGTTACGCTGGCTTGCGGAACAGGCGCAACCTCAACTGCAATTTCAGGTTTCAAGCTTGGCCTGTTTGATGAAAACATTCTTCTCCACTTGCCTGGAGGAGACTTAAAATTCCAAGTTTATGAAAAGGACGATGCTCTTGGGGCCTTCATGGAGGGCCCTGCAGAGCTGGTTTTCGATGGAGAATTCTAAATTCTCTATTCTTTACTTTTTCTGTATAGTCCGAATATGATGTCAACTACACCAAGTACAATCACCAGAACCATCCAGATGCTCATGTTTTTTCTCACAAATGAAAAAATCAGTGCAAGAATTATTAATGTCGCACCTGTAAGTACTGATAGTTTCCACGGTTCCATTCTATCACCTTCATATTTTGTAAGCGTTTATTAGTGTAATATCTTCAAAAAAGAAGTGTTCTGTTGCCTTTATCTCTGCAATGAAGCCGAGCTCGTCAAATTTGTCCAATGTCTCCTCGTTGCCTGAAAGCGAAGACTGAATCATCTGGACAATTCCACCATCGTTTAAGTGATTTCCCACTTCATTTAAAAAAACATCAATAACCTTCCTACCATTTAATCCACCGTCAAATGCATAATTTATAGTGTCGTCTATAACTTCGCCTTCTTCGGTAGGCAGATATGGAGTATTGAATAGAATTACATCAAACTTTCTGTTTTCAATCGGCTCGAAGAGATTGCCGAATAAGATTTCAATGTTTTCGATGTTGTTTGCCTCGAAGTTTTTGCGCGCAAGCTCGCAGGCATCGAAGTTGATGTCGGTCACGGTAATGTTGTCGGTCAGCCTTGAAGCGTACATTGCAACGATTCCGGAGCCTGTTCCAATCTCCAAAACACTTTGATTTGATTTTATTTCCAGATTGTCTGCCAGAAGATAGCTGTCTTCGGCAGGAACATAAACGTTATCATGAGTATTGATTATAAAGTCGGCCATAAGATCACTCAACAAAAATAGGATTCAGCTTTTGGGATATGAATAAGATTTCCTCGGGCGCAAGTGCAACGACTCTCATTTTAAGGTATTCAACCAGCCTTTCATCATCAATGGCGTTCAGTCTCTTTTTCAGGACTTTCTTATCAATATTGCTTATGATATGTCTTGAATCGATCAATGCATTTTTGATTTTCTTGTTTCGGTGCTGGAACAGCGCCTTTGTGAATTTGGAATAGGTCCTGAAGTCTTCCTCATCAATGCTCTTTTCCTTTGGGGTCAGCTTGACGACGGTTGAGTCGATTTGGGGTTTTGGAATGAAGCTCTCGTTGCTGACTTCAGCCAATCTTTCCACTTCGCATTTGAAGTAAAGCATCGCCGAAAGCCTGGAATAGTCCTTTGTTCCGACTTCGCCGTTCATGCGGCTTGCAAATTCCTTCTGATACATCAGGATTGCAAGGTCAAAATCATAATCCAGAAACTTGAATGTAATTGGTGATGAGATTTGGTATGGCAGGTTGGAGACGATTTTGTTAAAGGCAGGAAAGTCCACCTTCAACGCATCATCATTGATCAACTCTACATTGTCTATTTTTTCGTCTCTAAGTCTTTGGGTGAGTATTTCACAAATCTTTTGGTCCTGTTCGATGGCTATTACCCTTTTTGCGCGCTTGGCAAGTTCAATCGTAAGCGTTCCAATTCCCGTGCCTATCTCCAAAACTACATCCTCTCCGGTTATGTCACCGAAGCCGACAATCTGGTCCCTTTTGTTTTTGTCAATCAGGTAGTTCTGACCGAGATTCCTGTTCAGCTTTATCCCATGTCGGCTTAAGATGTCTTTTGTTTCTTTAGATAAGGACGGGGAATTTTCGCTAGTCAATTTATCACTTATCTTCTTCTTGCAGCTCTTGGAGGTTGTGTAAACAGATAATATTTATTTTTGCCTCTTTTTGGTTTTGTAGTGTCAAGTTCTTGCTTTACACGGTTGACAATCATTCCGGCAGGATCTGCCAATGTAGGCAGTCTTTCTGAAATGTCTTCAAAGCTTTCAAAAGGCTTCTGCTCTCTTGCCTTGATAATGTCCCACATGTATTTCTTGCCGATTCCCGGAATCAGTTCGAGTGAGTGCATCCTTGTGCTCACTGAATCTGCAGTGTTGAAGAATTCGACAAACCTGTCCTCGTTTTCCTCAACAATATCGCGAATGGCATAGTCCAGCTCTATTCTGGCTGTTGCGGTTAAGTTTTCATAATCCAATTTGCCAAGAACTCTGTATATCTTGTCTCTTTTTCCTTTTCCAATATAGACACGGTCCTGTATTTCTAAATCAACACCGTTCTTTGGAGCTAATTCAAGTAGAGTGAATTGTTCTGTACCAATAGCTTGAGCAATAGGTTTGCCACCGAATTTGGACATATCGGATTTGACATATCCACGACTTAGATAATCGAGTACAACAGCACATTCTTCCTTTTTAACTGTTGGTTTCTTTCCTTTTTTATTTCTGTTATCCATATTATCACTCACTATTGTTTTTTTTATTATAACTATACAGATATAATATAAACTTATAAATAATTTTGATTGTTAAGTATAATAAAGATATCTAAAAAAAGGCGATTTTGGCAAAATTTTTTAAAATAAATAAAAAAAGAGAATAGTTGAAAACTATTCGATGTAATCATATTGTTCTAGCATTTCGAGGATTTTTTCCATGTCCTCTTTGGTTGTTTTGCTTGGTTCTTTAGCAAAAATCAGTCTCATGTCTGCTAAATCCAACGGAACCAAATCAACAATATGAGCAGCGACCTTGTCCCTTAAGCTAAATTCATCCTGAAGCTTTTCATAAATCTCTTGAGCATCGTCGGCTGAGTATCTTCTGAATCTTGCAAGATGATTGAGGGTGAGATTCTGTTCGTAGTTCAGTTCATTGCTTTCGCCGTACTCTTCAATAATCTCTTTTACTTTTGAGCTTGGTATCGGTTCGCTTCTTATAACGTCTTTTCCAATCATAGAAATCAGTTTTGTAATTTTAAGTGGTCAGGTCTTACTATTAACTCTTTTGGTTTGTTTCCATCTTTCAAGGACACGATGTAAGCTTTTCCCTTTTGGCCGGTGATTTTACCGGTTTTACCATGGAATCTAGGAGCAGGCTGTCCTTTTTGGATGGATGGGTTAATAGTAATGTGAACTAAGTCTCCTTCTTCAAATCTTTGGAGCCTGTTGGTAATTGGGTTAGTTCTGCCCGGTCTTTGTACTTTAGTCATTTTTTTTCTTGATCTACTTTTTAATCCTCTTGATCTTTGCATTATATTACCTCTAATCAGTTCAGTCTGGGTATAAGTCTATGTCATCAGCGATCTAGTATCAAAAAAGCCCATAAATACTAGTAACATAGAGTGTGAAAATAACTATTATCATCAGTGATATGATAATATTATAATTTTAGTTTGATGGTATTAATATACTTTTAGTTTTTTCATGCTATAAATCCAAATAGTACAAAAATCAGAATAATTGAATCGGTCATCAGATGGGATATGTATGATGCAAACAGATTTTTAGTTTTCAAATAGACATACAGATGAAATATCGAACCAGCTCCCTGAATCAACAGCACTGAAAAGATGCTCACGGTAGGCTCCAGATGTATCAGGCCAAAAAAGATTAAGGTAATTATTGAAGAGGATATGACCGATAATCTGCGGTTTGATGTATATTTGAAGAAAACCCTTAAGAGAAACATCAGCGGAATGAATTTGATCAGCTCTTCAGCCATCATTGAAAATATCAGGGATATTATAGTGATGACATTCGCATCACTGTTTCCAACATCGGGAATGCCATAAGCGCTTAAAAGATTAGAAAATATTAATGAATATGCGGTAAATGCCAAAAACATCAATACTGCAAGTATAAGCTCATCCCTTGTCGGTTTTTGAAAAATCAGTGAATAATCCCATTTTGAAAAGTACAGCACTGGAATCAGCAATATCAGCATGAAAAATATGCTGCCGACAATGTCATTGGTATAGGTGGAAATGAAGGCATTAGCATAATACGAGATGGGAATGCATATTAACAGTACCGCCCATCCGATTTTTGACATCTTCGGAATTCCGTTGTAGTATGGAAAATCTCTGTCATTATCTAAATTTAGCATTTTGTTTCCCTAATGTATTGGATTTTTTCATGAAAAATCTAATTTGATATATTAATATTGAAAATAAGTTCTTAATAAACATAGTTGTTTTGATGGTTTTAAAAAAAATGGTGTGAAGAAGATAACTGTTTAGTTATCTTCAAATCTTCTTCTGTCAATTAATTCTTGACGTTTACCCGGGTTCCAACCTCCAGATGCAGATTTTGCACGTCCAACTTGTTGCACGTAGCCGGTAATTCTGTCATACCATTCCACATCTTCTTTTTCACCGCAGGTAGGACAAACATTGTTAAGTCCTTTCATTAAAGTTTTGCATTTTAAACAGAAGCTTAATGCTGAGCTGTATGCCCAGAATCCGATATCGGATTTTCTTGCAATCTTGTTGGTCAAGCTCATCAGTGAATCCGGATCGGAGTATGATTCTCCCATGAATGCATGGAAGATGTGTCCACCAGGAGTCAGGCCGTGGTACTGCTCTTCGATTTTGATCTTTTCAATCAATGACAATCCTGTGTTTACAGGCACATGTGAAGAGTTAGTGTAGTAGTTTGCGTTTCCGTCACCTTGCACGATGGCTTGGTCCTTGTATTGCTTTTTGTCAAGGGTTGCGAATCTGTATGCAGTTGATTCGGCAGGAGTTTGGATAACGGACCATCTAAGTCCGGTTTCATCTTTCAATTGGTTGGCTCTATCGTTAATGTATTCGATACATTTCAAACCAAACTTGTTGGAATCCGGATTTTCGATGCCTTCTCCGAATAATGATAATAACATTTCGTTGAGTCCGACAAATCCAAAGGATAATGTTGAATTGTCGATTCTGTAGTATGGGCCTTCATCGGCTACTTGCTGTTTCAGGAATGGTAAAATGTGGAAGTCATTCAAACATTTCAATCCCTGTTCCCTTCTAAGCATCAGGGTTTCCACGGCAAGGTCCATGTAAGCGTCCAAGTATTCGAACACCTGGTTTTCATCTTTGGATTGGTATCCGATTCTTGGCAAGTTCAGGGTTACGTATGCGAGGTTACCTGTTCTCAGGCAGTCCTGGTCCCAGTCGCCTGTCCAGGTGTCCTGCAGACAGGTTCTGCATCCCATGTAGTTTGCCATCTTTCCTCTGTATTTAGGGAACATGTTAACGAAGTAGGATGAGCCGTATTTTGCGGATAATTCATGCACCAGTCTTAAATCATCTTCGTATTCACTGGTCATTGTCTCTTCACGGAGAGTGTAGATTGTATTTGGGAATAAGTGAGGTTTTCCTTCATTGTCTCCTTCGAGCAAGGTTTCAGTGAATGCCCTTTGGATTAATCTGGTTTCATCTTCATAGTCAGCGTAAGTTCCGACAACTTCACCTTTCGGTCCGTATGCGGTTTCTTCCTTCAGGAAGTCAGGAACACCGAATTCCAGTGCCATGCTTGTGAATGGAACCTGTGATCCTCTTGCAGCGTAGGCCATGTTCAGGTTGTAGATGAGCATTTGAACAGCCTGTTTGATTTCATCGTAGGTCCTTCCTCTTGCAAATGGAGCAACAAAGACGTTCCAAAGGGACATTGATTGTCCGCCGGACATGTTCTGTTGTGCTGCGAGCATGATTTCACCGGTGTGGTTCATTAGGGTTTCCATGTGGTTTGGCGCACCTGCAATGGAGGTGTGGTCACCGGTACCGTCCACCTTAAGTCCGTATCTGATGAAAGTCCTTATGTCATGCTGAAGGCAGTTCAATGGCCTTCCTGCGAAGAATTCTAAATCGTGTATGTGAATGTCACCGGCCATGTGGGCGTCAGCTAAGTGTGCCGGCAGCATCTTTAAGAGTGCGTATTGCTTTAACGCTTCGTCAGCCACATGCTTGTGGATACTTTCAGGGTTGTGGATCATGTTTGCGTTGTCCCTGTTACCGTTTTCGATTAAGGAGGTAATGTTGTAGACAGGGATACCCAAACGGGTGTAGCGGCTTCTTAAATCTTCAAGGCCGTATTCAATCAGTTTTGTGTTGACCATTTCCCTGATCATTGGGGCGGTCAGGTATTCCACATTCAACTTCTTGAGTTCCTTCCAGGTTTCGGTGGCGATTTCAAAAGCGGTTTCTTGGCTAGCACCGGTCTCTTCAATCAGGGTGTTAGCGATTTTTGATAAGTCAAATGATTCGATGGTATCCCTTGAAGTACGTACTTTAAGTTGGGTACTTGCTAAATATTTGTTTGCTATTTCAGGGTCAATGTCCTCTAAGCATTCGTATACGATTTTCTTGATTTCTTTGGTTTTGATTCCATCGTATAGCTGGGATACTACGGTTGCGATGATTTTGTCTGATTCAAAGAATGGGGTCTCTACCATTATCAATGATTTCATTAATTTTTCGTAACTGAATCTTTCTTTGATACCGTTATTCTTCTCTACATTTATTTTAACGGTTTCTTGTAAGTTATTTCCTAATTCTGATATCTTTTCCATTTAATTCACACCATTTTCCTAGTTTTTAAAAAAGTTTATTATCCAATATCGAGAGAGGGTACCCTCTCACTTGCTATTACTATATGTAATCACTTGTATAATTATTGTTCGTATTCATACGAACATAATCTAATTAACACTTAGGTTCTCATGGTATATAAATTGTTCGTCTTGTATCGAACAATATTCATATACTCTGATATTTACTATATCTATAATATTAAAAGTCGATTGTCCGAGAGCATTTGAAAACTAATCAGAAGAACACGTCAAGTGAACTCTGCTTGGACTTGTCACTTTCAAACAGGGAGTTGATCCCGAACTCCTGAATCTCCAGACGCTGCTCAAGGTAATGTGATACCGGATAGCGGTTGACCAGATCTCTTGAAATTTCAAGATATTTGGTGACTGACCCTTTTGAAACGGACAGAATCAGATTGCCTCCGCATGCACATTTTCCTGTAAGCGGCATTCTTCTGTATTTGGCTCCGCACTTCGTGCACCTTACCTTCTGCTTTGAAAATGCACGGGAATTTCCCATGATGTCCGGCAGGAAGTGTGATGTCAATACCTTCTCGACAACTCCCCTCTGGTCCACGGCACGGATGGTTTCTGCAAGCGCAATCTGGGCCTCCACCTTCTCCTTCATGGACGGCAGCCTTTTGTAAAGGCAGACTGTCGGTCCCGCATGTATGTTGGAAGTGTGGTGGGAAAACATCAGGCCCTCATACTGCTCGGGCGTGCCCAAATGCATTTCGACGTTGTCAATGTACTCCAACACGTCTGCAGGCTTGTGGGGAGTGTAGGTCTCTTCGTAAAACTCGACAGGGAACCTTTCAAAGATGTCCAGGTTGTGGGATTCGTCGTCTATCTCTTCAGGGTCAATCCTTGAAGATAAAACCAAAGGAGCATCCATACTTCCTCCCCTGGTGTTCGGCAGATAGGTCTTTGAAAAGTTTATCAGCGCATCCAGAAGCAGCATAACTGCATCCTCGTCACTGTCACAGTTTCTACGCTTTGCTGAGTGGAAATAAGGATGGGCATAACATCCCAATGCCTTTGTGAATCCGACAATCCTTCCAAGCACCCCGGCGGATGTGTGCGGTGCAAGACCGGCCACCAGATGGCCAATCAGGTCGCTTTTCTCCTTGACGTTGTAGAACGGCTCCATGCCGTAGTATCTTGTAAGCTCATCGTCAATGAACTGGGCGGTTCTGAGCAGATATTCTCCGCAGTTGTCGGATATCACGATGTCCTGCACCCTGAGCTCGACAATCTGGTCAATATTTTCAATAGGATTTCCGTAGCAGTCCTTTTCATAGCCCATTTCATGCAGCTTTTCGACGCTGACGCCGATTTCCCTTGGAACAAAATGGGTCAAAGGCAAATCGGTTGAGTCGTGACGGATTGTTCCGTCCTTGAATGTGAACACCTCATGCTTTGCCCTAAGGATTCCCTTCTCCATGGGTTCAGGCAGCTTGGCTTCGGAAATCATACCTACAACGCCCTTCACCTCATCGACGCGCCTCACCTTGACGTTGTCCGATGCCTTCTTGAGCATGCTTGCAAGGGGAATGGTCTTTTGGGAAGGCTTGCCTATTTCAGTCGGATGTCCGCATTTTGGACAAAGCGATCCGAATGAGCTGATTCCGCATTCGGGATTTGTGCATTTTCTTCTGGATATGTCCACCTTGATGCTGCCCTTTTTGGCTGCAGTTGCAACCAGTCTTCTGGCTCCTCCATAATTGCCGATTGGAATCAGTCCATGAGGGGCAGGCCTCATCAATCTTTCCTTTGACTTTTCAGGCCTTCCGACACGGGTGCCGATGTAGGCCGGCGCCTTGTTTTTGATTTCAACCGGAGAAACCGCATTGACGGCCTCGATTGTTGTCTTCATCTCAGGCAGCTTTTTGGACAACGTTACCAGAAGTGCATAGGAGTGGTCCTTGTCAATGATTATCTTGCCGTCCCTTACGATGTGGGGGACTCCAATGATCTCCAGAATCCTTTTTGGATATGATAAATCAAGCTTAATCCCTTCATCCTTCTTGTAGGTAGGTTTTGACTTTTCAAGCAGGTCAATCAATGTGTTCAAGTCGGAAATGGTCACATCGTTATAGCAGTAGGTGTATTTAGGATGAAGCGGGATGTCGTAGTCTTTTGATAATTTGAAAGCTTCAACGGATGGCAAGTACTCGTATTCCAGCTTATGCAGGTCCAAATCGGTGTTGTCCTTATCAAACTTGTCGCTTCTCATCAAAAGCTGAATCCACCACTCCTCAACCCATCCGGACGGATATAGTGGCTGGTTGTTTCTTAAGAATTCTCCGAATGCGACAAGCATGTCTCCCAAAAAGAGGATTTCGGCAACGTCCTTTTTGACTTCGCGTGCCTTCTTGACGCTGTCAAGTATCACGACATCCCCGTTTTTGAGCTTGACGGTCGGACCTTCGATAGAATCGACCGGAACAACGCAGTTTCCCTTTCCGGGATATTCTATCTTAAGCTGTGTTCCGACAGCCAGAAATTCAAGCAGTGCCATTGTTGCCGGATGGACTCCCATTGTGGCCAGTCCGGTGTTTCTTGAACGTCCGTACCTTAATCTGAAGGCGCCCTTTTCTGAAGGATAACCTAGGATAGGCCTTCCTCCGATGATGTCCTGAATGTATTTAGGTTCGCTGACAACATCGGAATCATCACCGGAATCCGATGAATCGTCCTTTTTAGGTTTTGAATACTCGCTGAGCCATTCCCAATCAAGGCCCAGCTTCTTTGAAATCTTATGGATCTTTTTTGACTTTTGGATAACCCCTTCAACCATAGCCAGAAGCGCTCCTCCACGGATGTTGTTTGTCTCGACGCGTTCCAAATCCCTGTGGGACACTTCCACCTGGTCGGTCTGTTCTCCGGATACCTCCACTGGAATATGATTGGCTGCAAATCTCACTTCCTCTGGTGTTGGTGAGTATTGCAGGTTTGTAACTTCGGATTCGTAAAGCTCTACCTCTTCCACATACCTTTCGATTTCATCATCGATGGGCTTGAACGCATCTATGCCGATGGCCTGGCGAATCTTGTCTCCTAAAAGCACGGCCAGTGCGGCGGCAGTACCTCCTGCACTTCTGATAGGTCCTGCGAAGTAGACTCCAATATATTTTGTCCCATCAAAATTTTCTTTGATTTTAACATCGGAAATCCCTTCCAGGGGTGCAGCCACAACCCCTTCAGTCAGAATCGCAAGGGCGCTCCTCAAACCCTGGTCGCACCTTTGCTCTTCGTTCCAGTCGGCCTTTTCACCGGCCAGTGGAAATTTTCCCGATGCAATTTCAGCGGCAATCTCAAAGGCAACGGATTCCCTGTCCATGTCCTTTTCCAGTTCCTTGATTCTTTGTGCCACGCCTTCGGGGCCAACCAGCCCCTCCACTCTTTCGGCTAAATCCTTTGCAAGTGGCACTTCAGTTTTTGTTTCAACATCTAAACCTTTAGACCTTGCCTCGTTAGCTATATCGTATAGGTGATTGGTTTCTTTTTCTAATCTATCAAAATAATCCATGGTATCGCCAAGTTACAAAATTAATTTAGTATATTATGTATTGTTTTTTCATGTTTATTAAATTTTTTAATAATACTTAAATATCCCAAAATATTAATCTATTAATGTATCTTGTAGTCGAATTTTAAAAATTAATATTGCTATAATGGTGATTTTAATGTCTGATGATAAACCAATAAACGCTATGTATGGTCAAAAAGTCAAATTGGACTTAAATAAAATTAGAAACAGGCCAAAGACTGAGACTGAAGAGAAATTAACTGAAGAAAAAGTTGTTGAGGAACCGGTTGTAAAAGAGACTGTTCCTGAAGTTTTAGTTAGGGAAAGTGTTGATGAGGAGCCTGCTGAAGAGGAGGCTGTTGAGGATACTGTTCCTGAAGTTTTAGTTAGGGAAAGTGTTGATGAGGAGCCTGCTGAAGAGGAGGCTGCTGATGAGGAAATAGTTGAAGAGGCCGCCGATGAGGCTGCTGAAGAAGCTATTGAAGAGGAACCTATCCACAATGAGCCTAAGATTGAAGTTGTAGGCGAACCAGTTGAGGAAGTCATTGAAGAGGAACCTAAAAAAGAGCAGCCAAAGAAAAAATCATCCAAATTAGATGATTTGAAGGCCAAATTGGACGAAAAGGATAAGAAACTATCTAACCAATCCAACGAACTCAACTACCTGACCAATAAAGTAATTCCTAAACTCAAAAAAGAGAATGCCGAGTTGAAGAGGCTTAAGAAGGAATTAACCGGCGCCCTTGAAAAAACCACAAGGAAATACTTCGATCAGCTTGACATCAATGCTGATTTGAGTAACAACATTGGTAAATTGGGTGCTGAAGGTGCGGTTCACAAGGTGAGGGCTGATAAATTGGAGTCTGAAATAAATGATGTCAAAGAAGAAATGGGCGCTAAGATATCAGAACTCGAAGAAAAACTCAAAAGCACTGACGTGGATAGCGTCAAAAAGGACAATGATAGGTTAGCTAATGAAGCCAATGACTTGAAGGCTAAGCTGTCAGATGCAAGAAAGGAAAACATATCACTTTCCGAAGAGGTTGACAAGTTGAGAGCGGAAATCATCGATTTAGGAAACTATAAGGATGAAGTCGATGCACAAAGCAAAAAGGAAATCGACGGATATAAGCAGGAGATTTCTGATCTTAAAACCAAACTCAAAGTCAAGGAAAGTAGCTATGACAAGCTTTCCAACGAGAACAGTAAAACCATTTCTGATTTAAGAAAACAGGTTACCAAACTCGAGGAAAAACTAGAAAAAGAATCCAACAAAGGATTGTTCAACAGATTCAAATAGATGATTCAATTCATCTATTAACTTATTTTTTTTCATGAAAACCGATGCTTATTTTATGGGCGAAGCTTTAAAGGAAGCTGAAAAATCTTTATCCGAAGGAGGAATCCCCATTGGGGCAGTGCTGGTTAAGGATGGGGAAATCATATCAAGAGGCCATAACCGGCTTATTCAAAACGATTCCGTTGTTCTGCATGCTGAAATGGATGCAATTGAAAATGCTGGGCGCCTGGATTATGAGGACTACATCAAATGCACATTGTACACTACGTTGTCTCCCTGTCCGATGTGTTCGGGTGCGGTGATACTGTATAACATCCCCCGTGTAGTTATAGGGGAGAACACCACACTTATGGGTGCCGAAAACCTTCTCAAATGCAACGATGTGGAAGTTGTGGTTTTAAATGACATGAAATGCCGTGACATGTTTTTGAGATTCACATGCAACAACTGTGAAATTTGGGATGAGGAGCTAAAGAAAGTCGGAAACACTACGGAGGCGAGATAATGGAGATAATTGTAACCGATGAGCGTGACGAAAGATTCATCGAAATGTGTTCCTCATTCGGATGTGAAGTGGCCGACCCGCAGGTGGTTCTGCTTTTAAGCAATTTCTCAAAGACCGTAGGCTGTGCCAGCTTCAAGGTCTATGACTCCGAGTCTGCCGAAATCGTTACATTGTTTTTAAATTCCTATGATGATAGGGAAAGAATATCCTATAAATTAATCAGGCAGCTTGAAAAGATAGCAATGGACTATGAATTCAAAAGCATTGTGGTCAGCTTCGATTCAAAAGAGGATATCCTGATTGAAATCTTTGAAAAATTGGATTATCGCTTTGTAGATGATCTCCTGATGAAAAAGGAGTTCAAAAGTTTGATTTAAAAAAAAGAAAAAATTAAAAGATTAAGCTTCTTTTCTTAATCTTTTTACAACAAAGTCCTTGTCCAGGCTCATCAGGAATGATGCCGCTCTTGGACCTTGCTTTTGGCCGAGAATCATTTTATAAATTGCCTGGAATCCCTTTTGAGGTTTTAAGTCTTGTGCTTCAAGAATATCATACATCGCATTGTGCAGCGCTGTTGCATCTTCAAACTCATTGTTTTCAATCACATCTGCCAGTTCAGCCAGGAACTTGTCCTGTTCTGGGGTCAGAGGCAGGTTAGGCACGCTTTTTTCCTGCACTTTGAATTTCACGAAGTTAGGTGCATAGGTGTCCAGCCAGTAGATAACGTTGTCGACCCTTTCCCTGTATTGCGCCAATTCCGTTTCTGTCAGGTCGCCGAACTCCTTGTCCTTGAAGCTTTTGGTCAGTTGGGAATTTCTCTTGAGGATGTCGAAAATCTTTTCAAGGTCATCGCCTGCAATCTGATAGGCATTGACCAGGAACCTGAACGGTGGCCTGAAAGGAAGTGGGCTTCCCTCATTGATCTGGACAATCTCATAGATTTCCTTGAATTTTCTTTCTTCCTTTTCGGATGGGGCTTCAACCTCGTCGTAGAAAACCTTTTCGACGGTATCGAACTGGTCTATGAAGTCAAGGTAAGGCATTCTTGGTGAGAAGTCCTTTGCCTTCATAGGCTTTGACCTGAAGAGGTAATAATGCAGGCTTTCTGCAGGTCCGATTTTGAGCCATTCGTCAGGGGCAAAGAAGACTCCGTGTGATTTGCTCATTGCCTCGCCGTCAAGTGTAATCCATTCGTATGGCACAGGATAAGGTGCAGGATAGTCGAATATCTTTTCTGATATTACGCTGCTCACGTCGTATGAGCCTCCGCTTGCTGCGTGGTCCTTTCCGAAGGGTTCGCATGTTGTTCCGAATATCTTCCATCTTGCTGCCCATTCTACTCTCCATGTGAGCTTACCGTTTCCGGATTTGATGTCCATTTCGCCGTCATGGCCGCATTCACATCTGTATTTTATGATGTCGCCGTCATAGTCGTAGGCATATGTGGTGTTTACGCGTCCACATTCATCACAGATAGGGTTGTATGGCAGCCAGTCGTCAGCCAAAGGCTCTCTTCTGTATTCGTTGAAGATCTCCTTGATTTCTTCAACTCTTTCCAGGGATGTTCTGATGTAATCGTTATATACTCCGGACTTGTACATTTCAAAACCGGATTTTGTTTCCATTTCAATTCCATAATCGTCCATCACGGACAGTAACGGCTTTTCAAAGTGCTCCACAAAGTTTGCACAGCATCCGTCAGGACATGGAATCATTGAGTATGGCATGCCCAGGTATTTGTCGTATGATTCAGGCAAAGGGTATGGAACCTTTCTTAATGGGTCGTGGTCGTCTGCAATCCATATTGTTTTAGCTTTCTTTCCTTTTTCTCTTAGTTTCTTTCCGATACCGTTAGCTACAAATATGTCGCAAGAGTTTCCGATGTGTATTGAACCTGAAATGGAGGTTCCGCTTGCAATGACATGCTCCTCTACGTCCATTTTACTCAATTCATTAGCTATGTTTTCAATCCAATGTGTCATTTATATTCACCATTATAATAATAAGAATAAGTTTTATACTACAATAAATTATGTTTTTTGTAATATAAAAAGTATTAGTTTGAGGAGTATTCGGCATGGCAGTGTCAAGAGATTTGCTGATTTTTTTGGTTGACAACAATTATATATTATTTATTGTTGAAAATATTATTATGAAGCATAAAAAACTATTACTTGTTTTTTCAATATTATTCGTTCTTTTATGTTCACTGACAGCAATCTCTGCCAGTGACTTAAATGACACGGATGTCATCGCAAACGATGATGCGGCCGAGGAAACCGTATCGTCCGACGCTGATATTGAAAACGACATAACAACGGAACCTGGCAGTGGAACTATATACGGAAATACGTTTACAGACCTGAACAACACAGTTGCCGAGGGCGGGAACGTAAATCTTACACGTAATTATGAATATACTAAGAGTACCGACGGAGAGTTATTTCCTCAGGGTGTTGTCATTGACCAGGATAATGTAGTCATTGACGGTAATGAACATTCCATCAATGGGGAACTGCATAACAGAGTATTCCATATAAAAAATGCAAACAATGTCACATTGAAAAATATAAAATTCATTAATTCCGGCTACAACAAACTTAAAGTTGATGGTGGAGCTTTATACATCGAGGAATCTTCAAATATCACCATAATCAATTGTTTATTCGAGTTTAATCAAATAAGGGATGCTGATGGTAATGGTGGTGCAATATATGTAAAATCAACCGACCCGATCAGAATCATCGATTCCGAATTCAAAGAGAATAGTGCCAGTTATGGTGGTGCAATAACCGCTCATAATGCCACATTGATACTTGAAAACACAGTTTTCGACAAAAATAGTGCTGTAAAAATCGGTGGTGCACTAAATGCTGCTCATTCGACCCAAATCATTAACAACTGCACATTTAAAGATGGTAAAATTGAGTTTAGTACTGGTAGTGGCGACCCTTGTAGGGGCGGAGCAATTTATGCCGAGCAATTCGACGAAGATAACGAAATGGTAATCACCAACACTGAATTCAAAAACAATCAGGTAGATGATGACGGTGGAGCGGTTTATATATTCGGACAAGCAAAAGTGCTCATTGAAGATAGTAAATTTTCTGAAAATAGTGCAGATGATAGTGGCGGAGCAATTGTTTGCGATATAGCAAATGTAACAATAAGAAATACAGAATTTAATGAAAACTATGGGGAAGAAGGCGGTGCTGTAAATGCAGGTCCTTCCACTCTGATTGAAGATTGTAATTTCACCGAAAATCATGCATGGGGAGATTATGGCGGTGCAATATACGTTCGCTATTTAGGAGGTGAAAACGCCAATGCCACTGTAAAAAATTGTAATTTCTTAAACAACTCTGCTATGGTGGGTGGTGCAATTCTTAATATGAAAACAGTCACTGTTTTGAATTGTAATTTCACAGGTAATTATGCTGATTTTGGTGGTGCAATAAACTCTCAGAATGGCAAAGCATTAATAAATAATTCAAATTTCATAGGTAATAATGCATCAGAATGGGGAGGAGCAATAATGTCTTCTTCATCAGATATGTTAATCGAAAACACCTATTTCATAGCCAATAATGCAACTAATGGTGGAGCAATTTTTACTTCTGATTTAGACATAGAAATTGAAAAATCCCATTTCATAGAGAATAATGCAACTAAGGGTGGAGCAATATATGCTTCCTCAAACAGTAAAGCATTAATAAACAACAGCGATTTCTCACAAAACACCGCATCACGTGGGGGAGCAATAGTAGTTATTGGTGATGCTTATGGTGATTCGGAGATTACTATCGAAAATTCTATATTTGCACAAAACACCGACACTGAAGGAACTGGAGACATCGCTTTACAAAATGACAAAAGTAAGGCTACATTGATCAATGTCACTCCAAGCAATTTGGTTCCAAAATACATTGTCGAAATGGATGTGGCTGAAGTAAGTGATGTTAACTACACTCAGAATGTTGTGATAACAGCCTCCAATATTAAAAAATCTGGTCAACTTCTCAACAATGGTAATGTAATATTTTCCATCAACGGAGGTAACTATCCTGTTCCTGTACAAAACGGAATCGCAACTTTTAATCGTATATTGGACGCCGGATCATATAATGTCGTTGTAACATATGTTGGGAATGCTACAGATGCAAATCCAACAAAAACCATCGAATTCAATGTGCTTAAGCTTCCGGCAGTTCTTGAAGTCATAAGTGTCACAAACTG
>CACWUH010000019.1 GCA_902764015.1 uncultured Methanobrevibacter sp. | reverse complement strand
ACTATTTTTTTATAATATGAACAATGGTGATGGTTGAAATGAGCATTCGTTTGTATTCCTTTAGTGGTGTTTAGGAAGAGAATGTTCATTTGTTTTAAAAAACTTATTTTTATGGAATTATTTTTTGTGATATTATGAGCGAACTTAAAGAATTGATAGAAAAATATATTGAACTTGAAGATCAGCTTGACGATTTGGAAAACGAAGAGTCCGTTGATGATAAATTAATAGAAGATTTACAAGAATTGGGCCATGAAATCGACCATGCAGTATATCATAATGAATTCGTCATCGTCTACAATGCCGACACCGAAGACGATGAGGTCGTTGCGCTCATCATTTCAGACGAGGAAAGCGACGCCGAAGAGTTCTTCATACCTGTATACACATCCGAAGAGGAAGCCAAAAAGGCTATCGAAACATTCGTTGAGGAATCCGGAGAGGCTGATTTCGCCCTTGACAAGGCTGTCGGAAGCGACATCGTCGAAGCATACTCAGAGGATGAGGAATTTTTGGGCCTTGCCGTTGACGCTCCACAGTGCGATTTTGTAATCTTTGCCGAAAGCGTGCATGACTGCAGCGAATAGATTGGTGATTTTTTGTATATATGCCCTACAATCGGTGAGGATCACGAGAAGGACTTCCTTGTGAGCGGAAGCCTTGATGACTTTAAGATTATTGTATTTTCTTCACCGGAAGAATACGAAAGGGGCTTTGAATATCTGGAATTGGTGGACTATGTGCCAACTGAAGTGTCTGATGAGCTCTTCTTTGAGCTTGCAAAAAATGATGATGCCTTCAGCGGTCTGATTTTGGATATTCATTCAAAAAACAAGATAATATCAAAAGAAGAATTACTCTGATTCTTAAAATTCCAATCAAAATGGAAAAAATAAAGTAATTCACTTCTTTTGAACTAAATAATTTATGTTACTCCACCATTGCCTGGTATTTTTCCACTAATTCTGGAGACTTTGTGTATTCATACATTGGTATTCCATCATCTGCGGCCAATTGCCTTGCCTCATATATTTTTCTTGTTTCTTCAGGCATATGACTCTCCGATTGGCCTGATGAATCATCTGTTTGTACATTGTTTGACGAATCATCCGAGTTTACAGGCTCAACAGTAGTTTCAACAACTTCCTCTTTAATCTTTAATTTCTGTGTTGTGCTGTTTCCAGTGTAGTTTTCATTTCCGCCATAAGTGACATTGACTTTGTACTTGCCTTTCTTTAAATCCAAATCAAGCTTTGCCTTGCCCTTTGAATTAGTTTTTACAACATCGTCAACGACAACCTTGCCCTTTTTGTTGGTGATTGTGATATTAACAATTTCCTTTGATAAAGGCGTCTTATTCAAATCGGTCAATTTGATTGAGAGTTCTCCACCTTCAAATTGCTCCTTGTCGCTTGTAATCTTAATTTTTGTTGGTTCTTTTGAAACAGTCGGATTTAATAATACAAATCCGATTGCAGCTGCAAGAATAACAATTATTACAAGCAAAATTATGATAATATTCCTATTCTCCATAAAAATCAAATCCTACCTATATTGTTTAATATTGTGTCAATCATATGTATATAACAATTCCTAATCTCGAAACAACATTCATTAGCTAACTTCAGCCTAAAAATTCTTAATGAATTGAGCAAAGCTTATATTAATTCCAAAATAACAATCGAAACAATACTGCAAATAGTTTCATGAAATAATGATGATTGATTTAGGCAGGTGATTTCGAGGAATAGGGATTACTCCACTTCTTCGTCCTCATCCTCTTCCACATTAGCCTGCTGATAATACTTGTATCGATAAGACATCTTGAAACCTGATATGACTTCCCTTTTCGGCCTTCTTTTGCGTTTTATTCTTGGGCCGTTCATTTCCCTGAACTTTTCCTGATGGGGCTTTGCCAGATTTTTGTTTTCCCGCTTGTACTGGGAAATCCTGTGCCTTGTGTGGGGTGCCCTGTACATCCTCTTTCTCAGAAGCCTTCTGCTGGTCGTTACGCGTCTTATCAATTGAATCACTTATTTTCTTCTGTTCAGATTTTTGGTGGCGGACTTATCCAAAGTGGCCTGTATCTCATCGATTCTTTCAACAACCACTTTGATGGCCTGCTCACCCTGACGGGTAGGATTTATTCCTTGTTCCACAAGCAGTGCATCCCTGATGTCTCTTAGTCTGTCAATTGAATCGATTTTCATAATAGTACTGTAAAACATGAGTTTTCCTCCTAACTATATTAAAATTTGATTAATGTCATAAAAATATTTTATGTTTGCCGACAAATATCTAATCATGTTTGAAAAACAGCAGGTAATCTATCTGGCAGGAGGGTGCTTCTGGGGCGTTGAGGCATACATCTCCAGCTTGAAGGGAGTCAACAATACCGAGGTAGGATATGCCAACGGGAGGGACCTCTCACCGACCTATGAGAAGGTGTGCACCGGAAAGACAGGACACGCGGAAACCGTGAAGGCAACATACAATCCCAGAATCATATCTCTGGAGGAGATTCTTGAGAGCTTCTTCAGGATTATCGATCCGTTTGCATTGAACCGCCAAGGTGCAGACATCGGAACCCAGTACCGCACTGGCATCTACTGGCAGGAAGAATCCCAAAAAGAGACTGTAATTAATTTTTTAAGAGAAAAGCAAAGTAAAACATCAAAAAAGATAGTCGTGGAAGCCCGTGCAATCGGCAACTTCTACCCTGCTGAAATGTATCACCAGAAGTATCTTGAAAGGAATCCGCAGGGGTATTGTCATGTCGATTTAGATTTGATAGACGTGCAAGAATTCGACCACTTGACACGCGAAGAGTATGAAATAACACAGCTTTCTATGACAGAACCACCATATAGTGGAAAATACGATGACTTTTTTGAGGATGGTGTATATGTTGATGTGGTTGACGGTGAAGTTCTCTTCACTTCCGATGACAAGTTCGACTCGGGATGCGGCTGGCCGGCATTTTCAAGGCCCGTTTCGGATGATGTGATAATAAAGCACAGGGACTTTTCGCATGGAACCACAAGAATTGAGGTGAGAAGCGCCAAATCAAACTCCCATCTGGGCCATCTCTTTCATGATGGGTCGGGAGGCTCTCCGAGATACTGCATAAACTCGGCCGCATTGAGATTCATTCCAAAGGACGAATTGGACGACCACCAAAAAGACAAATTAGATTAAATATTAAAAAGGACATACTATAAGACAATGAAGATTGAAGAAATTGAAAATCCGGAATTCAAGAATTACATGAATCTTGCATATATGCAGGGCGAAAACAACAACCGGGAGGCAGTCCTGAAAATAGAGCAGGACATGAAGGAATACATTGATGAAAACCCGTTCATAATATCCGTCGAGAACGGCGAGCCCGTCAAAATCCCATATGCAAACGACGGAGAATACATTGTTCCGATATTCACTGACGAAAGGGAGTACTCCTTAGGGATGCAGTACTTCTCCTTAAATGAGATGGCTGAAAACAAGGGTTATGTCATTGAAAAATTGGATTACTTTAAAAAATTAAGAGAAGATCCCAATTTCTTGGGATTTCTTGTAAATATAAGCAGTGTAAGCTATATCATAAACACTAGCTTACTCTAAAAACTCTTTTTTTATGTCTTCAACAATTTCTTTAAACCTTTTTGAGACTTCGTCATCAGGGTCAAGCACTGAAATTGTTGCGTTTTCGTTTGGAGATTGTGAAACGCTTTCCTCAATCGGCAAATCGCCGAGATAGGTGATTTCCATCTCATCTGCAAATGCCTTACCGTTGCCTTCGCCGAAGATGTGAAGCTTTTCGTTGCAGTGCGGACAGATGTAGTATGCCATGTTCTCTATAAGGCCAATCTTGTCAATGTTCATGAGCTCAACCATCTTGACGCATTTGAGGACGTCTTCCTGTGAAACAACATTCGGTGTGGTGACCATCAATACAAGGTCGGCTTCGGGAATTGACTGAAGCACTGTCAAAGGCTCGTCTCCTGTGCCCGGAGGGTTGTCGATTACCAGAAAGTCAAGTTCTCCCCAGTGGGCGTCTGAAATCAGCTGCTTGATTGCTCCGGTTTTTTGAGGTCCTCTCCAGATTATCGGTCTGTCCAGGCTGTCAATGAGAAATGCCATTGACATTACTTTTAAACCACTAGGAGTTGTTACAGGGAAAATTGAGTGTTGGTACTGCTTTTTCCTGTCTTCTATGATTTGCCTCTGCTCGTCTTCGGAAAGGCCTGAATCGACTATTTCCTCTTCGACAATCTCTTTGAATATATTAAACTGGTACTGGTTGAATTCCTCTTCAAGCATTTCGATTCCGAGCATCTTCGGAATGTTAGGTCCGTGGATATCCGCATCAAGGATTCCTGTCTTGTAACCCATTGCCTGAAGGGTTTCTGCAATGTTTGCGGCGACTGTGGATTTTCCCACACCGCCTTTTCCGCTCATAACGACTATCTTATGCTTGATCTGGCCCAAGTTCCTGGCCAATCTTATTTCCTGTTCAATCATTTGCCTTTGCTGTTCGGGAGTCATCTGACCCCCGTGACCGTGATGTCCGTGTCCATGTTCTGCCATATAACTTCACCTCTATGTAAATTTTTTGCTTACCTCTTCAACTGCAAGAATCAATGGGTCTGTAACCATTGATACAGGCGGCGCATAAGCGAATTCCATGTTGCTCAAATCAAAGCATGTCAGGCCTTCAGTAATCGCCAATGTCATGGTATCTATTCTTTCTGCCACCCTTTCCTCTGCAATAATCTGGCATCCTATGATGGTTCCGTTTCCATCACAGATTACTTTTATGTCCATCGGCTTTGCGTTCGGATAGTAGCGTGCCCTTGTAAGCGCCTGCACCTTCTGCACAACAGGCCTGATTCTGTTCTGCTGGGCAAAGCTGGTTGTGTAACCTACTGCACCGAATTCCAGCTTTCCGACCTTTGAAACCATGGAGTTCAATACCGGATTGAATTTGGATTTCTTGCCGCAGATTGTACGGGCAAGAGTCTTTGATTCGCGAACTGCAGTGGTACCCAACTGGGAAATTGTATTGGATCCCAAAATCAGGTCCTTTGATTCGACGCAGTCCCCGACAGCATAGACATCCTCCACTGATGTCTCCATCCTGTCGTTTACAAGAATCGCCCATCTTCCGATTTCACATCCTGCCATCCTTGCAAGGTCCAGTTCGGCCCTTACGCCCGTTGCCATAATCACCATGTCTGCATCATACAAATCCTCATCGCCGAAACATGCCTTTTCCACCTTGCCGTCACCTATAAGCTTGGTGATAGGCTTGCCTAAAACAACCTGGATTCCTTCCTGCTTAAGGTAATTTACCAAGATGTCTGACATGTCCTTGTCAAGTGACCTTGGAACGATTTGAGGCAACATTTCACTTAATATAACATTCAATCCTCTTTTCTTTAAGGCATAAGCGATTTCAATACCAATCAAACCGGCACCTGTGACGATGGCACTTTTTGCATCCTCCATCGCTTCCTGCACCCTGATACCGTCATCAATGTTTCTGATTCTGAACACACCATCAAGCTCAACCCCCTGCATTGGAGGGACAAATGGATTTCCTCCGGTTGCCAAAACCAATTTGTCATACTTTAAAACAGTATCCTTGCCGTTCTTTTCATAGGTTACAGTTTTCTTGTCTGAATCGACTGCAGTCACTTCCACTTCAGTGATGACTTCAATGTCCTTCTGCTTGTAATCTTCAGGAGTTCTCATTATAATATCATCGAATGACTCTATTGTTCCTGACAATACGTAAGGAATGGCGCATGGAGAGTATGCCACCTTATTGTCTCTTGTGAGAACCGTTATTTCTATGTCCTTGTCGAGTTTACGTATATTTGAAGCTGTTGATATTCCTCCAGCTCCTCCGCCTACTATTACTACTTTCATTATAACAATACCACGCTATCATTTATAACATTAATATATATTATTGAAAACATATAAAAAACTAACTATCAATAGGAAATCAGGTTAAAAAATGAGAGAAATCGAATTTAATTTAGATGAAAATCCATTCATCAACTTTTTGAGTGCACGCTACTCCATGTCTGCAAGGGTGAATGTCGAAAAGCTGTGGAACTGGTGCCATGAAAACGACAGGTCATTTTTCATAATGAGCCTGGGATGTCTTATGAATGCGGTGAACTCCGTTCCCCAGCTTAAAAGAAGAATAATTAATGGAAAAGCGGTCGAATATGATTGCCTTGAATGCGTATGCCCAATTATGGATGAGGGAAACGACATCTACAAGGAGATGAGGGTGAAAACGCCTCAGGAATTCGATGACATTTTAGACTGGCACGATTATGTCAGAAAACTATCATCAGAAATACTGTCCGGAAAAAATGAAGGATTTATCCTTGAAATGGAAAAGAGGGATTTGACAAACATCGCAAACTTCTCATGCATTCCATGGATTGACTTCGATATGATTACCAACTGTGTCGTCGACGGAAAGGCAATCCAGCCACTGGTGACATGGGGAAAGGTAAATGAAGACTTTGAGATGAGCGTTTCCATTACGGTTTCCCATATCTTCGTCAACGGCCGTGAACTTGCATGCTTTTACAGGAATGCACAGGAAGAATTTGACAGCATAGTGGGTTAAAGCCCGATATTCGGAATCCTTTCGTTTACGTTCTGCCTGGTCCATCCGCCACCCATGCTGTAGAAGCACCTTTTGACTTCCTTTTTAACGCTATTTGACAATTTATAGCTTGGCTTTACGACAAGGCCAACGCCTGCAAACTTGGACTTGAGCTTTTTAACCGATACCCAATTTGTCGGAATGTCCCTGCATCCCACATCATAGCTTCCGTATGAGTTGCTTACAAGAACCTTATCGCCGTCAGGGCTTACGTCAATTATCGCCACATAATGGTTCGGAAGGAATGCTATCAGTGCTGCACCCTTGCTCAGCTGCTTTATGGCATTGTCAAAGGATGATCCATCATAGAAGTAATATGCACTGCACTTGTTATCCTCAAGGATGTCCTTGAGGTCTGGGATATTGATTCCATCGGTCACTCTGCCCCATTTCTGGAAGTATTTCTCGGTGTGGAAATTCTTCAGGACCTGTGTGCATACGCTTGCGGAAGTAGGTCCGCAGGTATATCCGGTATTCTGGATGTCTCGAACCTCCGAGTAGGTGTATGACCTGCCCTCAAGGTCTACAGCAATCGTCTTTGGCCAGTAGTCATACTGGTTCTTCTTGACGACGATAGTGAATATTTCCCTTTCGATAACGTTCCACTTTTCACGCTTGAGGATATGGTATGTATTTGGGGCGGTCTTGGTTTTGAAGAATGTGTACTTTGACATCTTGCCGTACATGAAAAGGCTGTAGCTGTCCCTGTCCATGACTTCAAAGTAATGGACATTCTTAAGATAATATTTTGCATTTCCATATCCCATCACAAAGTTTTTAGTCATCCTGTCCACATCGGGAACACCTTTTACTGTCGGCACTACCTTCTTGAACGGATTTATGACATTTCCCTTGACGCATTTGATTTTTTTGGATGTTTTGAGACTCTTGTATATCACTTCCACCCAATGCTTCTTGGCTGCGACTTTTGGCTTGATGATGAGGTTGCCCTCGGCATCTGTCTTCTTCTTGAAGACCTTGTTTCCGACCTTTACGGTAATCTTCTTTTTGGCAATCTTACTGAGAGGTCCGTGCAGATAGATTCTGAGATACCCCTTGGTTAGAAGCTTATTGTTTGCGATATCAATCGAAACTGTCTTTTCAACCTTGACCTTGATGTTTTTGGAAAATGCGTTATATTTACTATCGCCATTGTATGAGACTTTAAGCGTGACATATGACTTGTCTATATTGACCGGAACTGTGAACCTACCGTCACTGGCAGTGGTTCTCTTGTAGGTCTTTCCGTTGAAGGTTATGGTCAGCTTTTTGCCCGCCACAACATGATTTTTCTGATCATAGAGATACATGGTATATTTGTTGCCCAAATTGACATAATTGGATGTTGTGGTTACAGTCAGGTCTGATTTTTTCGATTGCTTATAGTTTGAATCGACATTTTCACTTTCGGAAGCTTCCAATTTGACTTCATTAACAGATGAACTCAGATTATCATTATCGCAACTTGAAATCTCCTGGGATTCATCGCTGAGCGATATCGGTTCATCTTCACTGTCCGCCTGAACAACATCAGTGGAATTGGAGTCAATAGCGGATACGGTTCCGATGACTAAAAAGAATATTGATAAAAGAAATAATAGTTTTAATTTTTTCATTACTTAAAATGTTTAATTTAATGTTATATAAATGTATAGTTTGGAAAAAAGGTCTTATTGTCTGATTTAGCCCTTCTTAACCGTGATTTTGGCAGATTTTGATAATGCATTATAATACTTATTGCCGGCATATTTGGCTGTGGCAGTATATTTGCCTTTCTTTTTTAATTTGGTTATTTTAAAGGTTGCCCTTCCATTTGAATTGGTTTTGGCAGAATATGTCTTGCCGTTGACTTTTAGGGTGACCTTTGTATTCTTCATGACATTATATCGGTTATCCTTTAATATCATGTAGAATTTTTTGACCTTTTCGCTTGCGAAATATTTCATGTTTGACACTATGATGAAAGGATTTGCCTTTTTGACTGTTATGGTAGCTGAAGCGGATGACTTGAAGTAATTTCCGTTTCCATTATAAGTGACTATGACCTTATGGGTGCCCGGCGCCAAATTGGTTGTGGCCAATAATATCTGGCCGTTACTGTTTGTCCAGTAGGTCTTTAAAACACCATTCACACTTACCTTGACTGGAGCGTTCTTAAGTATCACTCCATCCGAATCATGGAGGTTTATAATCAGTGGATTGTTGATTCCATAAGTTGCCTTCACGCTTATTACATAAAATGATGTGGCCTTTTTGATATTGATGTATCTGGTGACTGGATCGGTATTGTAGTTGCTGTCATCAACAGTCACGACAAGGGTGAATTCTCCCAAATCCAAATCTACAAAACAGGTTCCTCCACTCAAACAGCTTGAGACAAACACAACCTTATTGTTCATGTCATATATCTTTACTAATGTCTTTATATTGTTTATCATGTAATTTTGAGAGTCAGACAGCTGTACCTTGATTTCACCACCGAAGCCGTAAATCGCTTCAAAGTTTGAAACCAATAATTTATATTTTGGCAGGTTGTCCTTTAGAATGCAGTTTACCAGGGATGACCTGTAATGGGCTCCTCCGGTAACCTCAGCCACATTTCTTGTGAAATTGGAACCTACAGCAGAGCCGCTGTACATCGCTCCGCCGATTTTTGCATGATTTTCAATGAACTCACACAATACTGCAGAGCTTCCATACATTGCGCCACCATCATCGGCAGTGTTATTGATGAATGTGCAGTCCTGTGCAGAATTGGCATACATCGCTCCGCCGGTCACGGCATGGTTTTCCTCGAATCTGCAATTTCTTGCATCACCTTCAACAGCCCCTGCCCTGTAGGCACTGTTGTCAATGAACAGGCACTCCTCGGCATATCCCTTTATTCCACCGCTTGAATCGGTTGCATAATTGCTTATGAAAGTACAGTTTTTAGCGGAGCTTCCATACATTGCCCCGCCCTCACGAGCATGGTTTCTTCTGAACTCACAGTCCACAGCATAAACATTTGCCAATGCTCCGCCCATCTCATTAGCGTAATTGCTGATGAATATTGAATGTACAACGGAGTTGACGTTGCCTGAAATGGCACCGCCATAGTTGGCGTGATTGTCCCTGAACTCTGAATTGGTCACATAAGCCATGTATACTGCTCCACCTTCGCTTACGGCATAATTATTAACGAAGGTACAATTGTCTGCAGAGCAGCCGCTGCCTCCAATAGCTCCGCCAAAGTTCGAGGCGTTGTTATAATAAAAATAGCACTTTATCAAAGTGGCCTTTGATACGGCTCCGTAGGATTTTGCGGAATTTCTGGTGAAAGTACAGTTAAATGCTGAATTTCCTTCCATTGCACCTGAATTGACGGATGCATAGTTATATGAAAATTCACAGTCACGTGCATAGGTGTCATATATTGCACCACCATATGAAGCAGAATTTGATTCGAAAGTACAGTTTACGGCGGACCCGTTATATATTGCGCCTCCAGAATATGCATCATTGCATCTGAAAGTACAGTTTTCGGCATTTCCATTCATGATGGCTCCTCCGAAATTGTCTGCATGGTTTTCGATGAATGTGCAATCTATAACCCCATATGAACTTCCGTAGATTGCTCCCCCGTTTTGGGAGTTTCCGTTGACGAAAGTGATGCCGTTTATAAAGACATTGTCGGACAATATGTTGAATATCCTTGCGCCATCGGAAGCATCAATCACACAGCCTCCTCCAAAAATGTTTAAAGGCCTGTCTATCACAATTCCATCCTTGTAACTGGAATCCGTACTGTTGTCATACTTAAAATCATCGTATAAATAAATGTTATTGTCATCGTTGTCATTTATAAGGCTGTTTAACGTGGTGAAATTTTTCGGCGAGTCCTCTAATACAGCCTCCTCATCAACAGCGACAACATCATTGTCACAGGTTACATTATCCTGTGCAAAGACGGTTGAGAGAGTAAATAAACTGATTATAATTATTGAAATTACAACAACTTTTTTATTTAACAATCATCTCAACTCCAAAAATCATTAAATATATAGTTATATTTATAAAAAATAGTATATAAAGGGATAAGGTCAAATTCCCATTTCATTAATGATTTTTTGCAGATATTTCCTCTTTAGAACAAATTCGCGTTTATTTGCCAATTTACTACTTTTAGGTTGGGGCACTTTTTCGTCCAATCTTGAAGCCCCCAAATATCTTGTGTCCCCTTCCCTTAATCTGTGAGCCTCACCATCATCAATGGCCTTTTTGATTGTATTGTAATCATCAAATAAGATATCAAAGTCATTTATTAAGTGATAAATCTCCAAATCGGTTATGAGGCCATCTTCATCATGCCAGACTATCAGTAATGATTGCCTTTTAAACAATTCTGAAAATGAAATCAAGTCAAAGTAATCCAAATCGGCTATTTTGAACTTATCCGACGGATATCTCCTGCCGCATAGCTTTGTCGAATATTGCAATGGCGCTATAAAAAAAGTTTCTGATTCATTCAAGGTCACTTCATCAATGTTTTTACCAATCAAGGCCTCAAATGAATCCATATTAATCAAATCAGTCTTTGTCGAGTGCAGGAATTCCGGTAATTCTCAAACCACCGTAATGTGATTTGTATTTGATGTTCAATCCAATCAACAATGGGGTGATTTTCTCGATTATCCTTGCCTTTTCAAGAATTCCGCAGTCTATTGTCTTGATTCCAGGTATCTTGTCAATGATTTCGGCGGCCGTTGCCTTTGCATCTGCATCATCACCGGCAATCAAACAGTCACAGTCAATCTCTTCAGGAATGTTTGCCAAGTGGGAATTTGAGATGTTGCAAAATGCGCAGATGACTTTTGCGCCTGTTCCTTCAAGAATTGAAGCGGTTCTCTCTGCAGCGGATCCTTCCATCAGGTCTATGAAACGGAATGGCTTTCCGCCTATTGCAGTTTCCAATGGCACTGTTGCATCCATGACAATTTTGTCACTGCAGTATTCCTTGATTCCTTCGACTGTTGGCTTTTGAGCGGCCAGCGGTACGGTAATTATCAAGATGTCACCGTTTTTGGCGGCATCCTCATTTGCCATGCCCACCATATTGGACAGGTCGTAATCGGCCAGGTCTTCCTTGGCCTTTGCAACAACATCCAATGCCTTTTCTTCTTTTCTAGATCCAACAATCACATCTACACCTGCAATTGCCAGTCTTTCAGCAATTCCAAGTCCTTGAGGACCAGTTCCACCAATTATACTTACTTTCATTGTATCACCTATTTTTTATCGTATAATAATCCGCCTACGAAAATCAGGTATGGAGGCAGCTTACCATCTTGAGCATAATGTATCTTTAATCCGAAGACATCCTCAACTGTCCTGTCGACATCGGCGCCCAATGCCTCGAGAGAATAACGCATTTTAACAGGCATTTTACATGGCATTTCAAATTCCCTCGTACATTTCATGCACAGATTGCATTTGCCTAAAAACAGTCCCCGGGAATCCTCATTCTCCAGAACATAAATGTCATTCATCAGTCTTGCCTTGAACCTTTCGAATCTCTTTAGGATGTTATTCAGTTCAATGTCTGAAAAGGTATGTGCCTGTTCCTCTTTGGAAAATTCAATCTTGAAGGCAACAAGCTTGAGTTTATTGAATGAGTTCCATAGCTCATCAACATCAAAATCAAAAGGAGGATAGCTCCAGTTATATCCCAGCATTTCCTGCTCTTCAATGCAGAGTTTGGAGAACTTTTCAAAGTCCACATAGTTTTTGCGGTATTCCTCTACATCAACGTCGGCAGTGAGTTTTTTAATCTCAGTCATGATTAATAGTATAAAAATAGAATATAATAAAAGTTTCTAAAATTAGCCTTCGATTACACGGTTCAGGCCAATTTTTTTGGAGTTGTAATTTATCGATTTGCGGGTGTCATTGAGGGATTTGTTCAAAGTATTGACGATTGCATTCAACAGTTCCTCATCAAAGTTTATGCAGTCACCTCCCCTGAATTCGCACACCCTTGAAATCCTTTCGCTTTCAAGAAACTCCATGAATTCACCCCAGTCATAGTCGATTTCATCAATCAATATCTTGATGTCAAGCAGCTTGTCGTTGAGCTCGGACGCCTTTTTGAATGCTTTAAGCTCAATGTCATCCAAACTGTCCAGTTCACTGCGTTCATATTCGTATATATATGTTTTTTCACTAATGTTATCACCTCAAGTGACGAATAAATGTTTATTTTTGTTCAGATAATAGTTGATGAATGCATAATTGAAGATGCAGCCTATTGACATGCCCACAACCATTCCTATATAGATTCCGAAATCAGCCATGCCGAATACGAAGGCGAACAATCCAGAAAATATCACCTCCAGAATGAATGCCCTGAAGAATGTCAGTCCAAGGGATATCGTACCCTTTCCCATTGACTGGAAAAGGTTTCCCGCCAGAATACCGAACGGCATCAGCAAAAGGAAAAAGCACAAGATGTGCAGGCAGTCGACAACCCTCTGTGAAAGCACGGCAGAATCCGTTGAGTATGAGAATATGTATGACAAAGGCTCGGCGAATACAAACAGAACTGTGCATACAATCACCGATGATATCAGCCCAATCTTCACGCCATAGTTGAGGGCCGTCTTGAAGTTGTCAAGATTGCGTGCTCCGTAGGCCGCTCCCCCAACGGTCAGGGCAGCCATTCCTATACCGATCAGTGGGGCAAGGCCCATTGCAACCAGCCTCCATGTGGCGGTATATGCCGCAACTGCAATCGTTCCCGAAAGCGTTGTAAGCCAGTAGTTCATCAGGATTGAAACGAATGAAAGGATGAACTGCTCCAGGCTTGCCGGAATTCCGACAACGAGAATATCCTTATATATTCCCAAATCCCTTTTGTATTCGCTCATCTTCACTTCCAGAAAGCTGTCCCTCTTATAGAACATCCAGTACATCATCAGCAGCATCGGGAGGGTGCCGGCCAAAACGGTGGCTACTGCAGCTCCGCCGACTCCAAGATTGAAGTAATAGATGAAAATCGGGTCAAGTATCATGTTTAGGATGGCTGTGAAAAGCAGGGGGTATGATGCACGCTTTATCTCGCCCTGTGACCTGAAGATGGCCGCCATCATCGCCGGAAGGAATATGGAGAATACCCCTCCGATGACTATGCTTCCGTAAGTCATTGTCAAGTCTATAATCTCGCCCGCTCCCATCGTCAAAAGCAGGGGCTTCAGCATAATCAGCATGACTATTGTGGCAATAACAGTCACTATCACGCTCAGCATGATTGAATGGATTGCACTGTTTCCGGCACTGTGATAGTCTTCAGCACCAATATATCTTGCAATCAGGCTGTTTGAACCCGCTCCCAAACCGTTGGCGAATCCAACCATCGCCAGAAATAGGGGCGTGACAAAACCCACTGCTGCAAGGGCATCCGGTCCCAGTCCAGCCACCCATATGCCGTCAATGATGTTGTTGAGCATCATGAAGAAATTTGAAATAATGATTGGCAGGGCCAGCTTGTTTATCGCCTTTTTCGGATGGTTAACTATCAGGTCTATCTCTTCAGTCTTTTCCATTGATTCACCTTACTATATGTTGGCCGGGATTCAGGAAATTGTCCAAAAATTCCAAATCAATGTCTTCAACGTCAATGAACTCATATGTATTGACAATGCTCTTTTTGAGGTTTTTCCCGACTTTTATCAAGCCAATGTGTTCGGTTGTGAAAATGTGAGCAATATAATCGGATGCTTGTGTAAATTCTCTTTTCTGCGTGTGAACCAGATAGTCATCCATGATATGGCAGTCTTCAGCACCATATTTAGCTGTGAAGTTATCGCAGGCCTTCTTAATGAATACCTTTGGCCCGACGTTAATCTTGATGTTGTTAAGTTTTGATGAAGCCATTTCAAGCAGGATGATACATTTCGAATCCTCATCAGACCAATATCCATAATCAAAGACATTAAACTCGGCATCGGTCAGCTTTTCAACCAGTGACTCAGTTGTCACCTTAAGCTGAGGATATAAAGTGTCGAGAGGCATGTCGGGCATTGTGAATCTGATTGCTATCAAATCCCCGCCTCTTTTTTCAAATTCATCTAAAATCTGATTTTTATCCAATTCCTTTGACAATGGATGGAAATAATCCATTTTATTGTCGCTTGCCAGATAGTTGCGTGCTGACTGAATGAATTCGGCATATTTTCCCAGGGTCAGCGCCGCACCTACATTGCGGTTTTTGTCTGTCGGATCGATTACAACAAGAGGGTCGGAGAAATTGCTTGAAGTGCCATAACCCTCCAGGTCAATTACATGGCCATATTTCCATTCGCTGGCCTGCCTTAATGTCTCTTCAAAGCTTCCGTACCTGATGATGAGCAGTTCACAGATATATCCTGCAAAGCCTCCGACCTTGAACTCGGATCCATAGGTTCCGGTCATGTCCATGAACTTCTTGAGAAGCAGGACCTCATCAGCCATTTCATCAGTGAGGTTTGCCTTGACGTATCTTGTGTGAAGGATTGTCCTGTCAACCGCAGATTTGAGCTGTGAGCCGTCCTCAATCTCATAGCATGGCACCAGGTCGACTTCATAATCTTCAATGACTGTTGAAACATAAGGGTGTGATGCGAAATGATGTGATGCATCGCCGTCAAATTCATCGCTGCACTTATGGGCCAGATACAAGCCAGTATCCTTCAGGGTGCCTTCGCTGACGGACAGGGGAAACGCCATGAATATGTCGATGTCGGATTTGCCTTTAAGTGCTGTGCGCTTTGCCACAGACCCGACAACTGCAATCTTGGCATCGATGCCCTCCCTCATGCAGGTTTCCTCAAGAAATCCGACCAGCTTGTCAGACATAGCATCGATTTCTTCCTGTTCCTCTTTTGTTGGTTTGATTTCTTTCAATATGGCTTCATAATTCATTGTATCATAATTCAAATATTTTTAAGTCTTCATATATTGGTCCGGCCGGCGTTAAAGTTGACTTCTTAAGGGTGATGTGTGCTACTTCCATCTCACCGACTTCAACATCGCCGAACTCCTCTATGGTTGATTTTACCTTATTCTTGCTTTTCGCCGACTTCATGCGTCCGATGGTCAGGTGCGTTGAGAATTTCCTGTCCTCATCAAAGCCCAACCGCACAAATTCCTTATCCAGACTGTCGTGAAGGTCATTTATGATGGCATCGTCATCTATTCCCACCCAGATGACCTTGATGCGGTTGGTGTTTGGAAATGCTCCGCAGCCTTTAATCTTAATTTTAAACGAGTCAAATTGGGACACCACATTGGAAATTGCTTCCTCAAGCAGGTCCAGGCCATCAGTGTCAATATCACCAAAGAACTTTAAGGTTAAATGAAGGTTTGTCAATTCCACATACTTTATTCTGGCATCTGTCTTTTTGAATTCCTTGATGATCCTGTTTATTTTCGGCTTCAAATCATCGTCCAAATCGATGGCTAGAAATGCCCTTATCTGTGACATCGAAAACACCTATTGTTCGATGATTGTCTCATCGATTGCGATTCCGAAGTGGCGTGCGCTTGATTCAATATATACCTTTACCTTGTCGCCTGCCTTTACGTCAGCCACTGAAAGTGGGTCGTCGTTTTCATCAACAATCCTGATTGTTTCGGCATTCTGAAGCAGTGTCCTGATGATTTGGCCTTCATATTCAGCTTCAATAAGAATCAATGGCCTTCTCTCAATCTTGCTTCTTCCGACATAGGCTGTCCTGGTTTCGCCCTTGGTGTTTACAATCAGCACCTCATCGCCGGCCACCAGTTCTGAAAGGTATCGGGTCTTGTTTCCCGGCACCATCACATATGCCTGGACAGGACCTGCATTAACCCTGAACGGGCGTGATGCCACATATTCGCTTTCAAGGCTTTCAGAGTGAACCAGAAACATTGACTTTGAATATGAGCCTATAAGCATTCCCTCTCCTGGCTTCATCATGTCGGTTGTGTCAACGCATACACGGTCTCCTGAGCCCAGAGGCTTGACGTTGGTTACTGTTGCAATCTTGAGCTCATATTTTGCCTGTGAGGCTTCGACGACTTCCTGGGCAATCTTCTTAATCTGGTTGAAGTCATTGGCTTCAAATATTATGCCGTCTGTACCATGTTCAAGGGTCTCCAGTGCGACACGGGCGCCGTCAAGGTCACGCACGGCAGCAATTATCTCAACATCGACCTTCTGCAGGTCTGCAATGATGTTTTCAAGCGGAATTATTGTCCAGTCGGTTCCGACAAGTATTATGTAGTCAACGATTTCGCCGAGCTTTACGGCAAGCTGTTCATGTGCCTTGTCGGTAATCACTATATATGCGCATACTGCCTTTCCTTCGCTTTTTGCCTTTTTTGCATTTGCGATATCAACAGAATCCCTGAAGTCATCGTCTAACTCCAGAAATCCGTCCCCTTCGCCATTTATCCCGACCAGATAAATGTCTGCATCGTCACTGTTGGAGATTATCTTTACATTTCCCAGCTTTCTGATGTTTTCCATATCATCCAGGTCAAGCACATGGTCAATCCCTGATTCCAAAGCTGTGGTGATCATTTCCTTCTTGTCTTCCCACACCTCGTCTGGAGTTGATATCCAAGCGAACTTGTTCTGCATTCTTCCACCTAGTCTAGGAATTTCATTGCTTCGTCGACTTCAGCATCATGATGGACAATCTCTGAGATTGCACGGGTGATTTTTCCAGGGTTTTCTGCCTGGAAGAGGTTGCGTCCGAATGCTACTCCTGCTCCGCCGACCTCAAGGGAATCCTTCACCATCTGCAAGAGCTCTTCATCAGTGTCTATTTTCGGTCCGCCTGCAATGACTACAGGAACGATTGCGCCTTCGACAACTTCCTTGAATGAGTCAGGATCTCCTGTGTAGTTGGTCTTTACTATGTCAACTCCGAGTTCGGATCCTACACGTGCTGCATGCTTTACGAATTCAACATCATGCTCGTTTTCCACCTTCTGACCGCGTGGGTACATCATTGCCAAAAGAGGCATTCCCCAGTAGTCGCAGGTTTCGGCGATTCCGCCCAGTTCCTGAAGCATCTGGCTTTCGGTTTCAGATCCCAGGTTCACGTGGATTGACACAGCATCTGCACCAAGCTGGATTGCCTTTTCGACACTTGTAACTGTCACCTTGTCGTTTGGATCCGGTGCAAGTGAGGTACTTGCTGACAAGTGCACGATAAGTCCGATATCCTTACCGTAGCCACGGTGTCCTTGTTTTACGATTCCCTTGTGCATCAGAATTGCGTCCGCTCCTCCTTGGGAGATTTCCTCTACGGTCTCATCCATGTCGATGATTCCAGGAATCGGACCGCTTGATACACCATGGTCCATCGGTGCGATTACAGTTCTGCCAGTATTTCTGTTTATGATTCTTTCTAAACGAATTTTCTTACCTATCATTTTTATAACCTTTTTACTTATGAATTATATTTTAGTGATTATGATATATAATACTAATTATACAGAGGTATAAAACCTGACAAATTCGCTTGAATGAATGATTAGAGAAAAATAGATGGTGTTAAACAATGATTTGGAATACCTTACTATAATATTTAGTTAAATACAATCCTTGAGATGGATTATACAATTTTTTAAACATGCCTATGACAATATTGAATTTGGATTAAAAGAATATGCTTAAAGTTACCAATATACGATATTATGATTCTTTCTTCTTTCAATTATCTCTTTTTGTTTTTCAGTTAACGGTTTAGCCAAACTGTTCAAGAAATCTGTTGCATCTTGGCCATACAAAATAGGAGTATCCTCAATAGGAGTTGCCATGATAATGCCTCCTTAATTTTACTTAATCTAAAATTTTATTGGTTTATTTCCTTTAGGGGAATCATCCCATAGATAAACTCTTCTTTGTGAGTTTATCTCTTAAATAATCTTTTTTCTTTTTTTGATAATGGCCTATCCAGACCATTTAAAAAATCTTCAGCCTCTTTGCCATACAATATAAGAGAATCCTCCATAGGAGTTGTCATAATAATACCACCTTAATTTTACCTAATTCTAAATTTAAACATACTCCTTTATATAATTTACCATCAGGAATCATGGCAATTTCCTTTAGCCTAAAAAATTGCCCTCAAAAAACCATACTATTTAAGTTTAACTATTTTTTGAGTTCCGGCGTCCAAAGCTCGAATTCCTTTATTAACGGCGGAATGCCCGAATCATGATAGCTTTCAAGATAGCCTTCATCGGTAAGGCAATCCTCATCGCTGAGACTTGCCGAACTGACAAACTCCAAAAGTCCACGGTTCCTTATTACAGTATGTTTTGGCTTGAAAGTGCTTGACCATATATAGAAAACCTTAAAGACAGTGTCGGGATGATATCCTCCTCCCAAATCGATTGCAAGCACATCACATGATTGAGTAATCTTAAAAACGCTTGCCAAAACCTCATGCCGGCGGACATCACCTGAAATGAATTTCACGTCTTCAACGCTTTTCATCGAATCGACTGCCTCAGGCGAGTTGTCAACAGCCACAACATTACATTTTGGCGAAATCATCTTTGTGGTTCCTCCCACATGGCATCCCAGTTCTATTACAGTATCGTCCCGGCCGACCAATTCCAAGAGATCACGGCGATAATTCTTCACATCATAGCTTAATCTAATCATGAACTATCCCAACATTGTTGAGTTTATCTATATGCAGCCCTTCAACTTCAAGATTTTTGAAGGCATCTTCATTTTGTGCAATTGCAAAGACGGTATTTCCAAGCATGGCCATGGAACTGCCCAAAATATCAGGCCTGGAATTAAGATAATCAATTAGTTTTTTCACTTCGTCCGACACCAGTTTTGTCTCATGTGAGAAATTGTATGAAAAGTCAAGGAAATTTCTCATGCTCGGCTTTTCCTCAAAGTATTCAAGATACTTCAATCCGACATCATATATCACCTGCTGGCGGCGGGGATCCTGTATTATGCTTGAGGTTTCAATCCCTCCGAAGGTCTTCCAGGCTATGCAGACGTCATGTTCGAATGATTTTATCTCACCTATTCCCGGAGCTCCCGGCGCAACTCTAAGGACAAGTCCCTTGCCGGTCTGTGCAATGACATCCCCAAGGCCTGCCCCCAGGTTCACTTCAGCCATGTGGGCAATCTGTCCGCACAGCTCTTCGGAATATCCCAAATCCAGAAATTCATTTAAAGCCAATGTCAGGCTCAGCGCCGAGGCGGCTGATGTTCCAAATCCCGCTCCAATCGGCAGCTGAATGTCCTGGACTATCTTAAAATCAGAATCAGTTTCAAGAATCCTCAAGACCGCATCTATTACCGTCGAGTCTCCCTGATTGACATCAATCTTTAATTCATCGGATGGTGATATTGTAGTCCTGACGCCTTTTGTGAGAAGAAAGCCTGCGCCGCATGAGCCCCTCTTGAGGATGACATCATGATTCTCGATAGTGAAAAAGCCTGTAATGTGGCCGGGTACAAAAAATGAATTTGACATAATGAATATTATGTTTTCAAGTTAATTAAAATTTTTCAAAAATAGCGAATTTAAAAAAAACCTTGTAGAAACCCTCATTTAAATATCTGAATTGCTCTGTAGATGTTGTATAATATGTCTTTGAGTTTTGTTTCTTTATTTTGGAGTTTTGTGCTTCTACTATAGTTTCCTCCGTTGAATCTTCTTTTTATTACATAAATTACACTTTCTACGTTCATTCTTCGTGCGTAAACGTCGTGCCAGAAGATT
>CACWUH010000018.1 GCA_902764015.1 uncultured Methanobrevibacter sp. | reverse complement strand
ATTTCCTTTAACACACTTTACAAATGATATACTACTATATCATATGTAATAGTATATAAACCTTCACCAAGAGCATTTGAAAACTAATCCCCTAAAAAAGTATACTGAATACAAACACCAAAATAAAAAGCAGGCAAAAATCAAATATTTAACAAAATAAAACCCAAATAATACTTAAATTCAAAAGTATGCCCCAATCTGAAATTCATCCCCAACCTTAAAGAGGTCGGAGTATTCTTTCACCATTAGATAAATCTTTTTTTTAATTAAAGCAACAGCTTTAAGTGATTTATATAATATCTGAGTCAGATTAAGTAATATGCTCAGGTAGCATAATAGTCAAATGTGCCAATGTCAGGTTGAATGCCAGTTTATTGGAGATTGCTGGTTTGAGTCCAGCCCTGGGCTTGGCTAAAGCGAAAGCTTTGCCTGACTTATATACGCCATAAAATATAATAATATTGTTGATGAATTGGTGCCGCACGGAGGAATCCTCATCAGAGTTCAACGGCAAAACATGGCCATCCTATTTGTCAACCGATATGCTTGGGTCGTATAACTTGGCAAAAGTGCGGATTGATAGTCCGCATGAAAGTATATCCCGATTGTCCAAAAAACCGGGAAGATGTTGGTTCAAATCCAGCCCCAGGCTTCTATATTTTTTTAGACCCATGGTGTAACATGGCAAGCATGACGGTCTTTGGAACCGTTGGTTTTCGTTCGAATCGGAATGGGTCTACTTGGAGATTTACATTATCTCCTGTTTTAAAAAAGTAAAGTGTTAGTAGAGATTTGTTGATTCAAATCTCCATTTAACGGAGTGGGGTAGCCTGGAAAACCCTTGAGGCTCATGATCTCAAAATCATCGGTTCAAATCCGATCTCCGTTACTCTTTTTCATTTGATTTTTCAATTTGAAATGGCTATTTTTTTATAATGTTTTCTATAAACTATATATTATGTTCAGAAAGATGAGAAGGCAAGCTCAGGAGCTTTCAAAAGAGGAGTGCATTGACATATTGACGAATGAGCCAAGAGGTGTTTTGGCATTGCTTGGCGATTATGACTATCCATATGCGCTTCCGATGTCCCACGTATATGTTGATGGCAGGATATACTTTCATGGGGCGATGAAGGGCCACAAGCACGATGCAGTCAACAAAAGTGGTAAGGTCTCCTATTGCGTGATGGATGGGGGTGTCCAAAACGATGACGGCTGGTCATATATATTCAAAAGCGTAATTGTCTTCGGAAGAATCAGGATTTTGACAGATGAGGCTGAAAGAATAGACAAACTGACACATCTGGGAGACAAGTTTTTCCCGACACATGAATACACTCTCAATGAGATTTCAAGATTGTCGGATAAAACTGAAGTCTTTGAGATAACGATTGAGCACATGAGCGGAAAGATAGTTCAGGAAAAATAGGGATTGAAACCATGATAGGAAATGACTGGGATGAAGCCTTAAAGGCCGAATTCAAAAAAGAGTATTTTATAAAAATAATGGATTTTGTAGATAAGGAGTACAGTACAAAAACGATCTATCCTCCCCATGAGGAGATATTCAATGCATTCAAGTTCACTCCTTTAAGCAATGTAAAGGTTGTAATTTTGGGCCAGGACCCGTATCATGAGGCAGGCCAGGCGCACGGCCTTGCATTTTCAACACCCGATGGAAGACCGATTCCAAGGTCATTGAAAAACATCTTTAAGGAAATCAATGCCGAATATGGCTATCCCATTCCCGAATCGGGATGCCTTGAAAAATGGGCAAAGCAGGGCGTATTTCTGCTGAACACTGTCCTGACAGTCGAGGACGGAAACGCCAACTCCCACAGCAAATGCGGATGGCAGACCTTCACCGATAATGTCATAGAAATATTGAACAAGCAGAATCAGCCAATAGTATTCCTGCTTTGGGGAAAGCAGGCTGAAAAGAAAAAAGAGCTGATTACAAACCCGAATCATCTTGTTTTGATAACATCTCACCCTTCGCCGTTCTCGGCCAGGCGAGGATTTCTGGGCTGCAATCATTTTAAGTTGGCCAATGAATTTTTAAAAGAAAATAATAAAGAGGAAATTGATTGGAATCTAGTCTAGGTCCTCTTTCCAACCCCTTTCCATTTCTTCTTCATCTTCGCTATCGTAAGCGCATCTGAATTTAGAAACGGAATCGAACAGGCATCCGAGTCCTGCGCTTGATTTTTCATAGTTTGCAGTGCGGCTTGAATCGATTCCTATGGTCCTTGCCTCTCCATATGAGTCGATGTCGGCTCCGATGAACAGGAATTCCCAGTCGTGACTTTGGATCAATTTTTTAATGTCGCCTTTTGAGTATTTTGTAGATGCGTTTTCAAGCCCGTCTGTGGTAATGACAAACATGACCTTTTTTGCAACTTCCCCATCAAGGGATTCGATTGTGGTTCCGACAGCATCCAAAAGCGCTGTGCATCCGCTTGCAAAGTATTGCTCGCAGGTGAGTTCCTCAACTTCTTCGATAGGTTTTCTGGTATATAATATTCTGTATTCGTCATCGAAAAGCACAAGTGTGACATATGTTTTGATGTCATTTTTCCTTTCCCTTTCAATGAATGAGTTGAATCCGCCGATTGTGTCTTCAACAACGTCCCACATGGATCCGCTTTTGTCCAAAATGAAAACCAAATCCATTGCATTTTCTTGAATCGGCTTGTTGTTTTCGTCTAAGCTAGCAAATGATTTGACATTTGTTACGTTTTTCTCTTTGCTAAAGAGTCCTTCTTTATCAAGAAATACCATATTTTTTCACCTCGAAGTAATTTATATTTGAAGAATTTCATCTTCAATACTATTTTCAACCGGAATATATATAAATCACCTAAAGGAAAAGCTTTATGGCAAAAAATGAGGTGTCAGGTCATTACTCCGAAATTGACCCCGTTGCTTCCCACAGACACGAAGGAGTGGTGTCGGTTGTCTTGTTGCGGATAGTCATATCTCTGTGATTCGATTGCATTGACAAGCTGGTAATTGTGGTATTCGTCGTTAAGTATGTCATAGAACTCATCATGGGTGTAGTTGGAATCTGATGCCGATTTGACGACTTCCCGGATTTCAGGGGTTATCTCATTTCCCCTCCATGCGATGTAGTAGAACTCCTCTCCTGCTGAAAACCACAGCTTGGAGTTGTTTGTCCCGTCATGCCTGTCATATGTGGTGAAGTGGATTGCGTCATGGCCTTCAACTTCAACTTTCTTTGCATGATTGTGCTCGAGAAAGTATCCGTACAGTTCCATTATTGCAGGGTTGACGTATCTGACGGTGAAAACATCAATGTCTTCGTCGTACTCATACATATGAAAGTCGCTCTTATAGGGATTTTCATATTTGGGAGGAATCTTGAAGACCTCATATCCGACGGTTGCGTTCGTCCAGTTTGAGGAATCGATTGCACCTGCCGGGCCAATCATCATGGATACAACAAAAAGAATAATCAGGATTTTTCGAATCATGATAATATATTATAATAATATTATATATTAAATAATTTGAAAAAATTAGGGGTTTGGTATTGGTTGGGCAATAACTTAAAAAAATAGTTTCATCTTCAATTGGTTTAAATGAAATAATGTGACAACAAAATCGAATGCATGCATAAAACCTATAATTTAATCGCATGACAATTGCATTTGCTTAGCGAAAAATTCAGATGACAATCTCGAAATCAATTTTGCGGTTTTCCCTTCTTCTTGAGTCCATGTCGACGAAATCATATACGAGCGGATTTTTAATCAGTGCTTTCCACACGTCAAAGGTTTCAAGCAAAAAGTCCTCCCTGAATGGGATGTGGTTTTCAACGATTGGGCATTCATATGGAAATTCGGTTGCATCAAGCACAAGATGAAACTCCCCGTCCTTGGATATGTGGGGCACCAGCGGAAATGTCCTGCACTGAATCGGCCTGATGCTCCTGTCGCATCTTGGCGGATTTTTGCATTTGACAAGGCAGACATACCCTTTCCAGGAATGGGGAAAGTCAAGTTCATTTGCATCAATGTAGTACAGCTCGAACTCATCGCTGTCCTCATACATCAGCTCCTCGCCGGGCATAAGGAACAGCGCAAGCTCATCATTGGGATATTCCTCACTGTCGAAGACACAGCATATTTCGCCGCATAATTTTCCGCAGTCAAAATCAACTGGCGTGACCCTGTCCAGCCTTTCATAGATTTCTTCAATAGATTGCCTAATCTCTCTTGCTGATTTTTCCATATTTCTTAATTGTTTTTGAAATTTAAATAGCTTTTTGTCAAAAAACAGTTAATCCTATGAAAACCCTTAAATCATTATCAAATCAAGTCAAATATGGCTATATTGTCTATAATAATCGTTAAATCTATCGATTATCATTAAATAAGCATAAATTATAGGCATTTTCATATCATAACTGTTTTAATGATTATTTTACTTTTCAAATACTTTAAGTTGGCAGAAGTTTATTTCATATATTTTTATCTTTTTATAGTCAAATTCAATTGAATGCTATTTAAAAGCTTAATATTCATAAATTATTAGGCTTATTTTTTAAAATTAAGCAATTTTGAATTGATTTAGCTAATAAAAAGCTTTATATAAGATATTTGCAATAAATATTGATGAAGCGAGTTGAGTCTCGCGGATTTTTAAAATAAAGTTCTATATAGGAGGTAAAATATTTTGAACAAAAAAATATTACTCACTGTGCTTTTGGCATTGATATTTGTCTGTTCAGTCAGTGCCATTCAGGCAAGTGATGTTAATATAACAGATTCGAATGCAATCAGCTCAAGTGACGACACAATTCCAATAGATGGTGAACTTCAATCTGGTGATGCGGAATCTGTTAATTCAAATACTTTATCAACCAACAATGAAGAAACAGTTTTAGACGAGGATAGCAAGAACCAGACAGAATTGACTGCTCCGACAAACACTGTATATTATAAGGGATCATACAATGTGGAACTGAAGGATTCCAATACAAATGCTTCAGTGGCAAACCGGGAAGTCAATTTTGTAATCAACAAGGTCAGCTATGTTGCCACAACTGACGGCAAGGGTATTGCCAGCCTCAATTTGACATTGAATCCTGGCAAATACAGTGCACTCGCTTATTTTGCCGGTGATGATGTATATGAAGCAAGCAACAACTTGACTTCCACACTTGAAGTCTTATCTACAATAAAGGCATCAGACATCACAAAGTACTATAAGGGAAGCACCCAATACACAGCCACCTTCTATGACAGCAACGGCAAAGTTCTGGCAAACAGGGACGTGACAATTACCTTAAATGGAAAATCCTACACCAAAAGGACGAATGCAAAGGGTGTTGCAAGCCTTCCGGTGGATTTGAATCCTGGAACCTATAAGGTTGTTTCAACCAATCCGGTCAACGGATACAAGCTGACCACCACATTCAAGATTCTGCCGACAATCAGTGCAAGCAGCATCAAGAAGGTCGTGGGCGACAACAACTACAAGAAATTCACCGCAAAGTTCTACAAGAGCAGCGGAAAGCCTATGGCCAAAAAATACGTTAGGTTCGTTCTCGACGGTAAGACCTACAAGGTGAAAACCAACTCAAAAGGTGTAGCCAAATTATCAATAAAGAACCTTAAGAAAGGAACGCATAAAATAGTCTGTTATAACAGGGATGGAACTTCCAAAACTTTCAAAATCAAAGTTTACAGCAAGGTGTCCACCAAATTGACATCCAGCGACTATACCTTCCTTACAGGCGATACCAAATATATCAAGGCCACATTGAAGGACGGTTGGGGCCGCACTACAGCTTCCGGAAAGGTCATCAATATCAAAATCAACGGAAAGACCTATACCAAAAAGACCAACAGCAAAGGAGAAGTCTCCCTTAAGCTGCCTGCACTGAAAAAAGGAATATATACTGCCAAGTACTCATATTCCGGAGCAAACAACTACAAGTCTTGCGAGCTCTCCAATATGGTTACAATACTCAGCACAAAAAGGTCTGTATTGACTGTTAAAAGTACTACAAGCTTTGGTTACGGAGCAGGCACCCAATTTAAGGTGCAGGCTACTGCCGGTGGTGTTGCCTTGGCCAAAAGGGCAATGACATTCAATGTCGACGGCAAGACATATACCAAAACAACCGACAATAATGGATATGCTTCAATTCCAATTGATTTGGCTATCGGCAATTATACTGTGAACTATTCAATCAATAAGGAATCCAAAGTAAATGCAAAGTCCGCATCCACTCCAATCATTGTAAAGGAAAGAATCAATACCAAAATTTCTTGGGAAAGCGGAACTTCATTCAGCGATTCCCCACAGATAATCAAGGTATTGCTGACTGATCTTGAAGATAAGCCTGTCTCAGGTCAGAAAGTCAAGATGACTGTCAATTCTAAGACATATTCCACAACTACCGATTCAAGTGGATTTGCAACATTTGCCATATATGCTCCTGTAGGAAAATTCAATGCAGCTGTCAAATTCGCTGGCAGCAATGATTACCTTGGAAATTCAACATCAAAAACCATTAGTGTCACAGTTTCAACATCCATCAAGGGAGTGATTGAAAAGAACACTATTAAGGATTTAAGTCCTTACCTTAAATCATCCACTAACTGTCAGGTTGGAAATTCCAAAATCAAAGAGTTAGTGGACTCATTGACCAAGGGCATGACCAGTGATTATGCAAAGGCAGAGGCAATATTCAACTATGTGAGAGATGCTGTGTCATACAGTTTCTATTATGATACCCACCATGGGGCTCTAGGAACATTGAATGCAAAAAGCGGTAATTGTGTTGACCAGGCACACCTTGTGGTAGCCATGGCAAGGACAGCAGGACTTCCTGCAAGATATGTCCATGGAACCTGTTATTTCACTCTCAGTGGAAGCACATACGGGCATGTTTGGGCTCAGATTCTGATTGGCGACACTTGGGTTTGTGCAGATGCTACCAGCGTCAGAAACTCTTTTGGAAAAATAGTGAACTGGAATACTAACTCTTACAGTCTGCACAGCAGATATGCAAGTCTTCCATTCTAAACCTATTTTTTCCTTTTTATATTTTTTTACTATTTTTAATTATTTCATTTCTTTTAGGCCATCCTCACTGAATTTTTCACAAGTCAATGTAAATATTGCTATAAACTTGTTATTTTACAAACCAACATCAATATTGCTTTATAAAATGCAAAGAACTTATATATGTCCTGCATTATAGGTATTACTACATTTGATAAGGTAGGTTGATTGAAATGACAAATTTTGATTTTTTGAAAAACTTCAACAATGAATTGTATAAAATCGGCGTGAAGCTTGAAGAGGATGTCCTGAACTCTCCGAGAGCTGTGACTGCAGATGCAACTCTATTTCTGGAAAACCTGGTCAAGGACATGTACAGGCTTTCGGGAAATAGGCTGGAAAGGCACTTGAAGTCATTCTACAAGAAAACCGACTATCTCTACAGACAGGGCGTCATCAGCTACATCTATAAGGGCAAGCTCCAGGAAGCATATGGCCTGCGCAACAAAATACATAAGGAATCCCTGGGGCCTGAAGAGGAAAAGGACCTCGCATTCGATTTGCATAAGAGGCTCTATTACATTTCAAAAAAATACTTTAGGGATTTTAGTGAAAATGAAGTCTACATAAACATCCCCGACTACAAAAGGCCGACGCCTGTCGACATCCATTTTGACAGCTGCATAATCTGCGGACATTCGAACAGGAAATCCATGTCAAACATGTGCAAGATATGCAACCAGAAAATAGAGAATGCAAACTTCATGCTGAGCATGCGAAACTCATTCAACGACTCTCCATTCACAAGGCAGGACCTCATCGAGTCAGGCATAAACGAAAGCCGGGCGATTCTGCTTTTGATGGATTTGTCAAAATACAATGCAGTAACAAACAATGGGGAATACTACACCATCAATCAGGCGAACTTCAATGAGTATCTCGAAGAAATCGGTCAGTATATCGAAATAGGAATACTGATTACCCGATTCTACAAGGACGAGATTTCGGCCGCTGAGATAAAGCACACTCCTGAATATAGGTATGGCCGCAAAGACCAAAAGCCCTATAGAGAATTCTTCAAGCTTGCAACCCTTAAAATTGAAAAGGCATTTGAGGATAATCTCTTGAAATCAAAAGACATCAAGAAAAGCATGAAGGAGTCATCGATGGATGACTTGGATGTTAAGTATTGGTTTTACCGTGAAAAGGAATCGTTCAAAGACGGAATAATAAATGATGCATTCATATTATACAACAAGCTTCTGATGAACGAGTTCTTCAGGCAGAAAAGCAAGAGCCTTGAGGATGATGAGGAAATCCTAATCCGGCTCAAGATTCCAAAGGACATATATTCCTTCTGGCAGGATTATTTCATGGCAGGAAAGTTCGTTAAAAGGAACAGAAACTTCAAAAGAGACATTATCATCACAGAACTTAAAAACCACAAGTCCCTAAACCAGGCCTTGCAATCGGCAAAGGTTACAAAAGACGATTTCGACAGGATGTATCTTGTATCAAAGGAGGCTAACGATGAGTTCTATCAAAGCTTTCAGGAGGAATATGTCAAAAAGAGGCAGAAGCTTATAATCAAACACCTCAAAAGCCATAACCTAAACAAGGCAATCAGACTGGCCAAAGTCACCAAAACGGAATTTCTGAAATGGTACTACCGGGCCGAAAGGACATTTTCCCCGTTTTATGTTAAGGCCACGGAACTTTTGATGGACAAATACATCAGCTATCGCAAGAACGACTGGGACAAGAGGGCTATCCTAAGGGAAATCAATGTCTCAAGGGATATGTATAACTCCTGGTCAAAGCATGATGAATCTGACATGTTTCGAGAATTCGAAAGGAAAAACGCAAAGATCACATCTGACCTGATAAAGAGGGGGCGTATTATAAATGGAATTAAGGAAGGCAAAAGCAAGCAGGAAGCCATATTCTATGCCAATCTGACTCCGAGGGAATTTGTGGAAATCTACAATACCAGCAGAAGGGAAAAGACTGAGTTCTATTTGCGATTCGATGTGGAATATGAAAAGAACAGGAAAAGGCTATTCCTTAAACTCATCAAGGAGGAAGATTTCTACAATGCCATCCAGAAATGCGAAATATCACAAAATGAGTTTAACAGGTGGTATTTCAAAGATCAGGACAGGTTCCTCTCAACAAAGGCCTCCAGCCAATTTTACCTGACCACCACATATGAACTGATGGATAAATACCTCAAAGCAAGGATTGCTGGTAAAAACAAGCCTGATTCAGCGAAAAGCGTGGGCCTGTCAAATACCGTAATCAATAAATGGCTGAAGCATTCCGAGTTCGACATATTCTATCAGTTCGCTAAGAAAGACAAGCAGGTGGAAATCGACTTGGTCGTCGAGGGGTTCAAACAGGCAAAATCAAAAATAGAAGTGTCAGAACTTTATGACATATCCCTCAAGACAATCGATGAATTCATTGAGCTTGGAGAGAACGGATTCGGCAGATATGAGGAGCTGTTCTACCTATATGAGAACAAGGTAATTCCAAGCCATCTCGACATTTTCCTCAACGACTTTCAGACAAAGACATTCTCCAAATCCTTAAAGCACTCCAAGCTCACAAAAGAGGAATTGGATTACTACTATGATTTGGGAAAAGATGGTGATGAACACTTCAAGGATTTCTACCATGATTTTCTGGATATGAAGATAAACATATTTGTCGACAATGTCCTGTCGAAAAAATCATTGAAGATTGCCCTGAAAAATTCCACTTTGTCGGATGAGGAATACGAAGAGAATATGCAGGACATTGAAGACATTATCCTGAAAGAGAGGATATCCATCATAGGCGAAGCAATAACAAAAAACAAGACGACCGGAGTCAAGCTGGCCAAAGCCGCCGGAATTGATGTGGATGAAATCTATGAGTGGTATTTCAACGGAAAGAATGGCGATGAGAAATACAGGATATTCTCTATGATTTTTGAACTGGGAGTTGTTCTTCCGAGGGTATTGGCCATTAGGAATGCATCAAGATTTGGAATACCCGACAAGTTTCTAAAAAAGAAGCTCAAAAAAGATCTGGGCAGCGCCGATTATAAAATCTGGAAGAAACATGATATCCTTAATCAGAAGCTGGATTTTGTTGATGACAGCGGCGAGACCATTGATGAGAAGAAGGTTAATGACATTTTGGACAATTCTGAATTCTTTAATTTCAAGCATCTTAAAAACAAGACTAATGAGTTTGAAGGCCTTAAGCAGATTTTTGGGGATAAGGCCAAGACAGTCGTTAAGGTGTCTGTCATTGAAAATCAGAGCTTTGGAAAAAATGAAGCAATGGGAAAATAATCTCTCATTTTCAATGGAATTATCAAGTGTTCATTTTTGCTGCCGAGATTTTAGAAATCTTGGCGGCATTATTTAAATGAAATTAAAAGATTTTTACCGAAAATTCTAAAAACATTTATTTGGGCTTATTTTTTAATATAGATACTAATATGTGTCATTTTAATGGTTAATAGGTTTAAATAAGTCGATTATTTATATTATTCGCTTAAAATTCTTGTTTTTTTATGATATAGTCTTTATAATTAATGTTTTTTGTTCTATTTAGTTAAACTGCTTAATAAATTATTTCATATGCTTTAAGCTTTTCATTGCTAAATTTAAGTAAATATCGCTTTAATGTACTATTTTCATAATGTATTAACCTTATTTGTTAAAATTAAACTCATTTAATGGGATTTAGCGAATAAAAAGGTTTATATAAGATATTTGCATTATATATTATTTAAGCGAGAATTTTCTCGTAGATACAAATTTTGTTATGGAGGTAAAATATTTTGAACAAAAGAATATTACTCACTTTGATGCTTGTTCTTGCTGTTGCATTATCGGTAGGGACAATCTATGCAAGTGATGTAAATGTTACGGATTCATATGCTTCCGACTCACCAGAAGATGCGGTAATCGCACTCAGCGATGATGTATCCGAGTCACAGGCAACAGAGTCTGTTGTTGGTAATGATTCATCAAATGATGTTTTACAATCTGAAGATTCAAGTACTTTATCAACTAACACTGAGGACAGTAATGTTGTTTTGGCAAGTGATAATAAGAATAATGCATTGTCAGCTGATATAGACGTATCCAAGACAATCACTTCAAAGGACGTTACTAAATATTATAAAGGAAGTGCAAAGTATACTGCAACATTCCTGTACAAGAACGGTACTGCATTGGCCAATACTAATGTCAAAATCACATTGAATGGTGTGGCATACACTAAAGTGACAGATAAAAATGGTGTTGCTTCCTTAAACCTGGACCTCAAGCCTGGAACATATAAAGTTGTTGCAACCAATCCAGACAGCGGTTATACCTTAACCAACACTGTTAAGATTTTATCAACAATCGTTTCAAGCGACTTGAGTAAAGTCTATAAAGACGGTAAAAAATTCACTGCAACTTTCCTTAAAAGCAATGGAAAGGCATTAGCAAACAAGAAAGTCAAATTTCAAATTAATGGTAGAACATACACAGTAAAAACCAATAGCAAAGGGGAGGCCAGCTTATCATTGACTGATCTTCCTACGGGAACCTATAAAATTATATCTTATAACAGGGATGGTTTAACCCAGACCAATAACGTAAAAGTGGTTAAATCAGCAAAAACTTCATTAAAATCTTATGATTATATTTTCCTTACATCCGATACCAAAAAGGTTAAGGTCAAGTTACTAGACGAATTTGGACATGCTCCTGATAAAGGCAAAACCATCATAATGAAGATTGCCGGTAAGAAATACACCGGAAAGACAAGCACATATGGTAAGGTGAGATTCAAACTGCCTGAACTTAAAGAGGGAGTCTATAAAGTCAAATTCAAATTCCCAAAGACTGGTTACTACAAAGCATCCAGTGTAAAGAAGAGGATTACAATAATTCCAACTAAAAATCCTACTTTCACTGTGAAAAGTACAACCACATTTGGTTATGGTGCAGGAACATTATTCAAAGTGGCATTGACCTCAGGAAGTGTTCCGATAGCCAAAAGAGATGTTACACTTACTGTAAATGGCCAATCATATACCAAGACCACAAACAGTAATGGAATCGTCTCATTGCCAATCAATTTAAAAGTTGGCAGCTATACAATGAAATACACCAATAAGGCCAGCGCTAAAGTCAAAGCAAAAACTGGTTCAACGCCAATTAGCGTTGTTAAAAGAACTTCAACCAGTATCGCATGGAAAACTGCAACCACCATCTATGAGGGCACACAATCATGCAAGTTGCTTCTTCTTGATTCCAAGAGCAAGGCCATAGCTGGTGAAACTGTTAAGCTGACTGTAAACTCAAAGGATTATACTGCCAAAACCGATTCAAGCGGTTATGCAACAATCAGTGCAAGTTTCACTTCTGGAACATACAGCGTTTCATATTCCTTCAATGGAAACAACCTGAATCTTCCAAGTTCCGGTTCGACAAAGTTGACCGTGAAAAAGATTGATACCATATCAATCAAGAATGTTGTTGCCGGTGCAAAGACCATAAAGTCATATTATGAAAACAATGGCAAGCTGCCGTCAACAGTCACCACTGGAGGAGTAAAATTCACAATGCCTGAATTCTTGTATGTCATGAGCGAATCCATTAGCAATCTGGGCAGTTCCAAAACTGGAAATGTCGCCATTTTGACTGGAGTCAAGGCACCTAGTTCACCTAGCGGTGATACAATCAACTCAGTTGAACTGTACAAGAAGGATTATATAACTGTAGCCAAAAATGCGGTGACTTTCATCAAAAACAATAAGCAGGCACCGAATTACGCTAACTCCGCTGTTGGAAAAATCATCTACTCAGAATTGGTTGAAGGATTCTCAAGGATTTTGGCATTTTATGGTAACAACAATAATCTGTTGCCTAATTATTGCGTAATCACTTACAATCCTGGAGGCTCTTCAAGTTCCCAAGGCGGAACAGGATTGAATGAGAAGAACACTGTTAAGGATACAAGCATCTACCTTAAGTCTACATCCAACTGCCAAGTCGGAAACTCTAGAATCAAGTCATTAGTCAATTCAGTCACCAGCGGTGCATCCACCAAGCTGGCAAAGGCTAAGGCAATCTACAACTATGTAAGGGATTCCATATCATACAGCTTCTATTATGATACAAACTACGGTGCAGTGGGTACCTATAATGCTAAGACAGGAAACTGTGTAGACCAGTCACACTTGCTTGTTGCAATGTATAGGACCGCAGGACTTCCAGCAAGGTATGTCCATGGAACATGTACATTCTCCAGCGGAAGCACATATGGTCACGTATGGGCTCAGGTGTTAATTGATGGTAATTGGCATGTTGTTGATCCAACAAGCTCAAGAAATTCATTTGGAACTATAGTTAATTGGAACACTAAATCATATTCCTTCCATGGAACTTATGCAAGTCTTCCATTCTAATTAACTATATCTTTTTTTCTTTTTTTTAATCTAAAATTTAAAGCGTATTCAACTTAAGCTTCAAGTCAAATTTTGCGAATTTTGTCTGCTTCATGAACTTCTTCATGTCCTTGTCAAGGGTGTATGAAAGGTTAAGAACGATTTCAAGAAACTCGTCAAAGTCATTTTTCGAAAGCGAATCGAGGCCGTGGGCCAGGATGGAATGGTTTCTTTTCTGGGTCAGGTTTTTGATTTTTGAATTGTTCTCGATATAGTATTTTCCAAGGTCATTTCCAAGTTCGTTCAAAAGCATGAAATCCTTTTCAAGGCCTATCCTAATTTTTCCGTCCTCTCGGGTCCTTTCCAATTCCTGTATGAATTCGTCGGACACATTGTTTTTGCTAAGCATTGAGACATCGATGTCTGAACTGTTGAGGCCATATCTGCCCAATTCAATCTGGGCTATCAGTTCAAATGACCTGTATAGCCGGGCTATCGCATCATCATACTTGAACTCCTCGGATCTTCTTATCGAATTGTTGATGAGGCTTGCAAGGATATAGCAGTTCCTCAGGTTTTGTGACCTTGAGTTGACTATGTTTCCAAGGGCCTTCAGGTTGAACTTGATGTCATCTCTGATTTCGGTGAACTCGATGTCGTTTGTCTGGACTTTCCTCAGATTGTCGTATGCATCTTCAAAATCCATGTTGTCCCAGGAATAGTATGCCTTGCAGAGGTGCATCAGGGATTCCTTATGGATGGCCAAATCCACAATGTAGTTCAGAATCTCGATGCATGCCATGAAGCGGTTTGCATTGAAGTTATTTCTTATCCTCATCAGGGCGAACTTGTCATATATCTTGTATAGGTTTTGATAGTTGAGGATTTCGGTTCCCATTGACACTTCGCCGGTTGTTCTGTCTCCCACAACAGAAATAAGGTCCTTTGAATAGAACATTCCGCAGCTTGCCATTGCCGCCGACATTGTTCTGGTTCCGGAGGTATAGTCCATTATTATCTGATAATCTTTGTCGCTGAGGTAATCGAATTCCCATATCTTTGATTCATAGGTTTCAAAGCAGGTATTCAAATCATCTATTGCGCTTATTGTCACAATCTGGTAATCCTCATCAGGTATAAATTCGTCATCGTCCTTTCTGAACAGCTCCTCTATGTATCCGATGGTTTCCTTTGACTTTTCAGATGCGAAAAAAACGACATGGTTCGGATGTATCTTGCCTATGGTATAGTACAGCTTTCGGGCAAGGTTTCTTGAGCCTTCCTCGTCTGAATTCAGATGAGTGCCTGTTCCCACGGTCATGAACAGAATAACTTCCTTTCTTTTCATAATATCACTTTAAATATTTTTAACAATCAGGTCAAATAGTTCCTTGGTCTTGCCGGTTGATGTGCCTTCGGAAATGTCTTCAGGTATCTCATATACGAATGTAGGATATCCTGCCTGCGCTATAGGCTTTGAAACGAGAACTGCAGATGTGGACTTGTATGTCTCATTTCCGGTCACCGGATAGTAGTTGAAGTCGCTTGATTGGCTGATTTTTTCAGCAATTGCTACGGAGGAATCATCCATTTCAGGGGTTGCGAGATAGAACCCTTCGCCGTATTCCGGATTATGGGAGTGGCTGATTATCACAGCATCGGCATCCGAAGCGGTTACCTCAGGGTTTACGTAGTCATGCACCAGGCTTTCGCCGTTTGCCCTTCCCTGCTCATAATCCTCGGCGTTTTCGGTGACTGTCACCTTGTAGTTGACTATCTTCACGTCATCGTTTCCGTATTCCCTTGCGGCCTGGATTTCAGGATCGATTGACAGGGTTTCCCTTGGATGTATTCCGGTTATGAGGGCGACGCATGTTGAGGCGTTCTCATTTCCTGCAATTCCGACTTCTACTGTTCCAATGCTTGTATTGGCGAGTGTTGTGTATTCTATTTCTGGATATTGGTTGCTTGCGAAAAATATCGCTCCCCCAACTATTATCAAAATTGCTGCTAAGAGAATTATCTTTGCTGACTTCTGCACATTTTCACCTTGATAATATTTCTATATAATTTTACTTATTAATTTAATCTCCCATAAATGAAATGCTTTCACTGATTTATATATCATCTGATTCAGATTATTAATTGGATTTCTGAAATGAAATCCTGAAGTAATGCATAAAGCAAACGCTTTATGTCACTTATATACATACTAAAATAGATTATTAATTGGATTTGTGAAATGAAATCCAAAGGCGTGCATAAAGCAAACGCTTTATGCCACTTATATATGAACTGAAATAGATTATTAAGTAGAATTAAAAAGATAGATGATTATTATGAATAACAAAAGCCCAAGTTGTACAGAGTCTTTTAGATATAGACATGATATTTCTGTGTGGGAATGCAGCAGGTATTGGAACAGGTCCAACTTTGGGCTTGTTGATTAATTTTTTGATCCCCATACCTTTGCCTCACCATTCGGAAATATTTTGTTTTTTGCTGCGTATCGTCAGATTAATTAATCTGATGAGCTTGATTTTTTACAACTGAATATTAATATTTAAGCGCTCACTTAGCTCAATGGGAGAGCGGGGGGCTGAAGACCCCCTTATATCGGTTCGATTCCGGTAGTGAGCATTCAGTAATTCTCTGCGTAGCACAATGGTTAGTGCACTGGGCTGTAGACCCTGGGATGGGGGTTCGATTCCCTCCGCGGAGATTTCATCATGAGGATGTGGTGTAACGGTTAGCATATGTGCTTTGGAAGCATGTGATTGAGGTTCGATTCCTTGCATTCTCACTGAAACTTAATATTATTATGGGTAGGTAGTATAGTAAGGCTAATATGTTGGGCTTTTAACCCGAAAACCGGGGGTTCAAATCCCTCCCTTCCCATATTGGATCTATAGTTCAACAGGTAGTAACGCCAGACTGTTAATCTGGAGATAAGGGTTCAAGTCCTTTTAGGTCCGCTCAAATCAAATATGTCAAATGCTCCTGTGAGGTAGTGGCAATCCTCCCGGACTTTCGATCCGGGTACCGGGGTTCGAGTCCCCGCAGGAGCATCAGGTACCATTTTATATAGGCCTGTAGCTCAGATGGTAGAGTGCCCGGCTGATAACCGGGTGGTCGTGGGTTCGAGTCCCATCAGGCCTACTTCATGAGCCTGTAGTTCAGTTGGTAGAATACCTCATTTGCAATGAGGAGGCCTTGGGTTCGAGTCCCAACAGGTTCACTGGCCCATAGCCAATAAGCATGAACCGATTGTTAATCGGCAATGGTTTAAGTCCGTTAGGGCCGTTTAAGAGTAACTTCTTAAAAAAAAGTCTTTCATAATATATTCTCCAAAATCAGGGGCAGCAATCTGCCCCGATTTTAAGGATGGCTGGTGACTCAGTCTGGCAGAGTGTCGCCCTTACAAGGCGAAAGTCAAGGGTTCAAATCCCTTCCAGCCAATTTATTGATTTGGTGGCTCAATGGTGTAGTGGATAGCATGTTAGGTTGTCAGCCTTTCGTTTCGGGTTCGATTCCCGGTTGAGTCGTCTTATGGTTGCATTGGTGTTCAATGGCAGCATACAAGTCTGTGGAGCTTGTGGAAAGGGTTCAAATCCCTTATGCGACCCTCGGTGGCGTGACCGATGTGGTAAGGTGCTTGGCTGCAAACCAAGATTATTTCGGTTCGATTCCGGACGCCACCTTTCATGAGGACATGGTGTAATCGGTAGCATATTTGGCTCCAGACCAAAGGATGGGGGTTCGAGTCCTTCTGTTCTCATTTGATTCACGTGCGGCCCGGCCGGTTTTGCGTAGCCGGTCGGGTCAAGACAGATGCAGTCATATGGTAAAGTATCCAAGTGGAACGGAGCTAGATTGCTAATCTAGTGCGGTAATCGCACGGGGGTTCGAATCCCTCCTTTACCGTTTGGGGGCGTAGTTTAAGTGGTAAAACACCCCCGGTTATCCGGGGGAGATTGCATGTTCGAATCATGCCGCCCCCACTTGAGATGGTAATCTCAAAAATTAAACCTCCATTTATTCCTTGCCGGGTTAACCGGCATATGCTTCAGTGGTGTAATGGCAGCATTCAACCCTTCCAAGGTTGCGATTTGGGTTCGACTCCCAACTGGAGCATTCAGTATTGAAGTGTTTAAATCTACAATCATTAGCTTTTACTCCTTAAATCAAACACTTCAATGCTTGAAAGTAGTTCAAACTACTATTCTGCCATAATTAATTTCCAAAATACATAGAGTTGATATATCTAAGCACTGCTTGTCAGTGCTTTTTGATATATTTTTTAAAATATTTCTCAGCTATTTTTATTTTTAAAACCAATAACTATAAATACTATGTTCTTTTCAAGGCAATTTTACAGAGTCACAACAATTTTTTAAAGTCAGAACAATTCGATAAAACTTAAATAAGATAACATCCATACTATAAACTGAAATTTAACTGTTTAGGTGGCTATTTGATGTCTGAAATCGAAGGTATAGAGATTATCATAAGGGATTTGATCAGGACAAACGAGGCATTGGTTTCATATTATGACTCAGAAATGCTCTGCAGCGACTACGAAAATACAAAGGATATACTGAAGGAGTTGTATGATAGGAAAAATGAACTGATGGAGTCCCTGGAGGATTCGATGAACAAGTTCTTTGGAATTAAACAGAATTTCATTACCAAGAGAATTAAGGTGTCTTCCTTTGCATTGGTTCCTACAATCATCGGATACGAATACAAGTTCAGCATTCCAAAGAATGTCGATAAGGCATCAAATCAGTATTTCTGCTATATTTCCATGATGGACAGACTGGTTAAGGAATACGATGTGATTGTTCTTAAGGATAATAACTATTACATTCTTGACATTTCAACCAGCCTGAACATTGAAAAAACAATTGGAGGAAAAAAATGAGTGGCATTAAACCGATTGATTTCATAAGATTTTTTGTAAATGAGGGCCATAGCTTTGAAGTGTTGATTGATGATGGTGAACTCGACGGTGAGGTCATAACAGTAAACAAGGACAATATCGATGAATTTGGCGAAAAGATGGAAAAAAGACAAGCCGAAAATTCAAAAAAAAATAAATAGGAATTGATAGATTGCCTATCAATTCATCTGTCGGTGTTGAACTTGTCGCTTGATTTGATTCCGACAAGCGATGCGAACACCGCAAGAACGCATGCAACGGTACAGATTATGCAGATGGTCTGTGATGCCTGAACAATCATTGACGCATATTGCGGATCCAGTTTCAGGCTGCCCATGACCCATGCAAACACCAGCGTCAAAAGCCCAAGGCTCATGGTCTGGCCTATTGTCCTCATCGTTGCCTGTGAAGCCGATGCGGTTGGCGCATCCTTTGGCGGAACGGAGCTCATGATTGCGTTCATGTTAGGGCTTGAGAAAAGTCCCATTCCGATACCCTGCAATACCATGGCAAGCACAACGATATACAATGGCGTTTCGCCATCAAGGAATGTAAGAATTCCCAAAGCGATTGCAGCTATTCCGATTCCCAATGCCGCAAGCTTCTGCGGATGTATCTTGTCGGAGAGTTTTCCTGAATTAGGCGCCATTATCGCCATAATTATAGGTGTGATAATCAGTATCATTCCCGACATCTGGGCATCCCAGCCTCTCACATACTGGAAATGGTAGTTAAGGATTGTTGTAACCACCATTATCGCCAGATAGCTGCATAGTGCGGCAATGTTGGATGAGGTGAACTTCTTGTTTTTGAAGAGGTTCATGTTGAATACAGGAGATTCCTGCCTCAGCTCATACCATCCGAATATTACCAGAAGAACCAATCCTAAAAGTGTCAGAATCTTTCCTGTTGTCGTAATCAGTGTCGTGAATCCATAGATGAAGGCCAGGATTCCCATTGCATATAAAATGGAGCCGACCTTGTCGATTTTGTCCTTTTCATATGTCTTCCAGTCCTGTGGAATCTTTAAAATCATCAATATGATGCACAGTACCAAAAATGGAATCACAAAGTAAAACATTGACCTCCAGCCCAGATTATGGACCAGAAATCCGCAGATTACCGGCGACAGGGATGTTGCAAGATACACTCCGGTCACGGTAAAGCCCAGTGCCTTTCCACGGTTCTGTGGCTTGACGGCATGGACCACCATTGCCATGGCGGAAACGTTGAGGAATGCGACTCCCGCACCCTGGATTACCCTGAATACCAGAAACGATTCCGTTGAAAACGAAAGGCATGCGCCGATTGAGCCTGCAAGGAACACCAATATCCCTGCAAGCAGCGATTTTTTCACTCCAAATTTTCCTGAAATCTGCCCTGCAGGCACCGTGAAAACGGCGACCACAAGGAAGAAAATTGTAGGTATCCAATTCTGTATGACATTGTTCATCGCAAAGTCCTGCGCTATCGCCGGAACTCCTATTATTATTCCGTTTGAAAGAAACACCGCAAAGAACGATGTTATGAACGATACGAAAACTACATATGTTTCAAATTCCAATTTCATTTTTACTCCCTCTTTTTAATTATCCTCAATGAGCTTCATTCCGTTTATTGCTATTTGCCTTATTCTCCTTTTGAGCTCTATGTCGGCTTCGGTTATTCCGACTTCCTGTTCCCATTGCTTCGACACTCTTCTGAACTCGGGAACCAGATTGTTTCCCTTTTCGGTTGTATTCAGCATATATTTTCGCCTGTTTTGTGGATTGACATCCCTTTGAATGAATCCCTTGTCTTCAAGCTTTCTCAATGCCTTTGCTATGTTTCCCTTGCTCTGGCCGAACATGTTCACCAGATCCTCCTGCGAACAGCCCGGATTGTCGTAGATGAACATTATGTATCTCACGTCATGGCCCAAGTCAAGCTCCCTGAACTTCGTTTTCATGTATTTCTGTTGGTTCAGGGATATGTTGTGGATCCATGCAATGAACGGCGAGTAGTCTTTAATTGCCTGATAGCATTCTTCCTCCATTTTCTTCACCTGTGTGTTGGTATGTTTTTCAAATGTTATAAATGTTTCTAATGAAACAGTTAAAAATGAAACAGTAATCAGTCTTTCATCA
>CACWUH010000017.1 GCA_902764015.1 uncultured Methanobrevibacter sp. | reverse complement strand
ACATCAATGCCAGTAAAAACATCCTCCAAAGAGGATTAAAAAATAATCGTCGGGACGACGGTGCAGTAAAAATATCCTAAAAACAACATATGTTTTTTTAGGTTTGCGAATCCCTGCCTTCTCAAAAGGCAGGGAGGTTCAATTCAGCAGGTTATCGTTAATGTTGCATTCGGCAATCTTTTCAACATCATATTCGCAGCATATGGCCAGTTTATAGGTTTCAACATCGAACAGGCTAAATCTAAGGTTCCCTTCATAATCTTTAAGCTTGATTTCATCATCAATGAGTATTTCAAAGTCACTGAGATTCAACTGGAATCCCAATCCGGTGTATTTCATGTATGATTCCTTCAAAACCCAATATCTGAAGAATTCGTCCTGGGGATTTTCGGCATTCATTATGTTTTCATATTCGCTGTTGTAGAAGTAGTGTTTGGCTATATTCAAATCGATTTCAGGGTCAATTTTTTCAATATCTATGCCGACTTTCCTATCGGATATTGCACACGCAACCAATCTGTCTGAATGACTTAAATTAAAATGGATGCCCTCATGGTTTGAGATGTATGCCTTGCCGAATTCGCCTAATCTGAAAATCGGCTTTGCAATGTTTTCATCTTCAAGCATCCTTTCTAAAAGAAGATAAGCTCCTGCGCTAAGTTTTTTGTCTTTGTCGAATCTAAACGCATCGACTTTCCTTTTCCGGCTTTCCGGAAGGGATTCATAAACTTCAGATAAATTCAGATTGCTGACATCACAGCATGCTACTTTAATCATTTTTAATCCTTAAGTACAATAAGGTCATATCGTCAAACTGATCATGGCCTTTGGTGAAATCGTTAATGTCTTTCAGTAGCGGTTCAATTGGTTCTTCACCGCTTTCAAAGTTAAAGAATTCTTTCAGTCTGTCTTCGCCATACATTTCATCATTGATGTTGTTGGCATCGGTTATTCCGTCGGTGTACAATACCAGTTCCTCATCCAGGGTCATTTCCTCCAGGACATAGTCAAAATCTTCCATGATTCCCAACACGAGTCCTGTTTCGATATTTAAATATATGAACTTGCCGTTTTCCTTTATCAATGGAGAGTTGTGTCCTGCATTGGAAAATATTAGTTTTTTGGTGTTGAGGTTATAGATTCCCAGCCACATAGTAAGGAACATGCATTCGGGATTGTTCTCACATAACTGATTATTCAAGGAGTATAAGATTTGTGACGGATCCTTGTTGTGTTCCAGCATCTGCTTTACCATGACTTGGGTAATCATTGCAAGAAGTGCTGCGGGAACGCCCTTTCCGGATGCATCTCCGATTACAATGGCCAGATTGTCTTCATCTATCATATAGTAGTCAAAGAAGTCTCCTCCGACCTCTTTTGCAGGATGGGAATAGCCGTCGACAATGAATTCATCAGTTTCTATTGCCTCGGTTGGAAGTGAAGCCGCTTGGATTCTGGTTGCAATATCAAGCTCTGCATTGATGCGCTCCTTTTCACCTTCGATTTCCCGGATGTTTTCGATATAATTGTTGTTGTGATTAATCAAATCGGTGTATGAGCGGGCAAGCGTTCCGATTTCATTGTGTTCATTGACATATTTTGAGTAGATGTCCACCAGTCCTTCGGATTCGATTTTTTCATTTTCATGAATGAATTTTTCAATTTCAGAAAATGACGAGATGGGGTTGATTACCTTGTTTTCGATATATTTCAGGATGACAAATCCTGGTATGAAGAATAAGGTTATGACAACATCGCTTATTATCAGCGCCGGCATGATATACAGGTAAATATTAATATTATTCAAATGGGTGATGTATGTGTAGTTCAAGGCGGAAAGCACTATTCCCGACACTGCAATGAATAATGTTATTGCAAGAAAGATCCGCACGATGTTTTTAAGTATGATGCTTCCGCCATCGGATTCAATTTCATGGTTGAATGGCCTTGTCAGATAGGCGAACAAGAGGATTCCAATTACCATCACATGTACAACCAGAATATTTGTGTCCCCGACAAAGAGCAGGGACATGGTTGAAAGTATTGTAGCGGTTATCATCAGATAAAACAATATTCTATATAACCGTTCATTGGCATGTCTTTTTGACCTATTTGGGGTGTCTATGAAATTGATTCTATCACAAAGCCAGATGCCTAATATTCCCAGAATGAATGCGCTGTTGATGAAGTTTAAAAAGTATGAAACGAATTCATACTCGTCCAGTTTGGTATTATAGAATATGCCCGTTAGATTTGCATGTACTATCGAAAAGATCAGTCCGCATATTATTATGCTTATTAGAAACAGGGCGAGGTGGTAAGGATTGTCCAATTTCGGTTTTGTGATTTTGTAATCCTTAATCTTGACGTACCAAAGCTTATATGCCAAATATGAGACTCCAAAACTGATAATGGCTGAAGGCGCCAGTTCCATAATCGGCTGTCCAGAATAGAAATTTAGGATTACATTTGCCAATACTGCACCTAAAGCGCCATATGGGCCGAACAGCAAACCCAAAACGTATAGCAATCCGACATGAGGGTAGTATATTCCCAACTCTATGAATATGTCTAGAGAAAAGATGGAATGTATCACTATCATTAATATGAATGATGCCAGTATCTTTTTTAGTTTGGATTTCATTATTCCACATTCTTAATAATTATTAGATGATTTTCACCATTCTCATGATGATATTCAATTTCATCCGCCATTTTCTTGGTCAAAAAGATTCCGAGCCCTCCAATTTCGGCTTCATCAATACTTTCAGGGAGTTCATGATCTTCTTTTAGGAGTGGATTGAATTCGATTCCGTTGTCGACAAACTCCAATGTCAATGTCGGCTTTTCATATTCTGCATTGACCACAATGGAATCCGCATTTGAGTAATTCACGATGTTTACAAATATCTCTTCAACAATCAGATTGACTTGAAGGTGTTCCTGATGAATTTCATTCAGGATAAACTCGTTTAAGGTATACAGTTCTTTCAATTCGGGTTTTAATGATATGGAGTTCATTCTATCTTCAAGACTTTGTCAAAGCCGGACATCCTGAATATTTCACCAACGGCATCATTGACGTTTTTAATGACCATGGGGATATCCTCAGTTTTCAGTTTCTTTTGGGTTGCAATCAGGACTCTAAGCCCTGCACTTGAAGTATATTCAAGATTTGTAAAATCCATAACCAATGAGTTGAAATTGCCCATTTCCTCGTTGATTTCCTTTTCCAGTTCCTGTGAGGTGATTGTGTCAATGTGGCCTTCAACGGATAATGTCAATTCCTTTTCAGTATAATTCTTTGTTATATTCATTTCAATCCTCTTTAAAAATCATTCATTTAATAGAATATTGGACATTATAATATTAAAATATGATGATTTTTTTGTTATTTGTGTTTTAATGATAATTCAATGCATTCAAAAAATAATAAATATCTTGATAAAAAAAATAATTATTATATAAGTTCATTTGGGGATGTTTTATGAATAGCAAAGGATTATCGGCGAAGTGCATTCCGGACAACGATATGTTGATTTGTGAAGAGATTGAAGATTATTTCAAAAATCGAATTTTGAAAATGGATGGGGAAACATTCATCACTCCTGATTTAAATGGGGATGAGTCGGAAGGTTCGACTCATAGGATAACTTCATTCATTGATTCCGAACACGTGAATAAGTTCTGCAATAAGTTGAATATTGAGCCAAACAATCTGTTTCTGGCCGTTTCAAGTTTTGTGCTGTCCAAATTTGTCTATAATAAGAATTTACTTTTTGCAAATAGTGGAATTATCGATAACCAATCGTTTGATGAATACCTTTTGGCTTTAAATCTGGACACGGATTTAAATGCCAAATCCTTTTTATCACAGATTAATGGGGTGTGGGTGAATTCCATTGTGCATCATGACTCCTTGTTGCAGATTGTCGATGAGTTTGGTTTCAATCCCAAATTTCTCTATCAGTTCAATGGCGATGCCCTATCCAAGGAAGGCAGATATGCTCTTGTTTTGAATGTTAGAGAAAATGAAAATGATTTTGAGCTTATCTGCAACTTCAATGATTCCTTATATTCACTAGAATTAATCAACACCTTTTTGAACAGTGTCCTGATAGTTTTAAATAAGATAATCAAGTTATCCGATGAAGAATTGGAGAATACGTTTCTAAAAGATATTTCCATTGTCAATCGTGACGTTCCTGATGCCGATAATCTGGAATTTGTTGAAATCGACGAACCGCTTATTCACAAGATCTTTGAAAAACAGGTGGAATTGCATGAAGACAAGGTCATCTTGACTGCCAGTGATGGTGATTTCACATACGCTGAATTAAATGAACGGGCCAACCGCATCGCAAATGCCCTAATCAAGAAGGGGGTTGGTGTCGAAGATAAAATCATGATTGTTCTAAAACGTGACAGCAGTGTCTTTTCCTCGATTTTCGGTATTCTGAAAACTGGGGCATGTTTCATTCCAATCGATTCAGACTATCCGGATGAGCGTATCAAGCATGTTTTAACGGACAGCCAATCAAAATTCATAATTGTCGACGATATTGTGGATATTAAAAATATTGACTTGTCAGCCTACTCAGATAAGCTTCTGCATATTGATGAATTGCTCAAAGAAACAGACGCTTCAAATCCGGACGTTGATGTTTCTGCTGAAAATCTGGTCTATCTGATTTATACTTCGGGATCTACAGGACTTCCGAAGGGGGTGATGATTGAACATCGCAACCTTGCAAATTATGTATATCCCGACCCGAAAAACAATTATACTTATGAGATGGTACATAATCTTGAAAAGGAGAATTATAAGGTTTTATCCACAACCACAGTTGCTTTCGATGTCTTCCAGCAGGAGATAATGGGGTCGGTTTTAAACGGCATTCCAATAGTGTTCGCCGATGACAGCCAATACAAGGACCCTATTGAAATGAGGGATTTGATTCAAAGGACCGGAGCAAATGTTTATGTGGTCACTCCGTCACGTCTGCTTCAATACTTGGAAATCGAGGCTATGCGGGAGACAATGTATGGTTTCAAGGCATATCTGATTGGCGGTGAGGCATTTCCTCCAAGATTGTATGACCTGCTTTCCGAAAATTCCAATGGGAAAGTATATAATCTCTATGGCCCTACCGAGGCCACCGTCTATTGCAATTCCAGTCTGCTTGAAAGCAATAAAATCACCATCGGAAAAACGATGTTTAATGTTTATGAAGAGATTATGGATGAGGATTCCAATCCTTTGCCTCCAAACGTGATTGGGGAATTGTATATTGCAGGTAAAGGCGTTTGTAGGGGATACAATAATCGTCCAGACAAGAATGCCGAAGCTTTTGTGGAAAAAAATGGAATCCGGTTCTATAGGTCTGGAGACTTTGCAAAGGTCACAGAAGATGGGAAATACTATGTATTCGGAAGAATGGATAATCAGATTAAGCTTCGTGGATTCAGAATAGAGATTGGTGAAGTGGAATCTGTCATAAAGGAGTTTGAAGGCATCAAGTCCATTGCCGTCGTTCTCAAGAATATTGATGGTAATGACCATCTGTGTGCATACTTCACAGTTTATGATGAGTTTAAAAAGGACGGACAGGATTATTCCATCAATGTCAATGCATTAAAAGAACATTTGAATGAAAAATTAACTTATTACATGGTTCCTACAGTCTATATGGAGTTGGATGAAATTCCGCAAACCGCAAATGGTAAGACCGATGTCAGGAATCTGCCAGAACCAAAATTGGTGTTTGAAAATGTTGCGCCTGTCAACGATACCGAAGGAAAACTTCTGGAAATGGTATCAGGATATATCAATGCCGACGGTTTTGGTGTCACTGATGATTTGTATGCTCTTGGATTCACCTCATTGTCACTTATGAAGTTCAATGTGGACATTTCCGAATCCTTTGATGTTAATTTGGATATTCTTGATTTGCTTGACAATCCTACAATACGCCATATTGCAGGCCAGATTGATGATGGTGACTCTGATGAGTATTTAAATGAGATGATTGAATCCTCAAAGGAGACCATATTCTATCCGTTGATGGACAATCAATTGGGAGTATACTATGAATGTGCTCAAAATCCTGATGAGGCGCAATACAATCTTCCGGCAATCGTAAGGTTCGATAAGTCGGTTGATGCAGCGAGATTAAGAGAGTCGATCATCAAGACTATCGATGCCTATCCTTATCTCAAGACAAGAATAGTCAATCATGAGGGCCAACTGATGCACAGGCGTGATGATTCGATGCCTGTTGATGAAATCCCTATAGTGGAGGTAAATGATATTTCCGATGAGGAAATCGAAAAGGAAAATGTCATGAGGTTTGAACTGCTGAACAGTCAGCTGTTCAGAGCCAAAATCTATAAGACCGATGATGAAACGATTCTGTTCTTTGATGTCCATCATATAATATCTGATGGCGAATCGCTGTATGCATTATTCAATGGATTTGCCAATGCATACAATGGTGAAAAAATTGAATCGGAAGTTTTTGATGGCTATATGTGCTCTTTGATTGAAAAGAAAGACGAGGACAGTGAAGAGTATGCTTCCAGTAATAGATATTTCCATGAGCAGTTGTCAAAGGAAGTGGACTCGACAGTTTTGACTCCTGATTTGAACAATGATGAGGATGTCGGCAGATTGCAGTCAATTTGTGAGAATATAGATTCACGATTCATAAAGAAGTTCTGCGCCGAAAAAAGGATTTCACCAAACATACTCTTCATGGCAAGCACAATATTGACATTAAACAAGTACACGTTCACTGACAAGGTGCTGTTTACAACCATATTCAACGGCAGGTCAAATTCCAATTATTATAATACGCAGGCATTTTTGGTTAAGACATTGCCTATAGTTTCCATCAATGAGGACAGGGACATCTCAGTCATGGAACTCCTCAGCCAAATTGACGATATCTGGAAAAATGGAATAAAACACAGCAATTACCCTTACATCAAAATTGCAGAAGAATTTGATTTGAAGCCTGAATTCATGTACACATACAACAATCTTGAAAACGAAAAAATCAGGGTTGATGATGTTGTCTACAGCATCAAAAGTTTGAATTCCCTTGAGACCAACTATAAAATCACTCTTGACGTTAATGAAACTGAAGATGGTATGGAACTGGTTGTTCTATACAACGACGCTCTGTACAGTGAAGGGTATATTAAGACATTCATGAACAGTGTTCTATCAATTTTAAGCCAATTCATCGATGGCGACATCGAACAGCTGAAGATCAATGAAATTGAATTGGGCAAATGCGAGGAACTGCCTGATTTCACTCCAGTCGAAAATCCGATCTTGCATAAGCGCTTTGAAAGCCAAGCGGTTGAAAAGGCAAATGATGTGGCATTGGTTGCAAGCGACGCTACATTGACTTACGGCAAACTGAATGAGAAAAGCAATAGGATTGCCAATGCATTAATCAAAAAGGGTGTTAAGCCAAAAAGCAACGTGCTCATAATGCTTGAACGGAGCAGTAATCTGATTGCTTCAATTTTGGGTGTTTTGAAGGCGGGTTGTGCTTTTGTTCCAATTGATCCCGAATATCCTCGGGAAAGGATTAATTATATTTATGAAAACAGTCAGGCGGACTACATTATAAGCAATGAGACTTCCAAAAACTCATTGAATGTCAATGAGCTTCTTGAAGAGGAAAATACTGGTAATCCAAATGTTGATGTCCTTCCGGATGATCTGGCCTATATGATTTACACTTCAGGTTCCACAGGCAATCCGAAGGGGGTAATGATTAGTCATGAAAACATTTGCAATCAGGTTTCAAACCCTAAATCCACTTATGATAGTCTGCTTTGCATTACAACAATTTCTTTTGACGTATCTATGGATGATATACTCACTTCACTTTCCAATGGATTGAAATTGATATTTGCAAATGATGTTGAAATCAAGAACATTCCCGAATTGACCAAACTTATCAATGAAAACAAGCCGGAGGTTGCTGATTTTACTCCGTCAAGGTTGGCTTCATACATGGAAGTCAATGAGTTCTGCGAAGCCATTCGCTGCCTGAAGTGTGTTTTTTTGGGCGGAGAGAAGTTTTCAGCAAAAGTCTACGAGGATTTAAGGAAATTCAGCGATGCTGTCGTCTACAACAGTTACGGCCCAACAGAAACGACAATCACGTCAAATAACAAGGAAATAACGGATGTCAATGACATAACTGTGGGCCTTCCTTTTGACAATTATATAACTGACGTTCGTGATATTGACGGCAAGCTGTTGCCTGTGGGTGTAATGGGAGAACTCTACATTGGTGGCATCGGCGTTGGAAAGGGATACTACAATATGCCCGATAAGACCGAAGCGGCATTTCTGACCATAAACGGCATTCCATATTATCGGAGCGGAGATTATGCCATCAAACTTCCAAATGGTGAAATTGACATTAAGGGAAGGATAGACAATCAAATCAAATTAAGAGGATTGAGAATTGAAATAGGTGAAATTGAAGCTAATATTACCAAGTATCCTAATATTAAACAGGTCATTGTGGTGATTAAAGAAATCCATGGCAATGACCATCTATGTGCTTATTACACCGCTGGTGAGACAATAGACGGTGACGATTTAAGGGAATTTTTAAAAGGCCGCCTTACCCGTTATATGGTTCCGACAGTGTTCATGCAATTGGATGAGATGCCTCAGACGCCGAACGGCAAAGTCGATGTTAAGAATCTGCCGGAGCCTGTCCTGATAACCGAATATGTGCTTCCAAAAAATGACGTTCAAAGAAAGCTGTATGACATATGCAGTGAAATTCTGGATTTCAGTGATTTCGGAGTCACTGACAATCTGTTCAGCTTAGGATTTTCATCATTATCATTAATGAAACTTTCACATGAGATATATTCAAATTTTAACACTTCACTATCTTTTAAAACATTAATGGATGCTGAAAACATTTGCGATTTGGAAAATCTGCTAAACAATACAAGCAAGGTCGTAAAAATCAATTACGAAAAACGGGAATACTATCCGCTGAGCCACAATCAGCTGAACGTATACATCGAATCGGTCAAAAATCCTGATAAGTTAATCTATAACATGCCTTTCGTCCTTGAATTGGGTAGAAATATCGATTCCGAAAGATTAAGAAAATCTCTGATAAAGGTATTTAATCATCACAGCTACTTAAAAAGCACAATCACGCAAAAGGACGGGGAGGTATGCATCAGGCGTCAGGATGATGCTGAGGTCAATGTGGAAATATTTAATAGGGAATGCACCAACAAGATTCGGGAAAATTTCGCAAAGCCATTTGACCTGCTTGATTCTCCGCTTTACAGGGCTGAAATATTTGATTATGACGGCCTGACCACACTGCTTTTGGATATTCATCATATCATCTTTGACGGCATGTCTTTGAACGTATTCATCGAAAGCCTGATTAACGCATATCATGATGATGAGCTGCTGGCGGAGAACTATACCGGATTCGAATATATTCTAGAAGACTATGGTCAGGAAGGTTCGGATTCCTACAATAAGTCTGAAGAATACTTCAATTCCAAAATAGCCGAGATCGATACCAGTACCGATATCACTCCAAACATCACAAAACCAGTGGAAAATGCAAGATTGGGGGAATGCCATAATTCAATAGGTAAGGAATCGATTGATGGGTACTGCAAGGAATTCAATATCACTCCTAATAATCTATTTTTATCCGCAACTCTTTTGGCATTGAGCAAGTATACATATACAAAGGACATGCTGATTGCAACCATTTCAAGCGGCAGATTGAATCCAAATTATGAAAACACTCTTGCAATGCTTGTAAAGACATTGCCGTTCATTCATAAAATCGATTCAAGTCAAAGTGTCGGAGAATATTTCAGTTCAGTTCAAAATACGCTGACAGAAACTGTCAATCACGAAAACTATCCATATACCAAATTGTTTGAAAGGTACAACATCAATCCTAATGTCTATTATGCATATCAGGTCGGTGTGGACATTGAATACCAGATGCTTAATGATGTCGGCAAGGTCAATTCCCTAAAGGTCGAGGACCTTTCCCTTGATTTGCCGAAATTCAATTTAAGCGTTTACATTGAAGAGGATGAGGACAATTATCTGATATTCCTTAGGTATAACGATGCCCTCTATTCTCACGATTTCATTGAGAATTTGGTCGATAATATCGAATTGATGGTCAATAAGCTACAGGAAGATTTCAATAAACCTGTTGATGAGATTTCGTTATTGCCAAGTGAAAATGAAGAGGAATTGAGGCAAATCCACAATGCCTTTGAAAGCGTAGAAATCGACACGAATCTCAAGGTGCTGTTCGAAGAATCAGTTTCGAATCTCTCTGAAGAGATAGCTCTTATTGATCATGACCAAACATTGACCTACAATCAGTTGAATAACATGTCAAACAGGATTGCACACAGTTTGACTGATTTGGGTGTGTCTTATAGTGACCATGTTGTCCTAAAACTTGAAAGGTCCGCCAAATTGATTTTAGCCATTTATGGAGTAATCAAAACGGGTGCTTCCTTTACAATAGTCTCGACCGAACAGCCCGAAGAGCAGACAGAATTTATCATGCATGACACCGGTGCAAAATTGATTATCCAGTCGAACATTGATGAACTGTTGGATAATGTGAATGAAGGCAATTTGGATGTGGACATCAAATCTGACGATTTGGCATGCATAGTCTACACGTCCGGGTCTACCGGAAAACCTAAGGGGGTGAAAGTCACCCATCAAGGATTGGTAAATTACATCAACCCGAGGAAGGACAATATTGCAATCCATGCCATACAGAATGATGTTTCCAACATGCTTTCGTTAACCACAACTACATTCATCGCATTTTTAAGAGAGGTTCTGGCAACGATAATCAACGGAACAAAGGTAACTCTAACCAGCGATGAGGAAAGCAAAAATCTCTCCAAACTGATTCGCTTGATTAGGGATTCAAAAGTTGACGGATTGTCTTTAACCCCTTCAAGAATTCAGGAGTATATGAAAGTCACCGAGTTCAAGGATCTGCTCAGGCAGTTTAAGGTCATTGTCATCGGCGGAGAGAAGTTTATCCCATCGGTTTATGAGGATATACGCGCCAACAGTGACGCAAAAATATTCAATTCATATGGGTCTTCTGAAAACACGATTGCAACGCATCAGAAATTAATCGATGGCAATGAGATAACTGAAGGGGTCCCTATTCCAAACAACATCGACTTGATTATTGACATCGATGGCAATCCATTGCCTAACAATATCGCTGGAGAAATCTGTACTGCAGGGGTCCAGACCAGTCCTGGGTATCTGAATAGGGATGATTTAAACGAATCGGAATTCATATTTGTCAATGATTTGAGATTCTATAAAACAGGTGATTTGGCCTATAAGAATTCAAATGATGAACTGGTCATTCTTGGAAGGAAGGATAAGCAAATCAAGCTCCGAGGCCAAAGAATTGAACCTGGAGAGATTGAATCTGCAATTTCCAAATATCCGGGCATTGAAAATGTTGTCGTGGCTGTAAAGCAGATAAACGGCCAGGATGTCCTGTGCGCATATTTCACGGCTGTTGAGGATATCGATGCGGCTGATTTGAAGGATTATCTTTCTTTAAAGTTAATCAGATACATGATTCCAACTTCGTTCATGCAGTTGGATGAGATGCCTAAAACGCCAAACGGAAAAATTGATGCGGGAAATCTGCCAGATCCAAAATTGACTTCGCATCATGTAGATGCAGAAAGCGAACTTGAAGAAAGCATTTTTGAAATTTGCAGCGAGATTATGGGATTCGACGATTTTGGAGTCACCGATGACCTTTATGAGTTGGGCTTCACCTCATTGACGATAATGAGGCTAAGCACAGAAATCTACAATAGGCTTAATAAGGAAATCAATGTTACAATTATTCTTCAGCAGCCGACCATTCGAAATATCGCCAAAAACATTGAAATCAGTGAAGGCTTTGCCGATGAGGCAGAAGTCAGCGATGATGATGAACATAAGTATTACAGGTTGACTCCAAACCAGCTGGGCATTTACTTCGATTGTATGAAGGATTATGAGAAATTGAATTATAATCTTCCTAAATATATAGAATTGGGAAGTGATATCGATGAAAACAGGCTCAAATTAGCCATTATAAAAGTAATTAATTCTCATCCGTACCTGAAAACAAGAATAGTCATGCAGGATGGTGTAGCTTATCAGGAAAGTAGGGATAATCTTGCAATAGATGATTTAATAGAAATAGTCGAAGTTAATGATGTTGATGAAAGCTTCAAAAGGGAATTTGTCAAACCGTTTGACTTGAGTGAGGGGCCGCTTTTCAGGTTCAGGATTATTAAAAATCAGGGCAATACTTCAATTCTTTGTGATTTCCATCACATAATTGTGGATGGAACCTCATTGAATATACTGTTTGATGAGATTGCAAAATCTTATGATGGCATTGAATATGAAACGGAGGAAATCAATGGCTTTGAATATTCATTGAATGAGGTAAAGACTCAGGAATCCTCCTTATATAAGGAATCAGAGCTGTTCTTCTTTAATAAAATTAAGGAATTCGATGAAGCCACCATGATGACTCCCGATTTAAGCGGCGATGAGCATGATGGTGTGGGTTTGGAGAAAACAGTTCTCATTGAAAAAGGAAAAATAGACGATTTCTGCAGCGAATTCTCAATCAGTCAAAACAACTTCTTCCTGGCGGTTTCATCCTTTGTCTTGTCGAAATTCGCCTATGCTAAGGACCTATTGATTGCAACGATAACCAACGGCAGGTTCAATCCGAACCAGCAGAAGACTTTGGCCATGATGGTCAAGACATTGCCTATAGCTTTGAATGTTAATTCTGATTTGACCATCACGGAATTCTTTGAGCATGTAAATAAGGAATGGTTTGACGTGCTGGCCCATTCTTCATATCCTTTAACCGAGATTGCCGACAAATACGGATTTGTGCCGGAGTTTCTCTATGCATTCCATGGAAACATTGTTGAGGATATTCAGATTAATGGCGGTTATGTAAAGAGGGAAGCGATGGATGAGGATGGCCTCAAGTTCAAAGCGAATCTTAACATTTCAGAGGTTGAAGACAAATATGATGTCTCAATGAGCTTCAATGACCAGTTATATTCCGAAAAACTGATTCAAACATTTTTAGATAGTTTCATTGTTGTTGTAAATAAGTTCATAAGATTTGACAAGGACACGCAATTGAAGAAAATTTCCATTGTTGAAGCTGATGAACTGTCAATTGATGACTTGGATCTTGTGGAATTGGATGAGTATAGACTAAATAAGATATTTGAAAGACAGGTGGAACTTCATGCCGATAGTTTGGCAGTGTCTGCAGAGGATGGAGATTTCACCTACAAAGAATTGAACGAGAGGGCAAATAGGATAGCAAATGCACTCATCAAGAGGGGTGTTGTTGCTGAAGATAAGGTGATGTTCATATTGAAGCGTGACAGCAATGTGTTTGCTTCCATTTTCGGCATCCTGAAATCAGGAGCGGCCTTCATTCCGGTTGACTCTGATTATCCTAAGGATAGAATCGAGCATGTTTTGACAGATAGTGATTCCAAATTCATAATTATCGATGATATCGTTGAAATTAAAGATATCGATTTAAGCGAATATTCAAGCCATATCATACAAATTTCAGAGCTGCTTGAAGAGACGGACACATCCAATCCTGACCCTGATGTGAAAGGGGACAACCTTGCATATATCATTTACACTTCCGGCTCAACCGGCCTTCCAAAAGGAGTTATGATAGAGCATAGGAACCTTGCAAACTTTGTATGTCCGGATTCCCGAAGTGTCTATAATCATGAACTGGCAACCAGCGGCAAAAAGGAAGGTTATAAGGCATTGTCAATTTCCACTGTTGCATTCGACATGCTCCATCAGGAAACGATGACGGCGCTGATGAACGGAATTCCGATTGCATTTGCTAATGATGTTGAATATAAGGATCCTTTGGCCTTATGTGACTTCATCAAGAGAACCGGCGCAAATGTCTATAGTGGAACTCCGTCACGTCTGATGCAATATTTCGAATTGGATGATTTGAGTGAGGAGTTTTCTAAATTCAAGGTTTTATCCATTGGAGGTGAAGGATTCCCTCCACAATTGCTTGACATTCTTAATAATCTCGATGCCAAGGTCTATAACATGTATGGGCCTACTGAAACAACGGTTGTGTGCAATGCGCATCTGATTGATGACGGAAAGCTCAATATAGGCAAGCCTTATTTCAATGTTTATGAAAGCATTATGGATTTGGATGGTAATCCTTTGCCTCCAAACGTAATGGGCGAATTGTATATTGCAGGAGGCGGCGTTTCAAGGGCTTATCTGAATCGGCCTGAAAATAATGCAAGGGCATTTTGCGAGATTAACGGAATAAGGTTCTATAAGTCCGGAGACTTTGCCAAATCGGACGATGAAGGAAACATATATATTCACGGACGTCTGGACAATCAGATAAAACTTAGGGGACTCAGAATTGAAATTGGGGAAATTGAATCGGTCATTTCCGGTTTCGAACCTATTCATTCAGTTGCTGTGGTCGTTAGAAAAATCAAGGACAATGACCATTTGTGCGCTTATTTCACTGTTGATGAGAAATATAAGGTTGAAAATCGCCTATCAAATGAATTTTCATTTGACATCGATGAATTGAAGGAACTCCTTTCTGAAAAGTTGACATATTATATGGTTCCTACTGTCTATATGGAATTGGATGAAATGCCGCAGACGTTAAATGGAAAGACCGATTTGAAAAGCCTGCCGGAACCGGAATTGATTTCGGAATATGTGGCTCCTGAAAATGAGGTCGAAGCGTTCTTTGCAAACACTTTTGCCGAAATTTTAGGCCTTGACACTGTAAGCGTTGAAGATAATTTCTTTGAAATTGGGGGTACATCGCTTCTTGTCACTAAAATCACATTGGCTGCCCTGAATAGGGATTATGAATTGAATTATGGGGACGTATTCAAGAATCCAACCCCGAGAATGATTTCTGAATTCCTCTCTCAAAGAGATTCTTCAGGAACCGAAGATGAAAGCAAATATGATTATACCAAAATCAACAGGCTATTGAGCAAAAACAATTTGGAATCGATGGTAAATGGAAGATTGGAGGACAGTCTGGGCAATGTTCTTCTGACCGGAGCCACTGGATTTTTGGGAATCCATGTTTTAAATGAACTGTTGGATGCGGAATCCGGTACGATTTACTGCTTTGTAAGGTCAAGAGGCAGTCTGACAGGTATGGACAGACTCAAATCCTTATTGTTCTATTACTTTGAAGACAATATTGATGATTCTCTCATTGATGAGCGGCTGCAGGTGATTGAAGGTGACATCACTGACTTCAAGTATTTCGAAAATGTCCTGCATCTGAATATAGATACAGTCATCAACTGCGCTGCCAATGTAAAGCACTTCTCGTCGGGAACTGACATAGAGGATATTAATCTTGGCGGAGTGATAAACGGATTGAGATTCGCCAAAATGAAGGATGCCAAATATGTGCAGGTTTCAACATGCAGCGTTGCAGGAGAAAGTATTGATAATTTCCCACCATTGGACGTTAATTATAATGAGCAGAACCTATTCATCGGCCAGGGAGTGGACAATCAGTATATCGGAAGCAAGTTTTTGGCTGAAAGGGCAGTGCTTGAGGCGGCTGTGGAAGACGGCCTTGACGTTAAGATAATGAGGGTGGGAAACCTGATGGCCAGAAGTTCGGACAGTGAATTCCAGATCAATTTCGAGTCAAACGGGTTCATCAACCGTTTAAAGGCATTCGTCACGATGGGCAAGGTGCCTTATGAAATGTTGGCTGACGCCATTGAATTCAGCCAGATTGACATAACCGCCAAATCGATTGTTGCATTGGCCAAAACCCCGAAAAACTGCATAGTATTCCATCCGTATAATTCTCACGAGATTACTTTTGCTGATATAATTGATATCATAAAGCCTTTGGGTTTGAATATTGAGCCTTGTGAAGAAGAGGAATATGAACAGGTCTTGAATGATGCATTGGCTGACAAATCCAAGCAGAATGGGGTTTCCGGTTTAATAACTTCAATTGGATCCGGTAAAGTTAAAAAAGAATGGATTCCAGTTGAAAACGATTATACCACTCAGGTCCTGTATCGTCTGGGCATTAATTGGCCATTGATTTCTAAGGAGTACATTTATAATTTTGTTAAATATTTGAATGATTTGGATTTCTTTAGGTGAGTGAAACGATGTATGAACGCAATTATAAGTTATTAGGTGCCAAATTCAAGGAATTCTTCTTTCCTACCTTGTTCACGTCAATGACAGGTAACATTTGTCTGCTTGTCGATTCTGTCATTGTCAGTAATCTGATAGGTGCTGTTGCATTATCGGCAATCCAGCCAATAGAGCCGTTGGGCACATTTGTTAATTTGATCTATTGGATGATTGGATTGGGAGGCAGCGTGATGTGCTCAGTTGCAAAGGCGGAATTTGACAGTGAAAAAAGCAATAGGATATTTACAGTTTCGATAGTCTCTCTGCTGCTGATTGGAATATTGTTTTCGGTTTTGGGCACGTTGTTTTCGGGCCCGATTATAGCGATTCTGTGCCCATCTGCCCAAATACAGCCTATCGTTTTCCAGTATTATAGTGTTTACATATTTGAAATTCCATTTTTGTGCTTCATAATGTGCTTGTCGTACTTTATCCGTGCAGACGGGTTGGCGAATTTGCCGTTCAGGGCATTGCTTGTGGCCAATGTGGCCAATATCATATTTGACATTATATTTATAGGAGTGTTTGGATGGGGCCTTTCAGGTGCGGCCGGTGCAACGATTGCAGGTTATATTTTAGGCTGCGTCTACATGGCAACTTACTTTTTCAACCCTCAAAGGACATTAAAATTCGTTTCCGTTAAAATCAAGACGTTCATGGCCACTACTGCCGATATCTGCAAATCAGGATTTTCCGGTGCATCAACGCAATTGTATTTTACCATAAAGATTTTTATTATAAACACTCTAATCACTTTATACGTCGGCCAATACGGTTTGGTTGCATTCAACATCTGCTGCAATAGCCTATTTATTCTTTACATGTTCCTGATTGGAACTGCACAGACAATGTCTCCAATCGTATCGGTCTATTATCAGGAGGAGGACTATAAAAGCGTTGAATATATAACGAACAAGTCACTGAAGATAGTTTTGGCTTCAAGTCTGATACTGTCAGTGTTCTTCATCGTGTGTCCTCAATCGTTATTGATGTTGTATCATGTCAACAGTCCTTCAGATATCCCTATTGTTCTGAATGCAATCAGGATTTTCTCATTGAGTTATGTGGGAATAGCAGTCACTTTCCTGTATACATTTTATGCTCAGGCCATTCAAAAAGATAAACTCTCAAATATAATATCCATACTTGAGGGTTGTGTCTTTCCGGTGATATTTGCATTTTTGCTGTCATTTTTAATGGGTGCGGACGGAATTTGGATTTCATTCACGATTGCCGAAGTCCTTACCATATTATATATTTTTGCCTATTCAAGACATCTTAACAAAAAAACAAATGGTGAATACTCCGGATTTTTCATAAACAAGCATAATGATGATAAAAAGGTGTTTGCATATACAATCGAAGGGGATGTGAATCAGGCCGTAGAGCTATCCCGCCAAGTTCAGGAATATCTGGCAGGAAACAAATCGGCAACATTGGTTAGCTTGGCTATTGAAGAGATGCTTGTCAATATCATAAACATCAATGAAAATGTTGATGCGATAGATGTCATTGTTAAGAATAATGGTGAGAATATTCTGATTTCTATTAAGGATACTGGTGTTGATTTTAACCCTGTGGTTGAAAATGATGCTCTTGAATTTGACAACATCAGTGTGTTGAATAGGATTGCTGATAAAATTGAGTATTCAAGGGTATTGGGGTTAAACAGCACTGTAATTACAGTCAACAGTAAAAACTAAATGAAATATGAAATGTGATTAAATGGTATTTGAAATACCTCGACTTTGGAGAAGTCGAGGTCGTTCAACTAGTCAAAGAAACTGTCAAATCCTTGGTCTGAATCAGGTTTTGGTAAAAATGGAATCAATGCTGCGGCCAATTTGGAAAGCGGCATGGTCTGGACCCATACTTTTCCCGGACCTGTTAATGTTGTAAAGAACAGTCCTTCTCCGAACAGTATGTTTTTGGCTCCTTTAACCATTTCAACATCAAAATCAACGGTCGGTTCCATTGCTGCCAGGTGTCCCGGATCAAGAAGTATTTTTTCTCCAGGCTGCAGGTCTTTTTCTATCACTTCCCCGTCGATTTCTAAAAATACCATTCCGTTTCCTGAGAATTTTTGAAGAATGAAACCTTCTCCGCCGAACAGTCCTGCTCCAAGTTTCTTTTTGAAGTATATGTCGACATCAACGCTGTCTTCAGCGGCCAAGAATGCATTTTTCTGGCCGATGATTTCGGTTCCGTTTAGGTTTATTGGCAGGATTTTTCCAGGCACGCATGATGAAAATCCGATTTTTTCGTTGTCGGACTGTGCAGTGAAATAATTCAAAAATAGCGTATCTCCTGAAAGCGCTCTTCCAATACCTTTAAGAAGTCCTCCGCCGGTACTTGTTTCCATTTGCATGTTCGATGTCATGAATGACATTGCGCCAGTTTCGTTTTTCATGGTCTCTCCCTTTTGCAATGTGCAGACTACAACTGGGAATGGACCTCCTTTTATCTCGTATTCCATAAAATATCACCTAATATTCTTTATATTAATCTATAAATGTTAATAATTGAGATTGAATTTTTAGAGGGTTGCAGTTATTGTCAAAATCCGGTTTTGCCTTAATTAAAAAAAGGTTAAAGAGACATGGTTAGGTATCTCTTTGGTGTTCAGTTATCATCAATGTTACTCTGCAATAGTATGTTTGCCCTCACAACCGTTGTATTTATCATTGCCTTCATATTTATAAATTATTTCTCTTGAATCGCCATCAATGTCACTTATAACATTTTTGCTATAACCTTCATCGTCTGTTCTTACAATAATGGTTTTTTCTTGATTATTGGATTTATATGTTGCACTTACATTGGCCTTTGCAATCGGATTTCCTTTACTGTCTTTTAAATAAAACTGGTCTGTTCTTTCAGAACTTCCGTTTGCACGGGCTGTGAAATTGAAGAAGGTATCCAATTTGCCGTCTTCTTCTTTTACGGACACATTGTCTTGCGGTTGGTTGAATTGTGAAAATGCGACTATTGCAATGGCTGCAATAATAAAGATGACAATGACAATAATCAATTTTCTATCCATGATATTAACCTCTGTTATAATGTTTTTTCAAATGATTATTTATATTTTATTCATTTTTAAGGAAAAATTCAAAATTCTTGTAAAATATTAAATTTGATATTGATGATTTTTCGAGCAGGCGAAAAGAATTTTTTCATAATGTCCTGTTTTAGGTGGTTTTTTTTTAGTTCGTGGGGGTGTGAAACGTTTGTAGATATTATTTAAAAAAAGAAAAGTGGTTAAAATATGATTTTAACCATATTGTGCCATTTGATATGCATCATATGCTGCATATATTGCATAAATGGGCTCTATTAACCAAACAAGCCAGCTTTTGAATATTAAACCACCAATAATTGCAAAAAGTAGCAGAATCACGAAGAATATTACTCCTTTTCTGACGTCTCCCGCATAGGCTTGGCCTAATCCTGGTATGAGTAGGGACAATATTGCAGCAAGTATTGCGTTTGCTATATCTTTTACCTCCATTTAACTAGTTAATATTAAGTTTAATTAGAAATATTAATAAATATTTCTTTTTTTAGGTTACGGGGGCGGTCGGTTTTGGCTTGGCAATAGTGTATTTGTTTTGAATGTCGGTTTGGTAAAGTTATATATTGTTGATATATAATACTTGATATATAATACTATATATCATGAACGTTTCAAATTTATTTTCAGACGAAAAGGTCAATACTGGCAGGCAGGTAGAACTGGACATTGCCAAGGGTTTGGCAATCATCTTCATGATTTTCCTGCACACCATTATGGTGGTTTCGGCTTATAATGCCAGCTTAAGCCCTAATTATAATTTTGCATTTAGCAATGTGTTGGGAAGGCCTTTTGCCGCAATCGTTTTCATGTTCTGCATGGGTGTGGGCGTGGTATACTCAAGGCACAGCCAGTGGGACACCATGGTGAAAAGGGGTGTGAAGCTGTATCTTTTAGGCGTTCTGGTAAACGTGTTCGAGTTCTTCATACCACATTTTCTTGCGACCTCTCTGGGCCTTGATGCCAGTGCATTCCCTTTGGATAGCGGATGGCTGCTCATTTGTGTTGACATCCTTGCATTTGCGGGCATGGCATTTGTTCTGATGGGGATCCTTAAGAAATTCGAGCTTTCAAACAAGAAACTGATTGCGATTGCCGTTGTAATGTCGCTAGCAGGCACATTGCTGGCAGGCACCGATTTTGGCATTCAGGCTTTAAACTCCATATTCGGCCATCTGTTCGGAACTGTACATGGACATACCGCTTTTCCTCTGTTCAATTGGTTTATCTTCCCTGTTGCGGGATATGTCTGGGGACAATACTTCATTCGCGCCA
>CACWUH010000016.1 GCA_902764015.1 uncultured Methanobrevibacter sp. | reverse complement strand
TGACCCATAGATTCCAAACTCCTGAAATGCCCAGGAAGGATCAATCTGGCTTCCGTCATATTCGAAAATTTCATCTATATGCTTATGAGTAATAGTCATGATAAAACCTATAATTATTAAATTACCTATTAATATTTGATTAAAGGTATTAAAAAAAGTATCGTTATTATGAAAGTGAAGTGGTCAACATTAACAAGAAAATGAAAAAGCAACTTAATTGGCATCACGGAAAAATTTCATAATCATTTAATTATAGAAAATACAAAGTTTAACCTAGGAGACAAAATCATGGAACAAGTAAGAACAAGAGACTTCATCTACACAAGTGATGACCTGTATTTCGCATCAACCAACTACATTCACCCTGAAAATAGGGTAATTTCATTTTTAAGGTATGTGCCGGATCCTGAAGGCGACCGTGAAAAGGACGGCAGACGCTACAGGAAGGTGGGCTCCGAGGAAGCCTATAGCTATCTGAGGGAGAATCATCCGGAATACCTGTATTTCAGCGACGTCACAAATGTCGAAATGATGGGAGTTCCCCTGGACAAGGTCGTGAGGGTCATCAAGCCCGAAAAGAGACTTTTAGGCCTTAAAAAGACATTTGATGAAGGAGGAGAGGTCAAAAATCCCGAGCTCATTTCAAAGCTGATGGACGTTGCCGACTTTTTCCATTTAATGGCAGACATCCCCTATGACCATCTTGGAATTTCAGGGTCCATCCTTCCGGGCCTTCAAAAGAGTGATGTCAGCGACCTGGACTTTGTAGTTTACGGTCTTGACAACCACAGAAGAGCAATCCAGGCATTCAAGGAACATAGAGGCAAAGAAGTTTATCTTGAAGAGGTTGACAAGCGCATCACAGTTGAGGGAATCACCAACGACTACTGGGATTTCGTCTATGACAAGAGGATGTTTGACGAAAGCCTGACAAAAGAGGAATTCAGATGGTATGAAAACAGGAAAGCAAACAGAGGAACAATCAACGGAACACTGTTTGACATTCTGGCAACCAAGGACTATGATGAGATTGAAGGAACTTGGGGAGATACTGTTTATGAGCCTCAGGGAATTGCCCAAATCGAATGCGATATCGTAAGCGCCCTTGGAGCCTTCGACAACCCCTCATTATATACGATTGAAAATGTCGAGGTTCTGGACGGCGTTGATTTCCCATTGAGCGAAGTCGTCTCATTCACCCACACATATGCCGGCGAAGTGGTCGACGGAGAGCACGTTGTTGCAAAGGGAAAAGTTGAAAAGGTCATTGTAAACGGTGAGGACTCACATTATCGTATTGTTGTCGGAACCACCCGTGAAGCCATTGATGAGTATCTTAAACTTAAGGAAAGTCCTGCTTAAGGTTATTCCATATAGGCAAAAATAAGCATTTCAAAAAATAACGTTTAAAGGTGTTTTCCACCTTTAGCTTTACGATTTTCCAGCAACTCGGATATTTCTTCTATATCCACTCTAGAAACAGGGTCAGGTATGTCCAATATTTGATCGATGAAAGCATCCCTTCCCCTATTAACATTGAATCTTTCTTCTCCTAAGTCTTCTTCAAACATGTTTATACTTCTGTTTAATCAGATATTTAAATCATTGCGTATTCTATATTCTTAGAATAATCAACCTAATATCTACAATTACATCGTATTCAGTTTAAAATTAAATTTTCAATAAATAACCAATTAACATGGCAATAATCTTTCCACCACCCGATTAGGTTTACAATATATGCAAAATTTTTTAAACAAAACCAAAGCAACCCATCAAATAATTATTAACCTTTCACCATTTTAAAAAAAAAACAGACATTATCCATTTGACAAAATAACAAACATAACCCCATCCAACACTTTCTGACAAAAAAGACACAGACCACTCAAAACGAATGCAAACAATAATAAGCTTCAAAAACCTAAATATTAGCATTGAAATTTTCGTGATAGAATGACTGAGACAAAAAAATCACAATGGAACAGTAACTTTGCATTCATGATGGCGATGATTGGTTCTGCCGTGGGGCTTGGAAACATCTGGCGTTTCCCAAAAGTCCTATATACAAACGGCGGAGGCTCATTCATGATTCCATATATCGTTTCACTATTTCTGCTTGGAATATCATTCGTTCTGGTGGAATATGCGGTAGGATACCGATTCAAAAGGTCGCTTGCAAGAATACTGTTTACCATAAGCAAAAAGCTCGAACCGGTAGCATGGTTCATACTCTTTACAGTATTTCTGATTACGACATATTACGTCTGTGTTGTCGGATGGGACCTGATTTATATATTCCTGAGCTTCACAAAGGCTTGGGGAGCAAACCCCGACGTGTTCTTTACACAGAATGTCCTTCATGCAACCGAATCCATGACGGGACTGTTCACGATTGTTCCAACAGTCCTCGCATCGGTGATTGCAATCTGGTTTATTACCTGGTTCATCATCAAAAGGGACCTAAACGAGGGAATAGGCGCCGTCAGCAAAGTCCTGATTCCGCTTCTTTGTGTAATTGTAGTGATTATCGTTGCATTTTCATTGACACTGCCTGGCGCTTCAGTGGGATATAGTCAGATTTTTACGCCCGACTGGTCGGCACTGACAAATCTGGACGTGTGGCTTGCGGCATTCGGACAGATTGTATTTTCCCTGAGTCTTGGAATGGCCATCGCAATGACATATGCAAGCTATCTTCCGGAAGGCTCAAAGCTGGTCGACAATGCAATGATTGTTGCATTCTCAAACTCCGGATTTGAGGTGTTCAATTCAATCGGAACCTTCTCTATTCTGGGGTTCATGGCCGTGACAACCGCCATTCCATTCAATGAGCTTGTAACATCAGGATCAGGCCTTGCATTCGTTGTCTTCCCACAGGTGTTCAACATAATGGGCGATGCGGCATACGTTATCGGACCCCTGTTCTTCATATGCATCCTGTTTGCAGGAATCACATCCATCATTGCGCTTCTTGAAGGTTTCTGCTATTCGATTTCCGAAAAGTTCCTTATCGAACGAAAAAAGACTGCAACGGTCGTGTGCATCGTGGGATGTCTGATTTCGGCAATCTTTACCACAGCTGCAGGAAGCACAATACTAGACATAGCCGATGCATTTTTGAACAATTTCGCATTGCTCTTTGCAGTATTTCTCGAATGCATAATCTTCGGATGGATCTACAAATTCGACAATCTGATTGAAACCCTGAATGAGCATTCAAGAATAAAGGTGGGCAAAACCTGGAAAGTCGTTATCAAATACATACTGCCGGTCTGCATTGCAGGCCTTTGGCTGGAGGGAGTTCTAACAACAATAAACAACAACAATGAGCTGAGCAGCACAGTAATGCTGATATTGACAGCAATTGTAATAATCGTTCCAATCATACTTGCAAAATTGCCGGCAATCAACAAAGATTACTACAACGTGGAAAATTGACTTTAAATAGCTAAATTGTTAGCTATTTACTTTTTTTATTTCATTTTAAAAAATTGTAAGCATTTATAACTTCTTATTTTAAATATTATTAGGTTTAAAGTAATATTAGGAATTTTAAAGAGGTTATAAAATGATAAAAGTTTCTTCTATAAAACAACATATGTACTGCCCGATGAAGCTATACCTTAAGACTCATGTAGATGCAAAGGAAAACAAAGATTATCAACTTGGAGTTGAACTGAAAAAGCTCAATATTGACATTCAGGATCTGATTCAGAAGAATATGCGCAAGGTCAAAAAGGACATGGTCTTGAGTGAAATCGAAAATGTTCTCTCCGAAAACATAGACCCCTACATCAAAAGCACGACCGACGCCATCAAATCGATGAACATAGGCCTTGAAGCATCACAAGTAAATGAGATAATAGACAATGCCTATTTCAACATCAAGATAACCGCACTGAAAACAAAGCAGGCCATGACCATCCTCGACAGGCATGCATTTGAGGTGATGGACATGTTCTTTCCGAACTGCATGTACTCCTATCTCATCAAGGACCAAAGCCTCGGAGTGATAGGGATGTGCGACAAGATTGAAATCGTTGACGGGCAATATTATCCTGTCCTTTTGAAAAGCGGGAAGCCCCCGGTCAAGGGAGTATGGGATTCCGATGCAATCGAGCTTGTGGCAAATGCAATACTGATTGAGGAGGAATTCAGGAATGACGTCTACGTCGGTTTTGTCGACTATGAAAAGATAGGAGACAGGCGCCCTGTCGTGATGGATGTCGACCTTAGAAAATCCTACTTCAACATTCTTCGAGAAGTAAAGGAAATAATCGACAACAAAAAGCGCCCTAACGTTAAGAAAAGTTCCAAAAAATGTGAAAACTGCGAGTATAATGAGATTTGTTTGAAAGAGTAAGTAAGGATTTGAAAATCCTATGACTTTCTAAAAAATAGTGTAAATAGAAGCGGACATTTCATTAATCAACCAATTTTAAAAAAAGAAGGGAGCTAATCAAAGCTCCCTACCTATATGTCCATAAGCATGATTAAAACTTGATGTTGTCGCCCAAACGCTCAATGTCAAACACTGCAGTGTCTGCAACCGACATCACCGCCAGCACACCCGCCTGAATAGGATCGGTAATGATTAAATCAGCATATTCCGTTACGCTTCCAGGCATGTTGAGTGAAATGACAACCAGATTGCCTTCTTCCTTGACCTTCTTGACGGCTTCGGTAATCTCACCGCCCATAAGAGAACCTGCAAGTACCAAAGCGCTTACACGGGGAAGCCTTGATATCGCCTCGACAGCTTCCGCCAGAGCCTTTTCACCAACCAATGGAATGGTATCGATACTTATGCGCTCTCCACGTATATTGTGCCTGTCAGCTTCTGTGATTGCACCCATGGCCACCTGGGACACCTGAGCTCCACCACCAACGATGATTATGCGCTTTCCATAGATATCAAGCTGAGAGCCGTGAAGCTCAACAGACTTTATTTCTTCAATGGCATTCAAATCTGAAACCAACTCGTCGATATCCTCAACATGCTCCAACTCCAAATTGATGGAACCCATGTTGTTCTTTTCAATGAAAAGGAGAACATAACTGATATTGGCACCATGTGATGTGATGACATCAGTGATGTCGTCCAAAACGCCTTTTTTTTCGTCGGATTTGATTGTTAGTGTATAATCACTCATTTTCTGGCCTTACTTTATCAAGTTCCACATGTGCCCTTTTCCACATGCTCAAATAATTGTCGTCTGCGGTGACCGGAATCACTTCAAGACCCAAGTCCCTATGTTCCTGAATCCATTCCTCATGAAATACAGGAATCTCTATTTTAATCGGTTCAGAGGTCTTATTTACAACTATGAGATTTCTGTAGGGAAAATCCCATTCGACAATATATCCTCCAAGACTTACCATATGATACGGCCTCATAACAAACTTCATAAATAACACCTCCTATAACAGTCCAAGCACGATAGCTAGAATTCCCAATAACGTAGTGCCCAAAATGGTAGGCAGCAATTGCCTGTTTGTAAATACCGGAGCAAATGCTGAAAAGATTCCCATCAGGAACACAAAGATTAGTGCCACCAAAACATTTACTAAAAATCCAAGTGACATGATTGTCGGCGGAACACCGATGAACAGCACTGAAAAGACACAGCCGAGCACAAACATGAAAAATCCTCTTGTCAGATAGACAATGGATCTGTACTTGGCGGCATATTCCATGTATGGCCCTTCAATCACATCGGATTTTGCCTTGATGATTGAAAACGGATATTCATTCAATATGATCATGTAGCCGATGAAGAATACGATTGCCGCAATCCCTCCGGATACAGTAAACAGGAACGGTCCGTTCATCTGCTGATATGCAACTATATCCTGCAAAAAGATGCTTCTTGCAGCGGTTATAGGCGCAAACAATGCCAGATACAATGGGAAAGACCCATAGGTAATCATTCTGAGGGATCTTCTTGAACTTATGTCCTCAATGAATGAAAGATTGGAGTTATTGTGAGCGGCCCCCTTGATTTTATCCGGGAAAGGCATCCTTACTGACATTACTGATTTAGACAAAGCCCCCATCAGCACATAGCAGATTTCCTCGACCTTCAAAAATCCTACAACAGCAACCAGGCTTGAAAGTGCAGGAATCTTATAGGCTTCAGGCGTCAATGCAACCAAAACGCACAGAACGACGATAAAACATATTATCGGCAGTGCCTTGTACAATCCAGGAACAGGGGATGAAACCTTTACGTTTTCCTTGAACATGAACTTTATTGGTGCCATGATTCCAGGAGCGATTACGATTGGCCCAATCCTTTGCTGGATTCTTGCATGAATGTATTTTCTCTCGATTCCCGGAAGCAGTGTTGATATTACAAAGCAGACCAGAACCGTAAGGATTACTGCAACAACTGAATCGATAATAGTATTTCCGAACATGGTTCTATCTCCTTATAATCTCTATTGCCCTATCGGTACATGTGAAGCATGGGTCACACTGTACGATACACAACTGAGCATCTGTAATCTGGTCTCCGATGCATGCGTACTGCATTGCGCCAATGTTTGCCATTGACGGAGTCCTGATGATACAGTGCCTTACTCTTCCGCTTTCAAGTGCATATGAATGATAGAGTGTTCCCCTTGGAACCTCAATATAGCTTTCAGTCATATCCATATCGACCATTTCCCAGTCACGGTTTACCACTTTGCCTTCAGGGATGTTTGCAATGGCCTGCCTTATTATTTTTATTGATTCGAATGATTCCAGTGCCCTCATCACCAAGTTTGACTTGACATCGCCGTCAGGCTGTGTAATCACATTGTAATCGAAATCATCGTATTCAAACATGGTTGTTCTGAGATCCCTTGCAACGCCGGTTGCCCTTAATGTAGGGCCGGTAACGGCGAGTTCAATTGCCTGCTTTTGAGGCAATACTCCTATTCCGGTTATCCTTGACATTACAATAGAATCGCCCAAAAACCTTTCGACAAAACCGGTGAGTCCTTCTTCCAATGCATCCATATCGTTTTTGAGCCTTAAAAGCTTTGCCTCATCCAAATCACATCTTGGCCTTACTCCTCCAAGGACAGAACATCCGTACTGTACACGGTTTCCTCCAATCATTGCAAGAAGTTCCATCACGATTTCCCTCAGGTAGAAAACCCTCATTGAAAATGTTTCGTGGGAAAGCACTTCACAGCCGTGCGCCAGATATAGGAAATGTGAATGCAGACGTTCAAGCTCTCCCATTATGACACGAATGTACTTGGCCCTTTCCGTGATTTCAATGCCCAAACCCATCTCTGCAGTTCTGCATGAATTCCATATATGCGAATTGGAACAGATTCCACAAATTTTTTCAGTCAAGGCATTTGCCTTTTCGACCGGAAGGCCTTCCATGATTCTTTCAATACCCCTATGATTAACACCAATGGTTATTTCGGCTTCCTGAACGATTTCATCCTCTACAAAAAACCTAACCCTATATGGCTCCAATGCGGCAGGGTGAACCGTACCCATTGGAATTTCAGTTTCAATAATATTGCTTCTTGGTACTTTCTTATCCATCAAATCCCCCCTAATCCGCATCCAATAATGTAGGTAAAAGTGATACTACTCCAGCCAAAACATCCTGAGGCCTTACGGCACAACCCGGAACCTTAGCGTTTACGGGTATGATGTTTTCAACCGGCCCTTCAATTTCTTCTGAAGGAATGTCACCATAACAGTTCTTATAAACTCCACCCATCAGAGCGCAACTTCCTGCAGCCACAACCAGTTTAGGATTAGGTATGGCCTCGTAAATCGCCTCCAACGGTTTTCTGTTCAAATGTGTAACCGGCCCTGTGACAACCAGTACGTCCGCTTCACGAGGATTCCAGGTTAAAAACACATTATATTGCTCGGCATCGAATCTAGGTGATAATATTGAGTTTACAATTTCAATATCGCAGCCGTTGCATCCGCCGGTATAGACCAGCATGACATGTATTGCCCTTGCTCTTGAAAATGATTTAATTCCCATCTAATCACCCTCCTCTCTATTCTTCAATACCGTATTATCCGATAAGTATTGTGCAATGAACTTGAGCTTTTCGTCTGAAATCTTAAATGGCTGTGACATGGTTTCAGTGATGTCGACTTCCTGGTCTCCGACATTGCTCGGATGTATCGTTCCCTTCTCGCCATAAAGCGAATAGACCGGGCAGAAGTCATGACAATAATAGCATACAACACATTTTTCGAGAGTAATTTCAGGCACTTCCTTTTTGGTCCAGTCATCGGTTATCTTAACCGGACTTGCTAATTCCTTCATCTCAATTGCACCGGTCGGACAGACATTGGCACAGCCCGCACATCCAATACAGGCATTTTCGTCAACCCTGTCATCAACCTCCACCGATAGCGTTGCAATCTGGTTTCTCATCTCCATGTCAGTAACCCTATCGGCCGCAAAAAAGATTCTTTTAAAGTTGGTAAAAGCTCCTTCCAAAGCTATTCTAAGTATACTGCTCATTTAAATACCCTCTATTGAATCTTTAAAATTTCTTTCGAACAAGAATGCCCTTGCAGGACATGCATTCTTACATGCTCCACAGTAGGTACAATTCTCTTCATTAACTACATAATTACCGTCAATCTCTTCAATTGCATCATATGAACAGATCCCATGGCAGATTCCACAATGCATGCATAATTTCTGTTCGATGAAATTGAATCCATCCTTGATTTCATTTTTGTACATTGTTGATTTAGGAATCGCATCGACAGGACAGTGAACTGCACAGTTTTCGCATAAAATACATTTGTCCATGTCAACGGAGATTTTTCCCCTATGCAATGTGATTGCGTCCTCCTGACACATTTCAACACAGATTCCGCATGAAATGCAGTCATCTGTGACCTTTCCGTCCCATGTATGGACCATTACCTGACGTGCACCTTCCTCATCACAAACCTGCACACATTTTCCGCAGCTTACACAGAAGCCTGAAAGTGCAGGAAGCTCTTCGTCATCATATTCATCATAGATGAACATTTCATCATCCTCACGCAATGTGAGAACCGGACAATGAGCAATTGCAATGTCATGAGTTACGTTTTCCGTGTCGATTGTTGGATCATATCTCAATTTGCCGTCCACATTCTTATGGGATCCATTTTCACATAAATCCGCACATAATCCGCAGTTCAGGCAGGATATGATTTTGCCGTCCGGCTTTTGGTTCAGCTTGTTTGTGACAATCCTAAAATCATCAACGGAAATCGCATTGTGAGGACAGGCCTTCATACAGTTAAGGCAAAGTGTGCACGAAGATGTGTTGACCATCTGATACTTGTTCATTGATTCGTTCGGACAGACATCGGCACATAATCTGCATTCACGACAGATTCCCTCATCCCTGTCCACCTTGACATGAATTGCACCCATCGGACAGTATTCCTCACATCTGCCGCATAATATACATTTGTCAGTATCTGTTCCGAAGTAGGTTCGTGAAACCTCCTTGACGTCGCTTTCGCTTTTTGAAGGAACCCCGTCCAATGGAGGATTCAGAATGTTGAATGATTTAATCAGATTGATTTGCTTTTCCTTTTCGAATTCAAATCCGTCTACACGACAGTCAGGATACTTCTCGGCACATACGCCACAGCGGGAACAGATTCCATATACAATTCCGTCATCTATATGGATATTGTTTGTCGGGCAGTTGTACATGCACATTCCACAGCCATTGCACTTGGCCCTGTCAACAACATATCCCCCATAGCCGTTTTTAAATATTGCATGGTTAGGACAGTTCTCGTAACATATTCCACAGGTAAGACAGCTGAATGGAACGCCGTTGACTAGTCTGATGGATTTTGTAGGACATGACTTAATGCAACCTTCGTTTTCCTTGCATGCATTAGTTGATAAAAACATTTAAGAACCTCCTATTTACTCCTTGCAAATATTAGTTTGCCTACAAAAATTCCAATTAATGCAGATAAAAATGCAAATGACAGTGACGGCCCAGTGTAAAACGGGAAATTACCGGACTGCCATGCAAGAATAAATCCTGCAATAAATACCACTATAAATGCCCCAAGAGTGAAATGAGTATCGTTTCCGTTAAGCTTAATCTGTGAACCTACGATTAGACCCAATATCAATCCGAATATTATTGGTCCCCATGATATCATCATTCACCCTCCTCGACATATTTCTTGAAACCTGCAAATGCAAGTGCAATTGCGGACAATCCTGCAAATACCTTCAAACCAACGAATATGTTGAGGTAAGGGATGATTCCCGCATTTGTAACGTCCGGATAATGAAGAACTGACTGAATAGCTTGAGGAACGACATTAAGGATATCTGTTCCCACATTGTAGAGGTAGAATCCTCCTACAAACAATCCGATCAATCCGAAGATTACAAAGCCCAATGCACCAACAGATTCTAAAACTTCAATATACAAATGTGACAATTCGAATGGGGAATTACCTATTCCATAGACAAGAACAGATAATATGATTCCACTTGCTATCATTGCACCGCCCTGGAAACCTCCACCAGGAGTGATATGGCCTCCAAGAATGGTCATTATGCCTAAACAAATCAGCATGATTGAAATAGGCAAAGATATAAGCTTTAAAATTACACTACCTTGACTCATCTTTTATCCCCCAATAATCCTCTGCCGAATATCAGCAAAACCACCAATCCGGCAGTCAACAATATGATTGATTCACCTAAAGTATCGTATGCCCTGAAATCGAAAATGACAACTGTCACCATGTTCGGAGCAATCTGAGTTCCTAAAAGATTATAGATATGGCTCACTCCAGGATTAATCATGTCGCTTATGTGATATATCGCATCAAACAGGGTGACGGAAAATATTGCCGTCAGGACTGCTGCAAATATATTGCGTATTGTAGCATTAGACAAGATTACCACCCCAGTACATGAATGTGGCTAAAAGCCCGAGAGTTACGATTGCATAGAACAGCATCTTTTCAAGCGAATCCTCCTGTTCTATTTTAAACTTTGGAATTAGCGGAATATTAGAAATCAAGAGGATTGCAAGTATCAGCGTAACGATTCCTGCAAGCAAAACATTCACATGCCTTAAGAGTATTGCAGACAATACCAAAGACACGATTAAAAATATTTCTGCTGTAAGGCTTCCTGAAACGTCCGCATTGGTAACGGGTCCCGGAGAGAACAGTTTTCTGAACTGCTTTACAACATTGAATATCTGATCATATATTTTCATAATATCCCTCCTACAAAGTTAGAAATTCCGCCTGTAACGACATCAGGGAAGATACCTAACAGTATAACAATAATCAACAATACCCCCATTGCGAAAATCATGGCTTTCGGAACTTCCTTTCCTTCCAAATCCAAGTCATTTGGTTTCGGCTTTAGAAACATTGTGTAATATGTCTTTACGAACACCACAAATGTGGCTATGCTTACCATGATAGCCAAAATGGATATTTCAGGGAATCCGCAGCTTAATGATGCCTGAACAAGCATCAGCTTTGATTGGAAACCGCTTAATGGAGGAACTCCTGCCATTGCAAGACCACCAATCAGTAGCATTATGGCCACTTTCGGATGGTATGCAAGAAGTCCGCCCAGTTTTCTTGTATCCACTTCATCTGTAGCATTCACGATTGCACCGAATCCTATGAATAACAATGCGGTGATTATGATTTCATTCAATGCCTGGAAAAGTCCTGCTGTAATTGAAAAGTTTGTTCCAAGCCCAATACCTAACCCGATGAAACCCAATTCACCTACCGCTAAAAATCCAATCATTCTTCTGAAGTCCGTTTGGGTCAAAGCTAGAGAGACACCCAATATCATAGCCAAGATAGAGAAGAAGACTATGAGAACTTCAAAGATTGGAAGTGAAGCGTAAATTCTAAACATTATTAATACGATTGAAATCATTGAAATGACTGTAAATGACTGCAACAGCGCTGCTCCATGAGGTTCCGCCTTTGAATATATTCCAGATTTTATTGTATGGAATGGTGGCATACCTGATGCGTATAGCCAGCCAAAGAATATTAATGCGAGTGATAATAAAAATACTGGAGAAGCGGCGTCAACCAAACCATTGTGAACAGCAACTGCAATATCCGTGACATTTACACTGCCGGTCAATGCCAAAAGGAATCCGATTCCCAAAAGCATCATCGGAGAGCCGATTGATCCTAGAACCATATACTTCAAGGCCATTTCATAGCTGTAATCGATTGATGATGCTGCTACAATTCCCACCTGTGCAAGCGCCAATATCTCAAAGAACACGAACATGTGGAATATGTCATCAGTTAGCATCATTGCGGTTACCGCTGCAGTGCCCAAAAACAGAAGGAACAGGTACGGACCGGAGACCTTCTTGTATTTGGTCAGGTAAATGAAGATTACCAGGAATGTCAGAAGGCCTACTGCACCTATGAATATCTGCTGCAGGAAGGTAAATGAATATGTGATTGCCGGATGATAAATCATTCCAGTTACATTGTCCAGAATCGGCTCATAACCGCCGAAATAGTGAAGACCGTAATTGGACAGCAATGGAATCAGCGGCAAGCATATCGCTACAACAAATGCAAAAATCTTGGTTACCTTGTTTAATTTTGAAAAGGCACTGATCAGCAATGCAGCCATTAAAGGAACAATAACCATAAGTGGAATTAATTCATTCATCGTATTCCTCCCTCTTTGATGTGTCGGCCAACATCACTTTTGTAGACAATGTGCCGTATCTTCTGTATAAAACCATTACTAAAGCAAGCATTACCGCAAGGGTACTTGCGCCGATTACGATACTGGTAAGAACCAATCCGAAAGGCAAAGGATAGGCCGCATTTGATGCAAACCATGAAGTATCCATTCCAGGCATCAGGATTGGCACGACTCCGCCTGCCTTATATCCTATAGCAACAATGAAAAGGTTCACCCCTTCCTCAATGAAGCTGATACCGATAATCTTTTTAATGATATTGTCAATGAAAATTGCTGAATAAAGTCCGATTACGACTAAAGCAACGGAAGTAAACAATATCACAAGTTGTACTTGAGCCATCAGCCATCACTCCTTTGAGTCTTTTTGACGGCCAGTGCGATGAATATCGGCACAATTGCCCCTTCAACAATCGCTTGTGTCAGGGCGACATCCGGTGCAAGCAATACCTGGAACAATAGTGCAAGAGCCGCACCAGCAAAACCGGTTAAGATTGCCGCTTTTAGCAAATCCTTTTGAATAAGAGCAAGAATTGCACTTAATACTATTACAATAGACAATACAATCTCTAACATCTACTCACCCTCATCAATTTCTATTGTAGTTACTGAAAATCTATCATCAGCCTTGAATTTTTCTGAATTTTCACACTCTAAAGCCTGCATCTTTTCTTTAGGATGCAAAAATGGATGATTTTCATCTACTTCTTGCTCAACTGTCATTAAATCAACGTTATTTTCTCTATCTTCTTTTTTCCAATAAGCATTAGCTATTGCATGTGCTGTGAATGGTGCTAGAATAAAGTAGATTCCAGCCAAGAGATATTGGCCAAGGCCAATCATGGCGATAATGCAGGCAACATCGAATAGCCCAACAATGTGGATTCTTCCATAGACCGCATTTTTGGTATTTTTATTTAAGCTGATAAGACCTATTGCTGATATTATAATCAGGAATGCCGCTATTATAAGCAGGGCGGATTGGATATACTCTATCATTTATCCTCCCCTCCTACAGTTACAGCGAAAGCAATAGTTCCTACAAAACCAAAGAATATTAAAGCCAAAGATATATCTCTATAGAATGCAAGATTATACATTTCTCCGCCAACAAGCAATACCAATGCGAATGCATTGATAATTACGGAACTTCCCAAAAGCCCCATTGATGTGGATTTGTATGCACTTGCCCTTAAGGCGGCCAGCATCATTATAATTATTGCAATAACCAAAAGGAATTTTGAAATAAACAATATATCCATACTATCTCACTCGTCTTTTTTGAAAATGTATTACTCCAACATTTTCTTTATATAAGGTTCAAAAGGAATTATATCCTCTTTTTTTCTTGGAGAAATAGCAGCTACTTTGATAATGTTATTCTCGCTGTCTAAATCAACAGACAAGGTACCTGGAGTCAGGGAAATACTGTTTGCTAAAATTGTCTGTGAAACAGGCCTCTCCAAAACTGTTTCGATATCGACAACAATAGGATCAATGTTTCTCCTCATAACTCCATTAAAAGCAACATCGATTGTCGCTTTTATGATTTCATAAATTAGGACAAGGAAATATACAATTCCATATCCGATTCTAGTCAAAAACATTAAACAAGCTCCATTTCATTAGTATTAATAATAGCCATAATATTGACTAAATAATAATATTATTATTTATCATGATTATTCATTATAAAGTTATGCTTTTTTAAAAAAATTATTTAAAAAACAGATTTGAATTATTAAGAATATTCAAAAAAGTACGCATGAAAAAAATTGTCGGCAAAATTAGATAAATAAAGGCAAATCAATAGTCAAAACTGAAATTAAAGGCATATCTGCACGTTCCAAAATATTATATATTCGAACATACAAATTTTGTCATACCTAAACTAGTGATAACATGGACCTGACAGAAAAACTGGAACCGATAATAATCGTCTCATCCGTGCTTGTAGGACTGATGTTCTCCAAAGTCGAATTCATCGCCCAGAATACGGATTACATGATAACATTTTTCCTGTGCATGATGCTTTTCGGACTGTTTATGGAAGTGCCGTTAGGGGAGCTGAAAAACAGCTTCAAAAACACCAAATTCAGCCTGACAAGCCTGGTGATCAATTTCATATGGACACCACTATTCGGATACTTCCTGGCCACGCTATTTTTAAAGGGAAACATCGACGTGATGATAGGATTCTTCATGCTGATACTGACCCCATGCACCGACTGGTATCTGGTATTCACCAAAATGGCAAAAGGGGATTTGACGCTGAGCCTGTCAATCCTTCCAATGAATCTGATACTGCAGATTATACTGTTGCCGATATATCTGTTAATCTTCTTTTCAAGCGGAAATGCAATGGACTACACCCAGCTTGCCCAGTCAATACTGATTGTCATTGTGATTCCATTCATTGCAGCACAAATCGTCAAATACCTCCTAAAAAATGATTTGAAAGAAAAGATAAGCGAATTATTCAGTTCGCTGGAAATCTGGTTTTTGGCTTTGGCGGTATTCTGCATATTTGCAAGCCAGGGAAAGCTACTCCTTGACAATCTGGAGTCGGTCGTGACAATATTTGTCCCTCTGGTCATATTTTTTGCAACCAACACAACAATCGATTTGCTATTATCCGAAAAGGTCAATTTCACATATCAAGAGTATGCCAGCCTGACAATGACGACGCTTGCGCGAAATTCACCTCTGGCCCTGGCAATAGCAATCAATTCCTTTCCGGGCCATGAACTGATAGCAATATCTCTAGTGATCGGGCCATTAATCGAGCTTCCTGTGCTTTATGCCGTCTCCAGGTTCTGCCTGTGGGTCAAGGACTCGGGACTGTTCTTTGTCTGCAACTATTTTTAGCCACTCAATATGTAATTGCCGAACAAGTTAAACAATACTGGAATATTGTAGATTATTGCAACAACAACCAGCAGAAATATCATGCTCAAGCCGAAGTTCCTGTAGACCTTTCTGGAGGACAGCGGAGCGAATATCTTGATTCCAGCCGGAGTGAATGAGTCTAGTATTACATGTGAAAACAGGCCCAAGAACAGACTGAAGACAATTTCAAGATATGAAACCTCAACGGCCGGGAAAACAAACAATGAAATGAAAAACAGGGGAATAAAAACCATCAAAAGCTTCTTGTTTAAAAAAAGAAAGCTCAAAAGGGCAATCAAGATTGCCATCAGCAGATAGTGATTGTCGATGATTGTCACCGCATTGACCAGCTGGGAGCCCCAAATCATTATAAGGGAAACTGCAGAAGCCAGAGTCATGACACCGAAAATCGAATGTGTGAAGCTGCGGTGCTCTGAAAAATAAAAGGTTACACCCAGAAATATGATGATAAGGCCGATATAATAAGGCAATTTTAGGATATAGAGTGAAATGAACACCACCAATCCTAAAATAATCATCTTATAGACATTCTCCTTTTTGAACTTATGGTCAAAATCGGGAATATTTGCACCGATAAACGTTAAAGCAATTGTTAGAGGATTGTGAAAAAACATCAATGATAGTATGAATGCAAATATCGAATGGGCCTTATAAGACGACACATAATCACCTTATTAAAAAATAGAATTTCCATATTTAAAAGGTTAGCGAGAGAGCATTTGAAAAGTAATAATCAAAGGAAATGTAACACTTATTTACTAATAAGACAATATCAATAAACATGAATACGAATAGGTTTGAAACATTCTATGATGCAGTATTGGCGATTGTCATAACGATTCTTGTTTTGAAGATTCCTCAGCCGTTGACCCCGGAATGGGGAGCTTTCTTTGCAAATTCGGTGAATATCACAACTTACTTCATTGTGTTCCTGTCAATCATCAATATCTGGTACAGCAATCAGAATCTGTTTCAACATGTCGACACTGTAACTAACAAAGCCCTGATTTGCTATGGGATTTCGATTTTCCTATTTTCGCTGTTTCCGTATTTTGCATCATGGCTTTCACTGAATCTGTATTCCTTGGCTGCCGAGACCATCTTTGGATTGATTCTCATTTTCGGCAACATATCCCACATCATATCTGTGGTTGTAGTCTTCGGTGCCAATAAGTCCAACGAGAAGCTGAAGGAACTGAACATTAAAAAGATTCATTTCATAATGCCGCTAGTCGTCATACTGGCAGGGTTTATAGTGTCATATACGATTTACACTCCAGGAATCTATCTGGCGTGTTTGATTTCAGTTTTCATAAGCATCATCTATAACAGAAAGCAGGGAAAAGAATTTGAAGATACCGAAAGATTCGAAGCATTGATTGATGCAATCATAGCCATTATCATAACAATAATCGTGCTTGAAATTCCGACTGCCGTGAACGGCGATCTGGCAAGCCTTCTAGACTTAAAGCTTGAATTTGCAGCATATGCAGTCAGTTTTATAGTCTGCTTTAACATGTGGGACTTTACATACAACCTATTCGAAATCGTCAATAAAATCAATTACAAATCCATTTGGGCAATAGCATTGTGCCTATTCTTCTTGTCATTGATTCCATATCTGACAACATTTGTTGCAATGAATTTCCATGAGTTTGTGCCGCAATTAATGTACGGCCTGGATTTCCTTATTATCAACATATGCGCCCTCATTGCCACATACCAAATGAAAAAGGTTGACCAAACAAACAAATACCTGCAAACCGCATTCCAGAATTACAATAACTTTATCGTGAATATTATAATCACATGCATTTTCATAGTCATCGGATACTATTACTATCCACCAATAATAATCCTGTCCTGCCTGCTTTCAATTATCCTGGCATGGATATTCATGTACAAAAAAATAAACCTTCTCAAGATCCTTGAAAACGATTGAATTAACATTAAAAAAAAATAGTGGGAAGGAAAATTAATTCCTTCTATATTACCTTATTCTATTAGCTTTCAACAATGCTGGTTGTCAGGAAAGCTATTCCTTCCATAATCAGACATATTCCAACGATGATTGCAATGTATAGTGGCTGTGCAATTGAACAGGCTGCAATGTAAGCGGCAACTATTCCCAAAATCAGAATCAGTAATGACGTTAGTCTGGACAATGATCCGAATGCAAAGATAATGCCGAAAATACCGACAAGTATCAATACAAATGCAATTAAGTAAAATAGGTATGCAACAAGGAAGGATAATGCATCAATCTTATAAATGAACAATAATCCGAATAGTATTGCACAAATTCCCAGCAATATATTGAGCAATGAAACATGAGCCATCATGCTCCATACGGAAAACCCGTCAATGATGGAAGCAAATCCGAAACATATCAGACATATGCCCGCAATCCATGATACCGCTTCTGCACTATACACAGGATAGATTGCAAAAATCAAACCCAATATTATGAATAGAATTCCAAGTATCTTTCGATAATCCATTTAAAACACCTCCCGTTAATATTATCTGGAAAATATTATTTATATTTTTAATTAAAAGCAGGAAAATGAACGTGAAAAATAGACCCATGTTATGGAAAATCTTCACTATATCATAGAACGCCGAAATACGCTAAAAAGCTTTCCATCTGGGCAAATGACTTTTCGACACTACCCGAAGCGACGTTTGCAAATGGGCACAGCACTTCGCAGGTGACTGCAGGAACCTTCTTCAGGTTGCAGACATCCTCGACTGCCCCTTTATATGATGCGCCTGCAATGTCAAAGGAAATCATTTCACAGCCAACAGCTCTAGAGATGTGATTCGCAATCAGATAGCTTTCAGGTGAAGGTGCCTTCGATGAAAAGACAGATTCAATGCCGGGATTTGCATTATAGGAAGTTGAGTGGAAGTCTCCAACAAAATCGATTTCCAGATTCTCAACCGCCTGGACAATCAGATTGCTTAGGGAGTTTCTGATGTGCGCCGAGCGGTTCAGATCCATCTCATTGAATGTGCGCTCGTTGTGCATAGTTGATTTCGGCGATGCGAATGGAATGAAATACAGAGTGTTTTCCAAATCCCTGCCTGCAAGCTCATTCAACAGCCTCACATTGGCAATCTGCGGAGGCAGCTCGTTTCCATGAATGCCAGACAATATCAATATTCTGCTTCCACCATCGCCCAGCTTGAAGATCGGAGTCCCGTGGACGCATTTGGATAGTATGAACTGAGTCAGCCTGTTCAGTTCCAGTTCCCTTAACAGGTTATTGTTTCGTGAAATGTATCCGGATGAAAAATCGCAGATGTAGGACATCTCCAGATTGCAGAATTCGCCAACTTTTTCAAAATGCATAATTAAATATACAGTGAAACTCTTATTTAAAAATAAGTATGAAAATGAAGAAATATATCAAAAACCTGATAAGGCTCATCAATTTTGAAAGGGATGCCGAAATCGATTTGATGACCTATGAAATAAGCACGATGTCAGGCCAGAAAAGGGAGGAGCTCGGAAGAGCAATCAACAAGGTAAAAGGAAAAAGCCTTGGAAAGGAATTAGGCATGCAGATTGTGCAGTTCGGAAGGTCTGAAGTGATTGAAACCGAAATATCTGTCGGAGACATGGTTCTTGTGAGCACCGACAATCCATTGAGAAGCGATTTGACCGGCACAGTCACAGAAAAGGGTGCAAGATTCATCAAAGTCGCCTTTGACAAGCGGGTTCCCAAATGGGCAATCAAGAAAAAGGTCAGGATAGATTTATATGCCAACGACATCACCTTCAGAAGGATGGAGGACAATCTAAACCACTTGAGCCTAAAGGGAAAGAATGCCCTCGAATACATTCTGAATGAAAGGAATCCCAAAAAGAACCGTGACGTTCCGTACATCTCATACATCGACGAAAACCTCAACGGCTCACAAAAGGAAGCAATTGAAAATGCCCTTTCATGCGAGAACTTCTTTCTGATTCATGGACCTTTCGGAACAGGCAAGACAAGGACACTGGTGGAGCTCATCTCCCAGGAAACAAGGCAGGGCCACAAGGTGCTGGCAACGGCCGAAAGCAATGCCGCAGTCGACAACATACTTGAAAGGCTGATGGACAACAAGAAATTGACATTGACCAGGCTCGGACATCCCCAAAGGGTTTCAAAGCACAACATCACACAGACCTTAGCCTACAAGGCCGAAAATCACAAGCTGAACAGGAAAATCAAAAAGGCCCACAAGAAAATAGACAACCTGATTGAAAAGCGCAAGGTCCACACCAAGCCGACGCCGCAGTACCGCCGAGGCTACGGCGACTATGACATCCTCCACATGGCATCGAAGGGAAAAGGAGGCCGTGGAATCAGCTCTGAAAAGATGAAATCCATGGCAAAATGGATTGAAATCAACCAGGAAATCGATGAAGCCCACGACGAAATCAAGAGAATCGAAAATAGAATTATAAAGGACATTGTCGACTCAAGCGACGTTATCCTGGCTACAAACTCGTCATCTGCACTTGAAGCAATTGCAAGGGTCAAGTTCGATGTTGCAATCATCGATGAAGCCTCACAGGCCACAATCCCAAGCGTCCTCATTCCGATTGCAAAGGCCCACAGGTTCATCCTTGCAGGAGACCACAAGCAGCTGCCCCCGACAATCATCAGCGACAGGGCAGGAGAACTGTCAAAAACCCTGTTTGAAGAGCTGATACGGATGTATCCTTTCAAATCGCAACTACTGAACATCCAATACCGCATGAACAGCCTGCTCATGAAGTTTCCGAATGAGGAATTCTACAACAACGGACTGAAAAGCGATTCCAGCGTTGATGACATCAACATCAAGGACATTCTAGATTCAGGAAACGATGAGGAAGCATTGCTGTTTGTTGACACCTCAAACATTAACGGCAATAAGGAAAAGCATCTCAAAGACTCCAAATCAATTGTAAATGAGATAGAAGCGGAAATTGCAATAGGCATTGCCCAGGATTATCTCAATGACGGAGTTTCAGAGGATGCAATCGGAATAATTAGCCCATATGCCGACCAGGTGAAAATGATTCAGGACATGACCCCCGTTGAAGTGAAAACGGTCGACGGATTTCAGGGAAGGGAAAAGGAAATCATCATCATCTCCACTGTCAGAAGCAATGACAATGGAAATATAGGCTTTTTAAGTGATTTGAGAAGATTGAATGTTGCAATAACTCGTGCAAAGCGCAAGCTGATCATCATTGGAAACAAGGACACCCTAAAGGCGAATCCAACCTACGAAAGGCTGATAAATTTCTGTGAAGATGAAAATTTGCTGGTAAAAATTTAGGTATACCTAAACTTTATATATGAGTAAAACAAATATACTACATGAGCAATGAAAGTATGAAAAAATGCTTTAAAACTCATTCAACTCTTGATTGAGGCCACATTTTAAAACAGCATATAACTTCAACCTCGATTATTGCCCTCAATTAAGAGTTTTCTTCTGCCACTTTTTTAAATTTTAAATACTATTAAAAATATACTATTTACTATAAACTTATTCTTATTATGGTGAAGAAGAAAAATATGACGTTGAAGTAATTACTGCATGTGTAGATGTAGGACAAGGCGAAGAGGAAATGGAAAAGGCAAAGGAAATGGCATCAAAAATCGGCGGCCTCAAGCACTACAACATTGACGCCAAAGATGAATTTGCAAACGAATACATTTCACGCGGAATCAAGGCAAATGCAGAATACGAAGGATATCCACTAAGCACTGCACTTGCAAGACCATTGATTGGCCTTAAAATCGTAGAAGTGGCCGAAAAAGAAGGGGCAACAGCAATTGCACACGGATGTACTGGAAAAGGAAACGACCAGTTCAGATTCGAAGCAGTTATTCGTGCAATGTCTGATCTTGACATCATCGCACCAATCAGAGAAATGAACCTTACAAGAACCGAAGAAAAGGCATATGCAGAATCCAAAGGTATCGAACTAAGCTACGACAAGATTTACAGCATCGATGAAAACCTCTGGGGAAGGGCAATCGAAGGGGACGTCCTGGAAGACCCTGCAAACGAGCCTCCGGAAGACA
>CACWUH010000015.1 GCA_902764015.1 uncultured Methanobrevibacter sp. | reverse complement strand
TGTGTATTTCTCAAAAACTTTCAAGATTACGGTCAAACCTACCAAATTGATTCTCAAGAAGGTTAAAGTCATCAATTCCGCTAAAAAACTAAAATTGACTGCCACTTTGAAGATAGGGGGCAAAAAGGTTAAGGGAAAACAGCTCACCTTCAAATTCAAAGGCAAAGCCTACACGGCCAAAACCAATAAGAAGGGAATTGCAAAAGTCACAATCAAGAAAAGCGTATTGCAAAAGCTGAAGGTCGGCGAAAAGGTCAAATACCAAGTAGCCTATGGCACAAAGCTTGCAAAAAGATCCGTTAAAGTCAGAAGGTAGGTGCTTCAGCGCCTGCCGCTTATTTTTATTAATTTTGGCTATATATATTAAAGAATGGGATAATGGTCATGTTTTCGTGTGATGGCATATAATAAAAAGAAAGGGTTGTAAAAAGATATGTTTAGTATATCTTTTTAACGTCGCTTGTTTTGATTTTGATGTTTTTGCCTCTGTACCTGACGGAGATGTCGTCGCCGGTTATGGAATAGACCTGGCTGGAATAGGTTTCGCCGTCATGGTTGAAGATGATTTCATCACCTTTCTTAAGCACGTACTCGTTATTGTTTATGGTGATTTTCACGTTGTTCCTTTCAGGCTTGCTTTTTATTTCGCTAACCTTCGGTTGGGCAGGTTCTGCTTCAACTTCAAATTCAACTTTAGCTTCCTCTTCAGGATAACTTTGAGCCATCTTGAAGATGCGTCTGGTATTTTCCTGCCTTTGGTCCTGCTCATGATAATCCTCATAGGTTCCGTCCTCGATGTCCATGTAGGTCTCGTTGAGAATCGGTTCGTACTCGTCGTATTCGTTTACTGTCCTTATGAATTCCTCTTGAAGGTTGTCTTCGCGAGGCAGAGGAATTTCTTCAGGTTCGTAATTTAGCTTCTCTTTGACTTCCTGGAATATTTTGGAGCCGGTAATCTTGTTTTTGACTTTGTCCAAATCCTTTCTGTAGTCCAAATCCATTGGATCTTCTTCAGATGGTGTTTCGAACTGGGTCTCGCCGACCTTGCTTGGAGTTTTAAGGGCAGGTTCTGCTATCTCTTCCTGTTTCAGCAGGGTGTCGGTAATGTTTTCATCCTCTGAAGGGCTTTCCTCTTCTTCTTCAATTTCCTGTGAAGCGGTGGTTATCGCTTCATCAATGTCTTTTTGTGAAGCTACTGAATCTGTTTCGGTTTCGGATGAATCTTCGTCGTCCTGGATTATGTCGCTGATTTTTTCTTCTGTGTCTTCAGCGATGACCTCTTCGATTAAAGGTTCCTGTGTTTTGTTCTTGATGCTTTCCTTGATTTCATTCAGTTCGGCATCGTCTTCATCCTTTCTGATTGTCTGTGATTCCTTTTCCCTTTCGCTGTCTTTCCTTTTGGATTCTTTAATCAGTTCATCAATTGTAAACAGATCTTTCAATTCGCTAGTATCCTTGTTATTTTGAGTCATAATATCCATCTGGCTTTGTTTAATTGGTTCTTGAAATTTTTTAACATTATTATCATAATTAATAAGTACCTGATTTTGGGATTCGTATTCATAACTTTTTACGTTGTTGGTTTCAACTTCAGGAACGATGTAAGCGGTATCTTCGCTTTTCGGTTCACTGGATCGGCTAAATAAGTTCAGGTTGTTTTCTTTTTTGGAAGTATTTGGGGATAAACTACGAGGAGCATTTCTTGAAGAATTATTTTTTGGGGCACTGATTTTGTCTTTGTTGATGTTTAGCATTTCACTAATGCCCTTGCCGCTTGGCAGTATTGATCCTTCTTCATGCTCTAATTCATCGCCTCTGAAATGTAGTTTAACGACTATGATAGCTATTGCGGCGATTATTGCAATAGTTATCCAAATTAAAATAGTTATTATATTCATATTTCCCAACCCTTATTTAGTATATATATAATTATGTCACATTCCTTAATTTAAATATTTTCATATTTGGTCGTTTTTTGACGGTGGCACCCCCTTTTCATGAATGTATATTTCAGGTTACATGATTGCTTTTTTAGGATATCTTTTTTGTATTCACATTCAGGAATATGATTTCCATGACCTCATTTCAGATGATGGGCGGTAATTCAATGATTTTTAGCTTTAAAAGTAATTTTTTTCAATCATTCATTTTATATATTTCAAAAGTCAAATATATATTTGATTAATATTTATGAGGATTAATCATGGTTGTTAAAATTAATGAGAACTATCTTAAGTTGAAAAGCAGCTACCTTTTTGTTGAGGTTGCTAGAAGAGAACAAGAATTTATAAAGAATAATCCTGATGCTAACGTAATCAAAATGGGAATCGGGGACGTTACAAAACCTTTGGTTCCGGCAGTCATCGAAGCATTCAGAAACGCAGTGGATGAAATGGCTGACGGCGAAACCTTCATGGGATACGGTCCCGAACAGGGCTATGGATTTTTGGCTGAAGCTATCGTTAAGAATGACTATGAGAAATATGGCATTTCCCTGGACACTTCCGAAGTGTTCATAAGCGACGGAGCAAAATGCGATACCGGAAACATTCAGGAAATCTTTGGAATCGACAATAAGATTGCAGTCACCGATCCTGTATACACTGTTTATGTCGACACCAACGTGATGGCCGGAAGAACAGGCGAAATGGGTGACGACGGAATGTATGAAGGATTGACTTACCTCAAGTGCAATGCCGAAAACGGATTCATTCCGGAATTGCCGGAAGAACCTGTGGATATCATGTATCTATGTTTCCCGAACAATCCTACAGGAACAACATTGACCAAGGACCAGCTGAAGGTATTTGTCGATTATGCAAAGGAAAACAAGGCAATCATACTATTCGATTCAGCCTACGAAGCGTTCATAACCGAAGATGACGTTCCTCACAGCATCTATGAAATAGAAGGTGCCAAGGAAGTTGCCATCGAATTCAGAAGCTATTCAAAGACTGCAGGATTTACCGGAACCCGTTGCGCATACACTGTCGTTCCTAAGGAACTGAAAGGATATACCGCAGACGGCGAAGAGGTGGAAATCAATCCTCTATGGAACAGAAGGCAGACCACCAAGTTCAACGGTGCATCCTATCCTGTACAAAGGGCAGCGGAAGCGACTTATTCCGAAGAGGGCCAAAAGCAGATAAAAGAGGTCATCGATTACTACATGGAAAACGCTAAGGTAATCCGCCAAAGCCTGACAGACATAGGCCTTGAAGTCTATGGAGGAGTAAGCTCCCCATACATTTGGGTCAAGACCCCTAACGACATGGACTCATGGGATTTCTTTGACATATTGTTGAATGAGGCAAATGTCATCGGAACTCCAGGTTCAGGATTCGGTCCAAGCGGCGAAGGCTACTTGAGGCTTACCGCATTCAATACATTGGAAAATACCATTGAAGCAATGGACAGGATTTCAAAATTAGAATTTTAGGTGTTATAATTGAAAGTAATAGAAAAACCGGTTGAGATTGAACAAGGAGACACATTTAAAACATTACTATCAAAATACGGTGCATTGGCACTTGACAGACAGGAAAACCTATCCAAATTGATTGGTGAGGAAGTTGGAGATTTGGACATTGAAAAGGGAGAGCTTTCCTTTGCAGACATCACCTTTCAGGTTCAGATTCTCGGATTCTTCATGAAGGAATCCAGGCAGTGGTCCTGGGCATGGGACAACGAGGACATATTCGGCGAAAAGCTGATTAAATCCGCCCAGCAGATCAAGGCCATAGGTGAGGAATTCGAAATTCCCGAGTTCACAACCCCATTATTGAATGCCACATATGATGATTGCCACTCCCTGGCAATGACTTCAAGTTCAATTCTTGCAATGGACGCATATTATGCGGTTTCTGAAGATGGTTTGGATATTTTTGTGGCCATCAAGTCAGACATGATTGGGGAAAACGAAACCCCTAAGGAATTCAGGGATACCTTTTACAGGTTCCAGAAGAGCTTCAACATCTATCCGAAAATCGCTTTTGAGTCATATACCAAACTCAAGGGATATGGCTTCAAGCCGCACGATGACTTTGCACTTGCAAAAATCGGCGAAGCACGTGTGATGGCAGGATATACCGAAAGGGGAAATATAACCCGTCTTCTGATATTCGGTGACGATGAAAGGTGAGAGGATGGATTCTGATTTAGCCGAAGAAATCGAGTATATGATAGATTTGCTTGCTAAATCAGGATTTTTCAGCGTTGACGAAATCATGGAGATACTGGAAGAGCAGTTCATTGACGAGGAAGTGGACTTTTCCGCTTTTGACATTTCCCCAAATGATTCGTCTAACGAAAACTTTTCAAAACTTGAAGATGCGTTTGCAAGGCTCGCACAGGACGGCATTGTGGCCGTTCACAATTGCGGCTATGACATCGCTGAAGGCGTGGCCGATGCATTTGAACTGCAGGTTCATCTGATAAACAATAAGTTTGACCCTCAGGGATTTTGCTTCTACACCTTTGAGGATGTTGAGGGCAGCATCTTTGACGGAAATCTGAAAATCACCTTTGGGGATTTTGAAAACGATGAAATCAAGGCATTGGAAATTGGAAATGCCGTTTGCAGATGTCTTAAAGATGAAGGCTTCACCATTGATTGGGATGGAACAGTTAACAACCAAATCGAGATTGATCCTTTTAAGTGGGACAAGTCATATGATGATGAAAAGGAATACGAAATTGAAGGGGCATACGATGCCTTTGTAAAAAATCAGGTGTTAGAATGAATACAAGGTCTTTAAAATTAATTCGTGACGTGATGATCAATTCAGGTAAATGGACTTCAATAGAGATATCTCAGGATTCGATATATCTGGGATTCAAGAATGTCGAGCTTGGAGATCCTAAATCAGGCGACATGTCTTTGACGGTCCGCTTTGCTGAGGATTCATTTCTGTCAGTTTTTTATAATAACATTTGGGATGTCGATTTTCTATCAAGATATGACTATAAGAACCAATTGCTCAGTGAAGAAATGGATTTTGATGTAAAGGACATCAAGTTCATTGATTTCGAATATCTCAACACATTTTTTGGAAATTATAAAAGCGAAAAGACAATTTCATCCATTGAAGAATTCAGCGTTCACAATATCCGCAATGATTTTTTCATGCTGGTTGAGACAAGGGACATTGCCTTTGTCGCCGGCGGAAATCAGATGGATTTCTTCACGTCCTTTGAAAGGCTTGACGATGCGTCCTTAAGGGAGCTTTCCAATGAGTGGATGCTTTATTTCCTGAACTATCATCTGAAAAGAAACATCATAAAGGACCCTATGTGTGAAAATCATCCGTTGATGTATACGAAAAAATAGTTTTGCATGATTCTTTTGATATCTATTGAAAATATTAATTTGATAGATATTTTAAATAACTTTTTTTTACCAGCTATCCAAATTATCCATCATTATTTTAATTATACTTGGCCTGAAACAGTTTCGAAAATGTGGTTTGTCACTGACATGAATCCGTTGTAGTTGTTGTTGTGGATGTTGCTCATGTCATTTTCAATACAGTCATCGATTTCCTTTGTGAAAGTGGCATTGTCATAGTCATGGGTTGTGAAGTAATGGACCTGTATTGTATAGTTTGTATCCTCCTTAGGGAATACATAGTTTACACCAATGTAATTGGATATTTGGCCATTTTCCCTGGTAGGATTTGAAAAATACTGTTTTGATACAGGAATTCCGCTAAGGGTTGTGTTCTCATTTTTCAGGACTTTGTAGCCTCCGTCTTCCATGGACTTGAATTTGGCTTCCGATATCGATGTTATATGGTCTTCGGGCCAGTCGTCCCAGTGGTCGATATATATGTATTCGTTTGTAATGGCATCAGGAGTTTTTGACATGTTTGCCTGATTCAGTTCTTTGGTTGTGTTCCATGTTTGCGGAACTATGCTTGTACTATGTCCGAAATCAATTGTCTTGTCGGTGGTGCCGCTTAATAGGCTGTTGATTCCATTGATGTTGGCTGCAATGAAAACTATGAGAAGTATCAGCACCAGCCAATTTAACTTGGTATGCCTTTTCATTTTTTACCTCCTTTATGCACGGTTTTGGTCCATCTGCGGTCTTTCCTGGTAATCATTGTTCTCATTGTCAGGAAAAACAACGGAATCAAATGGAAACAGTATATGTAGTATTTAACGATATCCTTGATGAACTCCTGGGCAGTCGGTTTGTCCCTTGAAAGGGCAAGAATTATTCCTGGGAAGAATGCGATGACTGACAGGAATCCTACGAAAAATGGAGCCTCCATCCTGATTATTGTAGCTCCATGGAAAACGAACCATGATACCGCGTTTATGAGCGTGACTATGAATCCGAAAAAGATTAATAGGTTAAAACTGTAAAATGAGATGTGTTCGAGAATATTGAGTTTCTTTCCGATTGATATCTTTCCCCATACGATTTGGGGAAGGTAAACGAACAGGGTTTCGAAGTTGCCGATTGCCCACCTTATCCTTTGCTTGAAGAATGCTCCCCATTCAGTCACGGCTTCCTGATAGACTGCACATTCTCCGCAATAGCGTATCTTTCCGCCCTGAAGTATGATCTTTATGGCGAGGTTCAAGTCTTCAGTAACCGCAAATCCGTCCCATCTTCCGCAGTCGATGATTGCATCCTTTTTTACGAATTGTCCGTTTCCGCCTAAAAATCCTGTAAATCCTAGATTGTCCTTTGCAATCAATGTGTTTCCAAAGCTTGCAAATTCCAGATGCTGCATGCGGGCAAGAAAGTTCTCGTTTCGGTTGAACATTTTGACTCTTGACTGGACTCCGTCAACGTCGCCATTGAGATACTGCACGATTTCCATTAAAAAATCGGTCTTGATTTGAGTGTCCGCATCGAAAACGCCGATTATCTCTCCCTGAGACAATGTAAGTGCGTCATTCAAAACGAAACCCTTTCCTTTTCCTGATCTTGGAGGGTGTCTTGTAACGATTTTAAGCTGAGGAAGGTCCTTTTTCATGCCTGCGAGTATTTCGCCGGTTGTGTCTGTGGACCCGTCATTGATGACGATGACCTCATAGTTAGGCTCTCCGAACTTTGAATACTCGCTTTTGCAGACGCTTTCGACGGTGGATCCGATTGTATTTTCCTCGTTGTGTGCAGGTATGAATATGCTTATGAATGGAAGGTCCTCCTCCTTGTAGGGGGTGACCGGCTTTACCTTCTTGATGCTCACTATAGAATTAATCAGCATTGCTAGCGTTGGAATGAGAAGCAGCCATTGAAGCCAGGTTGCGTTTCTTGTGAGAATAGCCATTATGATGAGTGCAATACACAGTATCAGAAGGAAACTTGAGTCTGACTTTTCGATGACGAGCTCCGTATTCTTCTCCTTGATTTTTGCCTGGGCCGTCTTGACGTTGATTATGTTCTGCTCATGTTTTTTGATGGCTACTGCCATTGACCTTTGCACTTCTCCGTCTTCCAGTGGCTTGAGCAGGAATCCGAAGGGGTTGTTTGTAAGCAGCCTGTCGATTGTCTCGTCGAAAAAGGCTCCAATAATGAGTATGATGGGAACATTGAAAAGCTCCAAGTCTCCTGCCAGCGCTTCCAAATCAATGTTTTCGATATCAGTATCTAAAAAAATAAGATTGGGAGATATTTCATCCAGTTTGGTGAAAATATCGTCCTTTTCATATGCGCTGCCGGAAAATTCGTAATCATAATCTTCTACAAATTCCTTAAGTAATGGCAGTGATTCTTCATCAGAGCTAATAGCAAAAATTTTAGGTTTTCCACTAATTAATTCTAATTGGGTCATTTAAATCTGTTCATTCGGTAAAACCACTTGCGTCATTTAATTTTTTTTCTTCCAATTTTGCTCTGTTGATAGTTATCTTAAGGGTTTTGTCTAGTTTGTTGATGTCGTATGGCTTTGAAACAAATCCGTATGATCCTTTGACGTTTGATTTTTCAAAGGTGTCCGTATCGGTGTTTGCAGTTAAATATATGATTGGAATATGCCATTCTGAAATAACTTCTGCAGCTTCAATACCTTCCATGTCTCCTTTTAGTTTGATATCCATTAAAACAACGTCAGGGGTTTTTTCTGCAGCTGTGTCGATTGCTGCCTGTCCGGTATCGACTGTATCAATTACTTCGTAACCTAATTCTTCTAAACTGTATTTTAAATCTAATGCGGTAATAGCTTCATCTTCTACGACTAATATTCTTTCATTCATGTTATCCTTCCCATTAACAATTTTTATGTTATGTTGTTTATTTTATTTAAATTTTTAGTATTATTTGTTCGATTCCATTAAAACATTATCCCTCAATTGTATGTTCCATATTGATAGGAAATGTCAGTCTGTAGCCCGTTCCGTTCTCATGCTGGAACAGTTCGATTTCTCCGTCGAGTTGCTTTGTGAGATTCTTGATGATCTCGCATCCCAGGTTTTTGGTTATGGAACCAGGATCCTCGATTCCCACTCCATTGTCTCGGAGTATCAATTGGGCTGTGCTGTCGTCCAGTTTGGTTATTTTCTTGATAATCTTCTTGTTAGGGACTGTTTTGTCAGGGAATGCGTGCTTGATTGCATTCATGGTCAACTCGTCAATAACTAGCAGTAAAGGCGTTATAACTTCGATTGTCAGGTTCAGGTCACTGTCAACTTCAGATTCGAATTCGATTCCGTCCCTCAGGCCAATCAGACCTCTCAACTGGCTGTCCTGGTCGACGATGTATTCCTTCAGGTTTATGTTCTTGAAGTCTTCGGTGTTGTATGTCTTTTCGTGAAGGATTGCCAGTGAGGACAGTCTCGATTGCATATGGTCAATGATTATGCCGGGCTTGTCCTTATATGCCCTTTTCTCAAGGTTCAGGAAGCTGTTCAGTACCTGCAGGTTGTTCTTGACCCTGTGGTGAACCTCTTTGATGAGGATTGTCTGGTGCTCGTTTGCTTCCATGAGCTCCTGCTGTTTTTTGCGCTCTTCGGTGACGTCTGTGATGAAGCCTATGCTGTGTGTCGTTTCACCGAACTCGAATTTTTCAAGATATATTTCGGCTGTCTTCTGGTTGTTTTCATCTCCGTGCACATTGTATGTTATCGTTTCGCTGAGAACATCCCTCTCTCCGCTAACCAATTCCTTGATCTTGCAATGGATTGATTCCTCCACTATGTTGTCGATTATCTTTCGGCTGTGGTGGTAGGTTTCGGGATCCTCTTCGATAAGTATGTAGAATCCTTCTGAAAACTCATAATGCTTTATGCTTAATGGGTCAATGAGCAATGCCAATTTTTTGTTGTTTTTGAATCCTTTCAGCAGGAAGTCAACCGGCCTTGTCATCTTACGTGTTGAATCGGTACTGACATCCTTGAACAATCCGTAACGGCTCAACAAATGTCCGTCTTCATCGAATTTTGAGTAGAGATTGACTTCGATATATTTCAATGTGCCGTCATCGGTCCTTATCCTTATGACCGTTTCGTAGTTGGCCCTTCCACGGTCCATCTCCCTTTGAAGCTTGTCGATAAGCGGACGGTCTTCGGGTATCACCAGGTCGAATATGATGTTGTAGTATTCGTCGTTCGGTTCACGGGTACGGTTGAGTATGTTGTATATCCCCTGTGTCCACGAGTACCTGTCGTTGATTTTGTAGTAGCTTCCGGTCTGTGAGAAGTATTCAATCAGGTTTGCCTTTTCGTCGTATTTCCCGTCATCAACGGTGAGGCTTGTTCCCGTGTTGTCCCTGTGGTCTGAAATCAGCATGAGCTTTTCCATGTCGTAGACCACTTTGACGTTCGAAAACCTTGCCAGCTTTTCGTTGAAGTGATAGTAGAACCTCATGTTTTTCGTTTCATGGGTTTCATATACCTCTTTCAGGGGCTCCTTCAGCACCTGATAAAACCCTGGTGATGTTTTGCTGAGCAGACGCCCCGCTACATCACTTTGCTTGATTTTTCCCCGTCCAAGCGCACTTAAGCCCAGCCTGTGGACAATGAAATCGTTTCCGTCATCAACAGGTACGAATATGTCCAAATCATTGCTGAGATAATTCAGTGTCTTTTCGAAAGGGGTGTAAAACATATCATATTCCTGAGGCACATATTGGAACAGTTCCTCTTCCATAATGTCATACATATGGACCTCTTCGGTATCTTCCAGCTGCCTGTATGTCTTTTCAATTCTCATTGGATTTCCCCCATTCTTCTCTGTGGTAGGCAATGGTATGGTCGAAGTTGACTGGGAAGAGTATCTTGAATCCGGTTCCAACTTCGCAGTCTAAAATTTCAAGTTCCCCGTTAATCTGTCTGGTCAGGTTATTGATTATTTCCCAACCCAAATTGTGGTTTATCAGGGCGTTCGGGTCTTTGAGCCCGACTCCGTTATCCCTCAATATAAGTTTGCATATATGTTCGTCAACGAAATCAATCTTTTTGGATATGGTCTTGTTCGGCATATCATGGTCTGGGAACGCATGCTTGATTGCATTCATTGTCAGTTCATCGACAATGAGGAGCAGTGGGGTAATTACGTCGATTGATAAATGGATTTTCGGGTCAACTTCTGATGTGAAGTTTATGTCCTTTGCTCCGAATAGCATATGCAATGTTTCATCCTGGTCCTTCATGTAGTCCTGAAGGTTGATGTTGATGAAATCGTCGGTGTTGTATGTCTTTTCGTGAAGCAGGGCAAGGGAAGAGAGACGGGCTTGCATGTTGTCCAGTATACGATTTGGATTATCCGCATATTCCCTGCGTTCAAGGTTCAGGAAACTGTTCAGTACCTGCAGGTTGTTTTTTACCCTGTGGTGAACCTCCTTAATCAGGATGTTTTTGGTCGCATTTGACCTTATCAGCTCCTGCTGCTTTTTGCGTGAAAGCGTAATGTCTGTTAAAAATCCTATGCTGTGGTCCTTGTTGCCGTATTTGAATCGTTCAATGAACAGTTCGCATATTTTGCAGTTGTCCATGTCTCCGTGGACCTTGTATGTGAGTACCTTATTGAGTTCGGTTATCTCACCGTCAATCAGTCTTTTAATGTCTTTTCTAACGTCGTCCTCAACGATGTTTTCAAGGATGCTTTCGCTGTGGTGGTATTCCCTTTTTGGAATTTCAATCATCTTATAGAATCCTTCACTGAACTCGTATCGTTTGCTCAATGGTTCTACAAGCAGTGACAGCTTGGAGTTGTGGTTGAATCCGTTCAGCATGAAGTCCACAGGCCTTGTCAGGTGTTTGTGTGAGTCGATGCTGATGTCCTTGAATAGACCGTAATGACTTACCACCTCACCGTTGGCATCGAATTTTGAGTAAAGATAAGTGTCCAGATATTTGATGTGTCCTCCGGGAGTCTTGATACGGATGATGTTTTCGTATGTGTCGGTTTCAGGGCTCATTGTGTCTATCAGCTCTTCGACCAGTGGCCTGTCTTCCGGAATCACCAAATCAAATATGATGTTATAGAATGCGTCGCTTGTCTCTTTGGAACGGTTTATGATATTATAGATGCCCGGTGTCCATGTGTATTCGTCATGTGCCTTGTAGAAGCTTCCTGTCTGTGAAAAATATTCGATTAGTGTGGCCTTGTTTTCGTCCTCTTCCTTTTGGCGTTCCTCAATGCTTTTGGTCACATGTTCTGCCTTTGTCAAATCGGAGAGAATGTAGACCTTTCCCTCATCGTAAAGCACGTGGATATTTGCAAGAGTGACGATCTTGTCGCTGATGTAATAGAATATCCTCATAGGTTTTGTTTTTCCCGTTTTACAGACCTCTTCAAACGTTTCCTTGAATATGCTAAAGTAAAACGGAGACGTTTCGCTAAACTTTCTGCCTTCAACATCCTCCGGCATAAGATTAAGCCTTTCAAGCAGATTCCAGCCTATCCTCTCGACGAGGTAGTCGCCGTCATCTAAGGGCTGGAATACATTGATGTCTGAAGGTATATGCTTCATAATATTGCTGAATCGAATATCTTCAAGTTCCTTTACCTTTTTGGCCTCTTGAAACACTTCGTTTTTCTCAATATTATAAACCCGTATTTCCTCGATTTTTTCCAGTTCTCTGTATTGTTTTTCAACATGCATGCAAATTACCTTGAGTTTATAAATTATATGAATAGTATTATGTCCGATATGATATTTATATTATGTGAAATTTTTTTTTTGCAATGCTAAACGTGCATATTGGAAAAGTTTTTTAAAGATAATTGACATAATATTAGTGTTACGGAAATTTTGTAAAATTTTCATACTTTATTAATTTTTAAGGAGTTAATGAATGACTTGTAGTATTTTAGTTGGCGGAGCATGGGGTGATGAAGGCAAGGGAAAATGCATCACCTACCTTTGTGACAATGACAAACCGGAAATAATCGCTCGTGCAGGCGTTGGGCCGAACGCAGGGCACTCCGTTGAATTCAACGGTGAAAAATACGGTTTGAGGTTGACCCCATCAGGCTTTGTGCACACAGGCGCAAGGCTGATGATTGGAGCGGGAGTTCTGGTGAACCCCGACGTTTTATTTAAGGAATTTGAAGACTTGAAGAAATATAATGTTAAGGAAAGGATGTGCGTTGACCCTAGATGCGCCATCATTACCGAAGAGCATATGGAAAGGGACAAATCCTCAGAACATCTGGCCAAGAAAATCGGAAGCACAGGCTCAGGATGCGGACCGGCAAATTCCGACAGGGTATTGAGGACAATCGAATTGGCAAAGGACGTTCCGGAACTTGAAGATTACATCACTGACGTGTCACTTGAAGTCAACGAAGCCATAGACAATGGCGAAAATGTGTTCATCGAAGGCTCACAGGGCTTTGCCCTGTCACTTTACTACGGATCATATCCCTATGTGACAAGCAAGGACACCACAGCATCAACCTTTGCGGCCGACGTGGGTGTCGGACCGACCAAGGTGGATGAGGTCATAAACGTGTTCAAGGCATACATTTCCCGTGTCGGCGAAGGACCTTTCCCAACCGAAATGACACAAGAGGAAGCCGAAAGCAAAGGTCTTGAGGAATACGGTGTCGTGACCGGACGTAGAAGAAGAATAGGATACTTTGATATGGAGCTGGCAAAGGAATCATGCAGAATCAATGGCGCAACCCAGATTGCATTGACCTGTGTCGACAGGCTCTTTGACTGCGCACGCGTGCAGGACTATAATGAATTGTCTGCAGAAACCAAGGCATTCATTGAAGACATACAGACCGAAACAGGCGTTCCTGTAACCATCATTTCAACAGGTCCTGACTTAAAAGACACAATTGATTTGAGAAAAGAATTATTATAATTCTTTTCAACTAATTTTTCACCGGATCCATTCTGTAGAATACGGCCGATAGGGCTAAAACAAGTACAATTATTGTTATATCGACCATCAGCTCAAACTGGCTGGCCTTCATGAACAGGTCAACTATTCCAATCAGCCAGATTATCACCAGAAATACCGGAAGGATGTATTTGATGATTGTCATCCAGATGGCGCCAACCTTAATTCTTGACTTTTCATTCAAAACAGGAATGACCTTTTCAGCACCATAATACCATCCGAATATCACGCATTGGACTGCAATCAAAAGAAGTATTCCGAATTTGTTCACAAAACCGTGCCATATTGCTAGTACTGCTCTCCCAGCCATCCCTGATTGACATCGGGATATCCGCATTCATCGCAGTAGCCGTCATAGTATGGAGCACCGCAGGAAGGGCATTCGCAATAGTAATTGGGATGATAATTGGTGTTTTTCCTAGGTGGGGTATAGGTGTTTCTTTTTTGGGCGCCGCCATTGCTGGAAGACCCGCTGTCGCTGCAGCAGCATGCGCCGACAATGAGTATGAATAATATCAGTCCAAAGATTGTTCCAACCATGTATAATGGTATACTGGGTCTTGATATTTAAAGAGTTTCATTTTCACTCGATTCAATGATGAAATATTCTTTTTACATGGGTTCATGCAATGTAAAACTATTTAATCACTGCAAACAATATTATTTAACATGAAGGAATTTTTCAAAAGAAACAAAAAGGTGCTTCTGATATCTTTGGCGCTGTTTTTAACGGTTGCAGTCGTGTCTGCCGTTGCCTCTTTCATACTCATTGGAAACAAGTACGGCATGATTTCGGGAACCATCTACCAGATGAAGGCGAATGGGACTTCGTTTTACAATAACAACGTGACTAAAACGGGTACTATTAATCTGTTTTTGCATAATGTGGTTTCAGATTTGATAGTCATAATTGGAGGATTGTTCTTTTCAATAATTTCAGTACTTGCAATCATATACAATGCCATACTCATCGGAACTCCATTCGGCGCTGATTTCACTTACTATGCTGTGACAATTCTGCCTCATGGTATAATAGAGTATGCGGCAGCCGTAATTTCGCTTGCATGCGCATTCAACATAACAAAGATTGAAGTGGAGATGATCCGGAAGAGAAATGTCAGAGACATTCTAAAAGAGCGCAGAAGGGAGCTTAAGGATATTTTGATAATGATTGTAGTCGTCGTTGTCCTGCTTGCAATTGCGGCGGTCATCGAATGCAATCTTGTCGAGCCGATTTTCTATTGGTTCTTTGGAATTTAGCATTTTTTATGAATCTCAAAACCGGATTTTTGATTGTTGGAGATGAGGAATAGACTAATATCTGGGTGTTTTTCATGCAGAGGAACTTCAAGTATTTGGATGATTTGATTCATAGTGGGACGAAAACTGTGGTTCTGGATTCGGACATAGTTCTGGATGATTGTGAGGTAGGCCAATATATGGAAGGCATTAGTCTCGACATTGATGGGCTTGTAATCGACGGCAATGGCCATTCTATCGATGCCAGATGCAAGTCGCGAATCTTCAAGGTTTCTGGATTGGGCGCTCTAGTCACTGACCTCACATTTAAAAACGGCTGTCGATTCAGGGGAGGTGCCATATGCAATGAGTGCTTTGGCCTGACGGTGCGCAATTCCACTTTCCTGTCCAATTTTTCACAAAATGATGGCGGAGCAATATTCAATGCGGCCAAGCTTATTTTATGCGACTGCAGCTTCATTGAAAACCGCTCAAATTCCAAAGGAGGAGCCATATTCAACGGGGGCAAGGTGCACATCGAGCGCAATGAATTTGAATCCAATTCATCCCTTCTCGAAGGCGGCGCCATATACAACATGAAGGTGTCCCACATTTGGGATTGCGTCTTTAAAGCCAACGTCTCAGCAGAAATCGGCGGAGCGATATTTTCTGAAAAAATCGAGATTAAGTCTATGCGTGCCCCATACAGGGGAGTCGTTGAAATCTGCAGCCTCTACAATTTCGACTGCGAGTTTGAAGAGAATCTGCCTGACGATGTCTTTGAAGTCCCAGGCGAAAAATAAATAAAAAAAGTTAGGGAAAATTGTTTTCCCCTATTAAATTCATTTTCCAACATTAGGTATCCTTTCATGAACGTTCTGTGCAGTCCATTTCGGGCCCATGCTGTAGTAGTAGTTCTTGACTTGGCTTTTGGTGGCGCTTGAAAGCTTATAGTTAAGCTTTATGACCAGACCTATGCCCGCAAATTTGCTTTTCAGGTAACTTACGGATACCCAGTTTGTCGGAACGTTCTTTGATCCGACGTTATAGCTGCCGTATGAGTTGCTCACAAGGACCTTTTTGCCGTCAGGGCTTATGTCGACGATGGCGACATAGTGGTTTGGAAGGTAAGCTATCAGTGAGGCTCCACTATTCAGCTCCTTGATGGCACGGTCAAAGGAGGAGTCGTCATAGAAGTAGTGTGTCTTGAAGCCGTTGTCCTCCAGAACGCTTTTGAGAACCGGGATGTTGATTCCGTCATAGCAGTTGCCTTCAATCTGGAAGTACCTTTCGGAATAGTACTTCTTCAGTGCCTGGCTGCAGACGCTTGCTGATGTAGGTCCGCAGTTGTATCCGGTATTCTGGATGTCACGAACCACCGCATAGGTGTATGACTTTCCCTTGAGGCTGACGGTGATTGAATCCGGCCAGTAGGAATACTTGAATGCCTTTACAAGCTTTGTGTTGAGTGCCCTTTCAATGACGTTCCACTTTTCCCGCTTCAGGATGTGGTAGGTGTTTGGGGAGTCCTTTGTCTTGAAGATAGTGTATTTTGGAAGCTTGTCGTATTGGAAGAGGCTGTAGCTGTCCCTTGTGATTGTCTCCTTGTACTGTGACTTCAGAAGGGTGTATGTGGCATCGCCGTCTCCCATCACGTAGTTCGCAGGCATCATGTCCACATCGGGAACCCCGCTTCTGGTTGGGATGCTTGTCTTGAGAGGATCAAGGACATTGCCCTTTATGCACTTCACGTTCCTGTAGCTTTTGTATTTTCCAAGCTTCGCGCAGACCTTGTAGGTCTTTGGCTCTACCTGAGGCTTGATAATTATGAATCCTTCGGAATTCGTCTGCATGGTGAATGTCTTTTGGCCGACGGTCACCTTAAGCGTCTTTTTGGAGATGACCTTTTTGTCGCCCTTCAGATAGACCCTAAGGAACCCGTTTGTTAGAAGCCGTGAATTTCCGATGCTTATCTTGTACGAGTTCTGGACGTATACCTTGAGCTTTGTGGAAAGCGAATAGTACTTCGCATCCCCTGCGACTTTTACTTTCAGCTTCACCCTTGATTGGCTTGATTTGATTTTTATGGTGAATTTCCCGTTGTTGTATGTTGTCTTCTCATAGGTCTTTCCGTTGAGTTTCACCTTTACCTTCTTGTTTGCCACTGCCTTGCCGTTTGAGTCAACAAGATACATTGTGTATTTTTTTCCTTTCTTGACGTAGTTTGCAGAAGTCGTTATTTTAAGTGTTGATTTTGTAGTCTTTTTTGTGCTTGTAACCACATTATTATTTGTTTGTGTTGTCGTTGCCTTGACGGTGTTTTGCGATGAATCGCTCTTTATCTCGGCAGTATTTTCATTGCTGGCCTGCAAAACATCTTCACCACCATCCGAAGAGGTTTCATTCAAGTCAGCTTGTGCCACTGGATTTTCATCAGGACTTTCCTCGATAATGTCGGTTGCATTGTCGTCGCTTGCCGATGCGGCACCAATGGCCATAAATAATAAAATGATTAAAAAGAACAAGAATGTTGATTTCTTTGTCATGGTTGTTTATTTTGATTTTTTAGTATATAAATTGAACCCATTTTTGTTTTTAAGCGGGTAAATTAATGTTTACATATTCCAAATTACCGAACATAATAAATATAACAATTGTTAATATATATTATTGGTGAAGATAAATGGATTTTTTAAGACAGACTGATGTAATTCAGTGGAAGGAAGGCAAATATAAAACCATTAAGGAAAACAGCGTTGACGATGAATACACTTATCTGTTCATTGACTATCTGCCTCCAAGGAAGTTTTCAACTTATCCCAAGGATTTGGAGGACTTTGCAATAGGCTACTGCCTTGGCGAAGGACTGATCAAGGACTACTCAGATATAGATTCAATCAAGCTCGACGGAACGAACGTGCTGATTTCAACCAAGCTTTCACATGACCCTGAGGAGGACCTGGAGCAGGAAGGCATCGTTCAGGAGAGGAAGGGAAACTGCGAACACGCATGCGTCTGCAGGCTGCTTGAATATCAGGGAGTCAACTCCGACAATGCGGGCGGAATCAGGTCCGAGCTTAAGACAATCGAGCCGAATACGTCAGATTTGACGGTCGATGCCACCCAGATAATCAAAGACATCGAGCATCTCACAGACGAGGCCAAGGTATGGCAGAAGACAGCAGGAGTCCACGTCGCCCAACTCAAATGTGGGGACAATATAATAATCCGTGAGGATGTAAGCAGACATGTTGCAGTTGACAAGGTGATAGGAGCCGCTGCAAAAGATGGATATGACTTTTCAAAATGCTACATCTCATACAGCGGAAGGATGCCTGCAGACATGCTCATCAAGGTAATCCGGGTAGGAATACCAATCATAATTTCAAATGCGGCTCCAGCTTCATCCGGAATCGATGTTGCCCAAATGGGAAACATCACGATGGTTGGATTTGTCCGGGAAAACCGATTTACTGTATTCACCGCACCCGAGAGGGTGAACCTTGAAAATTAGTTATACCAAAATATTTATATAACAATAGTTATATAATTTTAATCGTTACAATATAACATTTGTAATATCAATTGAGAGGGAGGATAATTAATGTGCGAAATTTTTTGTTTTAATTCAGATAAGCCAAAACAGATAAATGAATGTCTAGAATGTTTTTATAATCACTCAGAAAATCATCCGCATGGATGGGGATTGGCAAATATGCAATCCGATGAATTTGTTATTACTAAAGAGCCTATAAAAGCAGCATGTAGCCAGCACTTAAAGGAAATATTGTCCAATCCGCTTGTTAGCAAAAACGTTTTCGCCCACATCAGATTGGCAACAATCGGCGAAATCATATCTCCCAATTGCCATCCGTTCACTGAACTGGATGATAACAACAGGTCATGGATGTTGATACACAACGGGACAATATTCGATTATCCTCCGCTTGATAAATACAGGGAACTCGAAACCGGAGACACTGATTCGGAAAGAATTCTCCTGTACATAATTGATAACGTTAACAGATTTGAAAAGGCAAAAGGCGCCCCGTCAACGATAAGGGAAAGGTTTGACCTATTAACCGAACTGATGGAAGGACTGTCAAAGGGCAATAAGGTGAACCTGATGCTTTATGATGGGGATTTGACCTACATTCACTCAAACATGAGGGATTCGCTGTACTATCTTAAAAATGACGATGGATTCCTTGTCGCCTCAACGCCGATAAGCGATGATGACGGCTGGAAGCCTGCCGAGCTCAACAAGCTTTTCGGCATAATCGACGGAAACATCATCTTTGAAAGCGAAGAGCACGACAACGAATTCATATTGACAAAAGAGCATGAGGAGTTCATATGCAATTCCATTGATTCTATGAATCTGGGGGACTAGTCCATGAAAAACAGCAATATTCAACGCCTGATAGAGGAAAAAATCTATCAGCAGTTCATTGAACCGACAAAGCAGAAAAAGGACTTCATAGGCATCGAAATAGAGATGCCGATAATCAATCTCAACAAAAAGGCGGTCGACTTCTCCGTAGTCCACAATGTGACTTCCAAAGTCCTCAGCCACTTTGACGACTTTGAAAAGGAGGGCATAGACTACAACGGGGACACGTTTTCAATCAAGAACTCCAAAAACGATGACATAATCTGCTATGACTGCTCCTACAACAACATCGAGTTTGCAATGGGGCGCGAAAAGGATCTCTTCACGATAAACGACAGGTTCATTGAGTACTACTCATTCACCAAGGAAGAATTCGAGAAACACGACCACACCTTGACAGGAATGGGCATAAACCCCTACCGGAAATACAACGAGGAGGTGCCGATTCCATCGGAGAGGTACCTGATGCTCTATCATCATCTCAAGTCATTCAAGAACTACAAGAACGTTCCGATGCATTTCCATAACTACCCAGGATACGGAATGTTTTCCTCGGCATCACAGGTCCAGCTTGATGTCTACAGGGACGATCTGGTAAAGACCATAAATGTGTTTTCAAAAATAGAGCCGATAAAGGCATTATTGTTTTCAAATTCGGTGTTTTTGGATGAAAACAAGCACGTGACCTGCTTCAGGGATGCTCTTTGGGAGTATTCCACCCATGGCATAAACCCCCATAACATCGGAATGTATGATGTGGAATTCCACAGCCTGGACGATTTGGGGGCATACCTTGAGTCCCTAAACATCTACTGCGTGATGCGGGATGGGGCATACATCAACTTCCCGACGATGAGCCTGCAGGAGTACTTCCAGAAGGACTATGTCAGGGGAGAAATCTATTCAAACGGCGAATACAGATACATTGACGTCAAGCCCCTCATCGATGACATAAATTATCTGAGGCCATTCAAGTTCATAAATCTGACATTCAGGGGAACCGTTGAGTTTCGAAGCGTCTGCACACAGCCGATATATGACACCATGACCGTTGCGGCGTTCCACCTGGGCTTGAAAAATAGGCTCGATGAGCTGGCCGAAATCATAACCAACGACAAGGTCATATACCATAAGGGATACACTGCACGGGAGCTTCGAAAGCTCCTGATTCAGGATGAGCTGCCATCATTCATCGATAAGGATGAGTTGTGCAGCCTCACAAAGGACATTGTCGATTTGGCAAATGACGGTCTTGAGGAAAGGGGCATCGGCGAGGAAACATTTCTAAAGCCACTTTACGGCCGCATCAAGAATCATACGAACCCCGGCAAGGACATCATAGAATCAATGCACAATGGAGTTGAACTGGAAAAAATTATTAAGGATTATGGAAAGATTAAGCAATAGGGATTGAAATGGAATTGATCAAATTAAGTAAGATTCCAAGTGATGAAATTTTGGCTGGTTTATTTGGTATCGAATGGGAGGCTTTAAGGGTAAAAAGCGACGGCAAGCTTGCGCTGAGCCCTCATCCGGAAGTCTTCGGGGACAAATTAAAGAATCCCGTAGTCACCACTGATTTTTCAGAAAGCCAGATTGAGATAATAACTCCGACCTTCAACACCATTGAGGAGGCATTCTCCACATTTTCCCTTCTGGCCGATATCGTCAATTTCTCCTTAAGGGAAGACGAATACCTGTGGTTCCAGTCGCTTCCGGCTATACTGCCCTATGACAGCGAAATTCCGATAGCTCAGTATTCAGATGAAGGCCAAAGCTCACAGGAATACAGGGAAAACCTCGCAGACAAGTACGGCGTCAAAAAGCAGATGATATCGGGAGTTCACTTCAATTTTTCATTCACTGACGAATTCATAGAAAAGCTATATGGAATTGTCGAATCCGAGCTGTCATTCAGGCAGTTCAAGGATGAGATATACCTCAAGATTGCCAGAAACTACCTCAGGCACTGCTGGCTGATAATATATCTCACAGGCTGCTCTATAGGATCCCATGAATCGTTTTCAAAGGAGTGCATACATCTGATGGATGAGGTGGACGCATACGGCAACCACTATTCGACAAGGGGTCCTTCCCTTAGAAACTCGTCATGCGGATACAAGAACCTCAAAAGGCTATATCCGAGCTATGCAAGCATTGATGAATTCGCCCGAGACGTCAGCTCATTCATTGAAAGGGGAGACCTGTCCCAGGCCAAGGAGCTCTACACCCAGATAAGGCTGAAGCCAAAAGATCCTTCTGATTTGCTGAAATCTTTAAAAAATGACGGAATCAAATACATTGAAGTGAGAACCCTTGACATCAATCCGTTCTATAACTGTGGCCTTGTGGAGCATGACATGAAGTTCCTGCAGCTCTTTTTGATATACATGCTTGTAAAAGGCGAGTCCGATTTCGTATGTTGGCAGAAGGAGGCCTTCATCAACGAGGAGCGCGTTGCCGAAAGTGCGTACGACGAGAACATGAGATTGGTGAGGGACGGTGAGGAAATCACCCTTAAGAAATGGGCATATGAGATAATAAATGAGATGTATGGAATGTGTGAAGTTCTGGGATTCGATGAGTTCGACACATTGAAGCTTATGCATGACCGTGTGCTTGACCCTGATTTGACATATGGAAAAAGGCTTCTGGAGCTTATCAGAAATGAAGGATACATCAACGCCCACATGAATCTGGCCATAAACAACAAGAAAACAAGTGTCGATTTGATAAAAAAATTAGAGGAGAGCGAGTCTCCTGAATTCAAGAAATATTTCAGCCTGGCGCTGAAGGATGAATAGATTCAGATTTCATCCAAACTGAATGAACCCAAATCCAATAAATCAAAAGTCAGTATTTTCGGAGCTACGGTGACTTTGCCGACTCCGGTTATTATTTTATATGCCTCCATGGCTTCAAGACATCCGATTAGATTAGGTGTAGGTCCTATTACTGGCGGAACACCTGAAGTAACGTTTTTCAATGCTTCAACCGTTTCATCATTTAACTCTTTTCCGACAGAAGGCAGATTGAACATTTCCTCATAGGTCTTTTCGCTGTTTGGCAGGAACACAGTAATCTGGCCAAGCGTTCCATGGATTGCTCCGTGGATGTATGGAATGCCATTTTCGGCTGCCTTTCTTGAAACGATGACACGGGTCAGGACGTTGTCGAGAGCGTCAATGACGATGTTGGAGTCTCCGATGACCTTGTCGATGTTTGTCTGGTCGACATGTTCGTTGAATGTTGTTGTCTTGACATATGGGTTAATCTGCCTTACCTTTTCTGCTGCGACTTCACTTTTTACAAGGCCCAAATCAGTGATTGTGGCCAGTGTCTGTCTGTTGAGGTTTGACAAATCATAGGCGTCCTCGTCAACCAGAACCAGTTCTCCAATGCCCATCCTTGCAAGCATTTCTATGGTTTCGCCGCCGATTCCTCCGCAGCCTATGACCGTGATTTTTGCGTCTTTGAATCTTTCCTGTTCGCTTCTTGTAACTATGCTCATTTGGCGGGAAGCTATTTCCCAGTATCCGTCTCCAATGTATCTTGTCGGCATGTATTTCACCTAAATCTTTCTTCTTATCTTTTGCAGTGTATCCATAAAGCAGTCAAGTGCTTTATCATAATCTTCAAAATCATGGCCCTCAATCAGACCATCATCATGAATTGTTATATTGTATAGTTTAATCTTTTCTTCGTCATATGAGATTATGTTTTCCATTTGGTCTTTTGTGGATTCGATGTCTATCGCGAAAGGGAGGCTGTATGAAAATGAACCCTCCTCATAGTCGATTGTGATGTGCTCGTTATCATCAATTGGCGATAAATTTAAGCATACTTTTTTAAATCCTTGTGCTTTTAATGCATCGTTGATTTGTTTAAATTTATCTTCAGATAAAATTTCATCAATCTTGTCCACTTCAACAATACCTATTTCTCCAAAATCCCTGACTTTCACTATTTCACATTCGGTATTGTCAAGGATGTAGTCTTCACAAAGGCCGATTCTGTCAATCTTTTCTTTTGTCGTTGGAGTGTTGGTGGGGATTCTTGTTGCAAGGCATGTGGTTGACCTTGAATAGGGGACGGCCTTTT
>CACWUH010000014.1 GCA_902764015.1 uncultured Methanobrevibacter sp. | reverse complement strand
AAAGAGAAAAGGGATGCTTTAATTAAAGAGTTTTTTGATATCTTGGATCGTGTCAAAGGTATTCGTGAAAATGCAGAATTAAGTCTAAAGGAAGCTAATGAGGCTTTGCTTGAAGCTCAAATTGCCATGGGCGATTTGGCTGTTAAAAAAGCAGCATTATCTGTTAAAGAATCAATTGATGTAGAAATTACATCTAGAAGTGTAATGGGTGTTGCAGTACCAGTGACCAATGTTAAGATGGAAGAGCGTTCCATTATTGACAGGGGTTATGGATTCTCCGACACAACCATACAGTTAGACGAAGCTGCAAAGAAATATGAGGAATCCCTTAAGTATCTGATTGAACTTGGTGAAATAGAAAAAACCATTTTCTTGCTCGCTGAGGAAATCGAAGCTACTAAACGTAGAGTAAATGCTTTAGAACATATTATGATTCCAAGATTCCAAAATACTGAGAAGTATATTGATATGAGACTCCAAGAAATGGAAAGGGAAAACTTCGTTAGATTGAAAATGATTAGATCAACAATTGAGAAAAATGAAAAAGCTGCAGCTGCTGCCGAAGCAGCAAAAAATGCAGAAGCTTAAATTTTTCTTAATTTTCTTCATTTTCTTTTATTTTTTATTATTTTTTTATTTAAAGTTTGATTATTATTTGTTTTTTAAAATAAAGCTAATTTGTTAAGTTACTGTAAAAATATTTTTTACTGAAAATGGTGTGATAATGAGAAGAAATCCAATTGACCAATTTATGAAGGACCCAGACAACAAGGCCAAGTTATTTATCTGGATTACCCGTGGAATGATAATTACTACTTTTATGATAACCCTCGGGGTAATATTGTTCATTGTGCATCTGCTTGGTTTCTTTTAGCTGACCTGTTAACCGTTTCACTGGTTGATTCTACTTTTTCATATAATCTTTCAAAATCACTATCACTATCGATGATTGTCAGCAAGGGTTCGTCCTTTTCGGTGATGGAACCTATATGCGGAAGGTCATAAATGTTATCCAAGTCAAGTTTCTGATATTTGTTTCTTGTCGGGGAGTAGATAATTTTTTTGTATGTGTAGCATCTTGCTTTTGGAATTTCCATGACCTCGCCAAGGCATGCATTGACATGTGCCTCAAGCATATTTATTGCGAATGTCCTTTCAACGCATTCAAATGTGCCCTGCAGTCTTGGATTGACTTCTATAACATATAGTCCGTTTTCATTAAGGATATAATCCACACCATTTGATCCAATCAGACCAAATTTGTCAATCAGTTTTTCGCTGGTATCCATCATCTGGTTATTAATGCTTTCAATATCCTTGACAATGGACATTATGGATTTGTCTGTCAGCGGCAGTATGTTTCCAATGTATATGAATGAATTCTCATCCCCAAAGTCATTCATTGTAAGCAATCTTGAATTTGTGATTGTTTTTGTTTCGTTTTCGCTGGACAGTACCGATGAGCTCAGGCTGATTCCGCTCACATATTCCTGCAGGATAAATTCGCCTTCACTAAAGTTAACATCCTCATGATTATTCAGTAGGTTAATGTCATAGCCCCCACTTCCTTTAACGGGTTTTAAAATAAATTGAGTCTTGGGATGATTTCCACTTATTTCAAATGCTTCATCTATATCACTCACATGAAAAGTCATGGGAGTTAGGAATTCGTCTTTGATTTTCCCATAGAACTTGAACTTGTCCTCAACACTTTCCACATCATGATTGCCCAATATCTTCTTTCGATTCTTTTTTGAAAAGTCGCTGGGTGAAACGCCTGAAATTGGAATTATGTGGTCAACTTCATCAATATAGTCCTTTGACATTTCAAGTATTGCATTAGCGTCAAAATTGTCCTCGAAGATTCCGCAGCTTTCGCCGTCACTTTCCTTTAGGATGATCTTTTGATTTCTGATGGATGGAGTGTCGGATGTTGAAAAATAGCTTGCAGAATAAATATCATAGTCTAGCTTTAAAGCACTGTTAAGCATACTTCTTGTATCGATTCCAATAAGCAATAGCTTGTCCATAAAATATCAGTAAAAAAAGTTTATAGGAGTAGTCCCGAGCGGAGTCGAACCGCCGTCTCCGGGTCCAAAGCCTAGAAGGATTACCACTACCCTACGGGACTATATCTGTTGTAGCATATACAACATTTAATATATATTTATTATGTGGTATTTAAACCTATCGGTTATTTGATAATTTTTGATAAAATAAGCATTTTTCGCTCCACTTACAATTAAAACAGATTTCAGAAACGCTTTCTTCGGTGGCGAATATTTCATCCATTTCATTGAATAATTCAATGGAGCCATACTCTTTTGTGATGTCCAATTTTTTCAATACTTCCCTGTCCATCGACACTATCCTTTCGTTTTGAATTTCATTTTCGCAAATGCCGTCAATCAGATTTGGACACGACGAGCAGATGTCATCGGGACAATCGCAAATGGAAACGGTTGTTTGGGGCAATTTTCTTTTTGAATTAATTAGAGTCATGTTTTTTATGAAGTCTTCATCATAGCCGTATCCCTGAAATCCCTTAAGGCACAGCAGGTGATGCCCCCTTAAATTAAGCTTCATTAAAATCAAAAAAAAAATAAAAAAAGAAGGTTATGAAAACCTTAGTCTTTTGGTAAAAATACTTTGGATACTGAAGCTGCACCTAATATTTTTACAATGTCTCCAGCAATAAACGGAACGAGTCCCATCATCAGGAGTTCCACGATTCCGACAGGGGTTCCTTGCATGCTCATGAACAAGGCAAGGCCTGCTAAACCTGGAATGTAGATCAATGCGAAGTTTGCAATTCCAATAGTTATTGCCATTTTTCTAAAGCTGCGTGAGGCAGCATATTTTTCGGTAATCATTCCCACAAAGTAAGATGCGATGACAAATCCAATAAAGAATCCAAAGGTTGAACCAAGGAATATGTCAAGTCCGCCGGTCATTCCTCCAAACCAAGGAATGAATGCAACGCCTAAAACGATATAGAGGATTTGGCTTAAACATCCGTATTTCTTACCTAAGAATAAACCAGAACATAACACTGCAAATGTCTGTGCAGTTATAGGAACTGGAGTCCATGGAAGCGGAATAATGATTTGTGCCATTATACCGGTAATGCATGCCATCATCAGGGACATGAGTAGTTTAGTAGCTGTACTAGCGTCCTGAATTCTTTCGAAAACATTTTTTCTAGTGCTATAGTAACTATTTATATTGATATTCATATTTTACCTCCAATTTCCGATATTTTAATTTTATTATTGTGAATTTATTCTTATTAGTTCACTGTTATTAATTTCACGTTTTGCGGTTTTTTAACAATGTTCATGGATTTGAATGCAACCAATTTCTTAATTCCCTTTTCGGATGCTGCATCGACCAGTCTTTGTGAAATCACGCCGTCAAATATGACTGTATCGGCAGTGCCTTCAATATTTTTGATTTCGTCGTAGATATTTTCCACTTCGACCTCTTTTGTCATGTTCAATGCTTCATCTAAAATGGCTCCGCTGCCGGTTCCTTCAAATTCCTTCAACATGTCTTTCATTAGGCTAACTTCATCGTCTTCAACTTCAGGTTCCGGTTCTTTTGCAGCCTGCTGCTTTCCATGGCGGTTGTATTTCTGATTTCTTCTGTTGTGCTTGTGGCTATTGTCTTTCTTATGGTTGCCGCCGCCAGATTCATTTAGAATATTGGTTGTAGCTAGGAACTGTGCTGTAGGGACTTTATCCCTGAGTGCAACAAGGACTTCGTCCTTTTCAAGATCTTCCACTTCTTTTCCTTTTGGAGCGCGTGTGATGTAGTCCACTTCACCAATCTGCAGGAGTTCCTTTAGAATAAGTTCTCCACCCCTGTCTCCGTCGACAAATGCGGTGGTAGTCCTTTTCTTACTTAATTCTCCAATGGATCTAGGTACGCTTACTCCTTCAACTGCCACGGTATTCTTGATTCCGTATTTAAGCAGGTTCAAAACATCGCTACGTCCTTCCACAACGATTATAGCATCTGATGTGTGAATGCTTGGGCCTGCAGGAAGGCGGTCTTCTCCGTATTCGGAAATTTCATGAACCCTCATTGCTTCCCTTACTTCCTCAATCATTCTCATGCTGGTTGGGCCAACGCTTTCAACCATTTTCTTGTAGATTTCTTTAGCACGGTTGACGACTTGCTCCCTTTTGACAGCTCTTACGTCTTCAACTTTTGTTGTGCGTATCTCTGCTTCACAAGGACCCACTCTGTTGATGGTTTCGAGTGATGCAGCGAGAATGGCGGTTTCAACCCTGTCTAAACTGGAAGGAATTACGATTTCACCTTTTGCTCGTCCACTGTTTGAGTGGATGTTAACTTGGATTCTTCCAATTCTTCCAGTTCTTTGGAGTTCTCTTAAATCTAAATCGTTACTGAGTAAACCTTCAGTTTGCCCAAAGACAGCACCAACAACGTCTGGTTTTTCAACAATACCGTTGGCCGTAATTTGAGCATGGATTAAATATTTTGTTGTTGTTAATTCTTCACCTTTTCCCATTTTTAAGCCTCCTAAGCTTATTAATCGGGATAATTTATGTAATTGCTAAAAATTTAAATTATTTTTAGGTGATTAACTTGCATAAATTACACGATAATATTTGTTTTTTATCCTATTATACACTAAAAAAGAGCCAATACATTTTTGAGAAATTTACTATGGGGTATTACTTTTTATTTCTTAATTAATTTGGTTATTTTGTCTTATAACTTCATTTTAACTTTTGTTTTCCCTTATACTAAATTTTCTCCCTTTTTGATAAATTAATAATAATTAATAATAATGAATAATGTATGTAAACTCTATGAGCATATAATGTATAAGTATTATTACAATACTACAATTAATATTTAGTTTAAACTAATATATAAATTGTATGAAATCTATTTTAATCATGTCGAATAGATTACTATAGTAGTGGTGAAGTCATGTCAATAAGTCCAAAAGATTTGTTAAATAAAAATAAAAATCTAAACAAGCGCGTCGATATTGCCGAAATCAGTTTAGATAACGTCTCAATAGATGATTTAAAGTATAATGGTAAAAATTATAATCAATACATTAATCTGATGTCCTTGCTTGAAAACGTTTCCGCATGTCAGGTTTCGGATGCATATAATGGAATATCCAAAAGGTCAGGTACAATTCAAGACATCAGGCCTATCAACAACAAGAAGGTATTTGGACCTATTTTTACGGCCCAGACAGATTCCGATGACTGGGGAACATCCGCCCTAGCAATTGACAGCGCAGGCGAGGGGGACATATTATTCTTCAAGGTTGACGGTGATGACAAGGCCATCTGGGGCGAATTGGCATCAACCTGTGCTCAAAACAATGGAATTAAGGCAACCGTAATCTATGGTGCTGCAAGGGATTTGGACGCTCTTCTGCATATGGATTATCCGGTTTTTGCTTCCAATTTCTGTCCTAATGCAGGTTCAGCTTTAGGATTGGGCGCTCTAAACGAAAGCATTGAAGTGGAAGGGATAAATATTGATCCCGGTGATTTTTTCATTGGGGATGAAAGTGGCATTGTAGTCATTCCTCAGGACCTATTTGCAAAGACAATGCTTGCGACACTTGAAGTCAAGGTAAAGGAATCCAATATTATAGATGCAATTGAAAGCGGAAAAACCCTGGCTGAAATTGTCGGACTCAAATAGAAAAACATTTAAATAGAAATCAATATTTATATATAAATATATCGATAAGTTTATATATAACCTATTTCTAATTATATAAATGATACAGATTTGATTTTAAGTTTGATTTTATGAAATTTTTAGGAAACAGTTTGCATATAGCGAACTCTGGAAAATTGATAGCAAGGTCTGACAAGACACCTTCTCCCGGTGGAATTGTTTTTGACAGCCGCAAGAACAAGATTGGCAAGGTGAGTTATGTTTTTGGACCTACAAAGAAACCATATGTCTCTATCCGTTTATTCAAATCAGCGAATAGGGACAGAATAGAAAAAAATTGTGGTGAAAAACTGTTTGTATCAAAACCAAAATCCAAAAAACCTAGAAAAAGGAGGATGAAACCACGACACAAAAAGTAAAGGAAACTCCAATGAGGGGACGCACAAGAACCTTTGAAGACAAAAGAACTGGTGTTTATGATGATTCAAAACAGACTGAATGTCCTGAATGTGGTTCAAAAGAATTGATTGGTGACTATGAAAGGGCAGAAGTTGTATGTGCCCATTGCGGATTGGTCATTGATGAAAATCTTGTAGATATGGGTCCTGAATGGAGAGCATTCGACCACGAACAGAGAGACAAACGTACAAGAGTTGGAGCACCAATCACTTACACAATTCACGATAAGGGTCTAAGTACAATGATCGACTGGAGAAACAAGGACATCTACGGTCGTGACATTCCTGCAAGAAACAGGGCTCAATGGTATAGGCTTAGGAAATGGCAAAGGAAAATTAGGATTTCCGGTGCCACCGAAAGGAATTTGGCATTTGCATTGAGTGAACTTGACCGTGACTCCTCAAGGCTCGGGCTTCCAAGAAGCGTAAGGGAAGCTGCAAGTGTAGTCTACAGAAGTGCAGTGGACAACAAGCTTATCAGGGGAAGAAGCATTGAGGGTGTTGTGGCAGCTTCATTATATGCTGCATGCAGACGCTGCAACGTGCCACGTACCTTGGATGAAATCGCTGAAGTTTCTCGCGTAACCAAAAAAGAGGTTGGAAGGACATACAGGTTCCTTACCCGTGAACTGAACATCAAATTGCCTCCGACTTCCCCGGTTGATTATGTGCCAAGATTCGCATCAGAACTCGGGCTTTCAGGTGAAGCACAATCCAAAGCCATTGAAATCATTGAAAAGGCAATGGAAAAAGGATTGACTTCAGGAAGAGGTCCTACAGGTGTTGCGGCAGCAGCATTATACATCGCTTCAGTTCTGCTCGGTGAGAGAAAAACCCAAAGGGATGTTGCCGATATTGCGGGAGTTACCGAGGTGACAATCCGTAACAGGTACAAAGAATTAACAGAACAACTTGAAATGGGCGTAACATTATAGTTTTGCCCGGATTAATGAAGTTCTAACTTTATTAATCATCTTTTTTTTATTATGAGGCTTTAAAATGGATAAGAAAGTTTCATTAATTGTCATAATTGCGGTCATTCTAATTGCCGTTGGAGGATATCTGATTTTCACAAATCCGTTCAATGGGGATTCAAGTGCAGGGACATCAGAAATTCCTTTAAAGACGCAGGATTTCGGGATTTTTGAGATTAAAGTTCCCGAAGGATCTAATTTCACAGTCAAAAACGAAGCGGATGGCATGAAGTTCTACCAGAATAAGGGCAACGCTTCCGACAGCTTTTCAGGAATCATTGTCAGCAAGGGATTGACAGAATCCTTGATAGGGGATGCTTCTGTTAGCATTTCCAATTCAAGTTCGCAACAGATTTATGCATCCGAATTGAAAAACGAGACTATCTTTAAATGTGTATCCAATCAGGGTGATGTTGACATTATATTAATAGGAAATGATTTGATTCTCCTTAAGGAAGCTTCAGAATCAATCAAGATTAAGGATGTTGGCAATCTTTAATCCTCATGGAATTCAATGATGGTGTCGTTTAAATTATCATATTTGCTATATTTTGATTTGTGCCTTGTCACTTTGTAATCGGTGGCAGGCTCTTTTTTTTCAATGAGTTTTATTTCCATGTCAAAGCGGTTTCCGCATCTTAGGCAGAAATTGTCCGTTATTTTGACTTCATTTCCGCATCTCGGGCACTTGATGTCTGAAGTGTCGATGAATTTCAGCAATTTGTCCCTATTTTCCTTATATGTCGATTTCATTATATTGTCATCTTTTGCAATCTCAACTGCTTTTTTATAGCACTTGAAGGCTTCCGGGATATTGCCAAGTCCCTCCAGAAAGTTTCCTTTCAGATCTCCAGTGTTGCCTCGATTTTTTTAAGTCCTTCATTATAATTGTTTGGGCTTATTAAAAGATAACAGTAATTAATAAGGCAAGCTGCCTTGTTGTGTTTGTATGTTTCGTTTTTGGGATCGCATTCTATTGCTTCATTGTAATATAGGACTGCTCCATTAAACTGATTTAGATTTTCCAGGATAATCGCTTTAACATTAAAGGCACTTGCCAGTTCATAATATTCCAAAGCCCTGTTGATGAAGACAAGCGCATCGTTGTATCTTCCCTCCCGATTCAATTCCCATGCTTCATCGGATATCTGTTTGGATTTATTTATTAACTGGTTTCTTTTCCGCTGCTCTTCTTCCTTTTTTTCTCTTTCCTCTATTTCCTCTTCATCTTCGCCAGGTCTTTTTACATAACCCATATAAGGCACTTCTGGAGCCCCTACATCATTGCCTAATCCGACGGGGTCTCCGACATGCCATTCCCATGCTGGATCCATAATAATCACTTCGAGTATTTTTCAATTCTGTAAATCAGTTCACGCACTATTCCATCGTTGTTTGTCTTTTTAACCTTTGCAAGTCTTTTTTGATATTTCGGAAGCCTTCTTAAGAAGTTTTCCACCTTCTTGGCACTCAGATTTTCATGATACTCTCCGTATCCCAATTTCTGAACATAGAATCCGTTCAATGTCTGTTCAAAGTTTCCGATTGCCGGAACGGAATATATCGGTTTTTTAAGGTGTATGGCTTCTGAGATGAATGTGAATCCGCCATTGCAGATTACCGCTTTGGATGATGCCAGGTCATCGTAGAATTCATCCTCATTGAATTCCTTGTAGGTCAGATTGCCGTCAACTTTATTTTTGTTGAATCCGTAGACGATGAATTTCTCATCCTTCAGGGCCTTTAGCCTGCGTACAAGGTTGACGCTTTCCTTGCTTGTCTGATAAACGATAATATGCTCGCCGTCTTTTGGCTCCAACTTGAGGATTTCCTCCCGTATGATTGGCGGATAGATTACGGCATTCTTTCTAGGCTTAATTCTTGGATAGAAGAAGCTGGTGAGGATGTGCACCTTAGGATTTACAACATAAGTCTTTATTACGCTTTTTGCCTTGAGCATTTCTGCCAAATGATGTTTCGGATAGTCAATTTTCGTCTGTGTAATCATGTGGATGTTGTCAAGGCTTATAAGCGGGATTCCCCTCAGCTTTGCAACCCTTGTGGCATATATCTCAAAATCGGTCACAATCACATCAGGCCTAAGCTGCCTTGCCTTCTTGTATAGATTTTCATATCCCACCTTTATGTTTGTAGGATTTCTTTTCAGGGCATCCGACAATGTTTTCAGGTTGTCCACCTTGTTGTTGATGTAGACAGTATTGAACCCGCCTATTTTATAGACGTTGTCGAATTTTGAATTCAGATATTCGTATGCCCTGTCGCTTGAGAATATGTAAACATCATACTTTTCCTTGATTCTGTCCACTATTACGCCTGTTCTTATTGCATGACCCATTCCCTCACCGCAAACGCAATAAAAAACTACCTTTTTGTCTCTTCTGCGACGCATGGATTTTATTTGGGCTCGAGCATTATGGATTTTGTCGAGGGATCCGTCATATGTCTCCTTGATTTCATTTATTCTTTCAGCGCTTTTTTCAAGCCTTGACATGTTGGATTGTGTTATCCTTTCCTTTCCATGGTCAAAATCATATTCAAGCTCACTGGCGTCGGTCCGTTTTCCCAAAAAGTCATTGACAGTGCTCTTTCCATACTGTCGAATCAATGTGGTGATTCCTTCCTCTTCGAGCCTTCTTGTCGAGACACCGATTTTAGCGTTTCTTAAAACTCTGAACGGTTCCTTTTTTGCCAGCCTTTCGATATAGTCGGTATCCTCGCCGAATGTCAATGATTCGTCGAAGCCTCCACATTCATCGTGCAGGGATTTTTTGGCAATTATCCCATAGCAGCCTGCACCATGGGGCTTTATGTTTTCAACGCCTATCATGAAGTAGTTTGCAAAATCATGGAACAGCTTGTCCTCGACCTTGTTGGACATCGGCTCCATCTGGCTGATGGCTATTCCAAGCTTTTCCATTCTGAATTCATATAGGACCTTTCTTAAATAATCTTCAGTAAGCTGTAAATCGGAATCAAGAAACAGTAAAATCTCGCCTTGGGCAACTTTGGCGCCGTTGTTTCTGCCAACTGCCGGAAGGCCACCATCAACTACAATACATCCGTAGTCCTCTGCAATTTCTCTGGTCCTGTCTTTGGAGTTTGCATCGGCTACGATGACTTCGTAATCGTCGAAGTCCTGCTCCTTGATGCTGTCCAAAAGAATTGGGAGGTAGTCCTGCTCATTGTAGGTGGGTATGATAATGCTGAAAATCATATGTTTAGATTTATTTTTTAATATAATAAGTTTTTGTAATTTTTGGCTTTTTTTGGGATTTGGGCCGATTTCAATTATTTTCTTGAATGGGATTCATTTCCAAGACAGGCTGATTTTTGAGTGAAAATCGACTTTTTCGAAAATCGTTTTTTTCTTAAAGTTGGATATTTTTTATCTTTTAATTTAAAATATCTTTATTCATTTTTTTAAATTTCATTTTCACTGAATGTTGCAGGCCATTTTCTGATTTTGGAAGATATCTTTCAGTTACTGTATGAAGATTGTTTCCGAGTAAGTCAATATTTTTCACACATTTCAGGATTATCATGATTAGTAATACTGCTTTTATATTTTATGGCTTAAAATTCTTTGATTTCGAAAAAAAGTATTGATTTGGCATATTTTCTGATTTAAAGCATTTACAGTTGAAATGCACCTCTCTCTGTCATGTCGTTTTTGTGTCGTTGCGGCTCAGCATCATCATTGCAATGATGGTCAATATGAATCCGCAAAACATGAGGGGCGTTGGGATTTCAGCATATATCAAAAATCCGAATATCAGCGCCGCAAACGGCTCCGCACCCGACAGTAGTATTGATGATGTGCCAGAGTCAATATATTTCAGGCTTAGGGTCGAGAAGATGTAGGGCAGCGCAAATGAGAATGTAGAATGCAGTATCAGAAACATTATTGTGAATGCAGGATTGATGGAGACGAAGTTTGAAATCTGGCCGAAATCGCTGAATGGTATCAGGGCTATCGTGATGAATATTATGGAATAGAACAGTATTGTAAAGGTATGATTTCCGTTTTCGATGGATTTTTTTGAGGCCATAAGATAGAATGCCCAGAAGAGTCCCGCACCGATGCCTGAAAGAATTCCGAATGTGGAGATGCTTCCCAAATCGCTTTCCAAAACTCCGGTCATCAATATGCATCCGAAGATTGCCAAAATCATGCACACCAATTTCTTTGAGGTGATTTTTTCTCCAAAGAGGAAATATGCAATGACAAGCACATAAATTGGTGCGATTGAAAGCAAGACTGCTGCCAGAGAAAGCGGCACGGTATTCATCGACTGGTTGTAGCATAGGTTGAGCCCTAAAATGCATAATGAACATGCTAAAAATAATGGAATATCCTTTAATTCTATTTTGAACAATTCCCTATCCGTCAGCAGGATGGCTATCAGAATGGGGACTATTGCAATCGAAAACCTTAGAAACAGCAATGTCGGTTGGTCGATTCCGTTCTGTGTCAGTGTCCGAACGAATATTCCGCTGGAACCGAACATTATTCCTGCAAGAATGGGCAGGATTAAATAGATTTTCTTCATTTTATTGCTCCAGATAGGAATATGCATTCCATGTCACCGTATAGTACTCGCACGAGTTGTTCAGGGGGACCTTCAGGTCGTTGATCAGCTTCATCTCATTGTAGCTTGGGTCGATATGGTATGTGGTCTTGTTTGAGCCGGTTTCATGGTCGATCACTTCAACGCTGATGTTTCCCAAATCAATGTCTCCGGTTGGATTTGCGATATCTACAGTGTAGTAGTCCGGTTCGGCGCCGGCGAATGCCACAGTAAACCTTAAGATAATGACTAAAATTATAAATGGGTAGATTCCAAAGCGGTTGAACAGGTATCTGATTTCGGAAAATCCACGGTTTCTGTAGGTCGGCTGAATTAATTCATTCTGTTCAAGCAAATTTTCATCCCTTAAGATTTTCCCGACAATGTAGTTCAGGTAGAATCCGTTTCTGTAGACTAAAAAGAGCCCTAGTATTCCAACGTATGATGGTGTTGCAAACATTCCTCCATCGATTATTCCGATAAACAGGCAGCTTGAAAAGAATGCCATCAGGAAGTTCGTGAACCATGGACGTTTCTGGATGGCCAATGTCAATGTGGCGAATAGTACTGGAATTAATAAAACCACCAAAAATGCGAAACTTGGAATGTATGCATATAGGCCGACTCCTGTGTTGATGTCACTTTGGATAAACGGTCCCATAATCTGTGTTAGAAGTGCTCCCAAAATGGACTTTAATAGATGGGTATGCAATATGCTTGTGGAACTCATGCCGTTGGTCATGGAGCAGAAAACTGTGTTGAGCCCAATGCCCATCTGCATCCTGAAAATGACTTCCAGAAGAATGCCTAAGGCTAGCAATGCAGTGCCAAGAATGATTGATATCTTAAGATACCGGGTTGTGTCGATGTCCTTATCAATCATCTGGGACAGTATCAGGAACAGTCCCAAAAGGCCGAAGAATATCACGTCCTTGCCTTTGGATGACCCCATCAGGAACTGGTATGTGACTGGCCTTATGATTGGATTGAAGATGTCCGTGGCAAATATCACTCCGGCAAATATTATGAATATTGCTCCGACTATGATAGTTTTATTAAGTTTCATTAACAATAATTTAAGTATTAATACTTTAAATAAATGATGTTTATGTTTCCGATAGAATATTACATAGGGCTGATGCTCATTGGTATTTGTGCTGGTTTTGCATCCGGCCTTTTGGGCGTTGGCGGAGGATTTCTGATTGTGCCTCTCCAGTTCTTTCTTTTGAAATACATTGGAGTCGAGCCGGATTTGGCCATATTAATATCATTTGGAACCAGTCTGGCCATCATCATTCCGACATCCCTGAGCGGAGCATACCGGCACACCAGAACCATGGACAATATTCTTGAGCCCGGAATCCGATTGGGCATCTTCGGAGTAATCGGAGGAATTATAGGCGGGTTCACCGCTTCAATGCTTCCTTCAAGAGTATTGGAGATAACATTTGGGCTTTTATTGCTGTTCATTACGGTCAACAACATAGTCAACATCAACAAGGAAAGGGAAGAAGCCAGAATACCGTTCAATTGGGTAACGGCAGGAATCATCGGACTTCTGGTCGGATTTTCGTCAGGTCTTCTGGGCGTTGGTGGCGGAATATTTCTGATAGCTATTCTGACCGCTCTTCTGGGATTTTCAATGATAGAGGCAATAGGGACATCATCCATATTCATTTGCCTGACTGCCGTCGGCGGTTTTCTGTCATATATGGTTTCCGGATGGGGCGTAAGCACATTTCCATATTCCATAGGTTATGTCAGCATCATCAACTTCCTTTTGATTGCCTGTTTCTCAGTCCCTATGGCTTCTTTGGGAGCCAAATTTGCCCATAAGGTTCCTCAAAAGAAATTAAAGATCATATTTTCAATATTGGTACTGTACATGGCATTGAAGATGCTTGGAATTCTGCCTTAAGGTGATAACATGAGTGAAGAGAGAAAAGTTGGAGAAAATTTTGATGAAAAGACTGCACAAGACATATTTGACAGACTGAAAAATGTCGAAGGAAAAACTATGCCTAAAACGGAAGGTAAATTCAAAAAAATATCTGATTTGATGAATGAGGCAAAATACTTGGAGGATAAAGGCAACTTGGATGAAGCTTCCGAATTATATAAACAGGTGATTTTTGTTTTGCCGGATTCCCAGAAAGCTTATGAAGCGCTAGCCGGCATATATCAAAAGCAGAATGATGTTGATGGTGAAAAGGAAATTTTAAAAAAAGCTATCGCTAACTGTAAAAATAATGATGGGTTCAAAAAAAGATTAGATGAGATTAATTAAAATGTAGGGTGGAAATCCACCCTAATGTTTTCATTCTCCTCTTTTAAGCAAGTATTTGCGGGAGATGTTCTTGAAACTGAATCCTGGTTCAGTCGTTTTGTAGTATACCCAGCCTTCCATGGCGCATTTTGTCTGTCCGTCACACACGTCCGCCGAGTAGTATCCGTCTGCCGTCTGCTTGAACTCTTCAAAGTCATCGGGAAGGATGTATTCCTTATCGTCAATCGGAACACTTTCCATTCCGTATTCGTCCCATATCTTTTTGGCCTCACGAATATCAAACTTTTTGTTGTTGTCAATCATATGGAAGCAGAACAGATGATTTTCCGCTAGCTTATGAGGATTTCCCTGAATTTTCGGACCGCAGATTTCACCTTGCCAGCAGACATGGCTGCAGTCCTTGTGATTCTCAAGGTAATCCTTGAGCTTGTTTTCGATATCGTATTTTACGGCCATTTCCCAGTAAGGGTTTTTATCCTCAACCAATGGATCCTCCTCCTTGAAGATGCGAAGGTTGCGTGAGCATACGTAAAACTCGTATTCCTTCTTGATAGGATGCGAGTTAACCTTTTCAAGGATGTATGTGGCGGATGATCCGTCACACTTTTGGGTGCGGACGTATGGGGTCTTGTCTTTGAGGATGTCCGGCATGTTCTCGCAGCGTTCCTGGTCGGTTTTTGAGATGTATGGGAATTTGGTTGGGAAGCGTTTGCTCTTATCGTTTTCGTCTCCGAATAAGAAGAACATCAGCCTTTTACCCCAATCCCTTTTCATCAGCCATTTCGCCCAGGACTTTTCAAAGAGTTCCTTGTGGTGCTGAACCATCACTTCATACTTATCAAACCCTTCACTTTTGCGCTTTGCATCAGCGGGGTTTGAGTATTTGATTTCAAGCAGTTCAGTCACGTCAGCACCTTCCTTTTGGGGAATCTCAACATCGAAAATGCCAATCGGCAAGGCTATGCCCTGTGAGATAACATTGAACTTTGAAAGTTTCATGGTTTTGATTTTAAAGTGTTTTGCCCTTAAAAACTCGGACCATTCCTTTTCGGGAACCTTCGAGTCGATTTCAATGTATACGCAGAGGTCGCCCTTTTCGAATTCCCCGATTTTTGCAATGCAGTTCCATCCAAGAACGCCGATGAGCTCGATGTTGTCGGCGCCCTCAATCGGCTTTACCCATGAGATCCTTTCCACATGGGCAAGGGAACGTTTCCCGTCAATAATCATGGTTTTCACCTCTGTTATTTCATTACAATTTCTCTGAATCTTGTGTTGTATATTTCAATATCGCTCAAATCTTCCATTTTCGGTTTGTCTGCCTTCATGATTTCAATGTATGCATTGATGAAAGTGGTCACGTTTTCAATTGCCCTTTCGTCAGGTTTGCTTTTTCGGCAATTGCTTTTGTAGTAACTTATGAACATTAATATGTCGGCATATAGGCGTGTAGCGATGCGGTCATCATCGATGAAGCATTTCATGAGCTCATCGATTTCAATCGGCGCATCCTTTCCATCATCAATCAAAATCCATGCAAGAATGCATCTGATTGCATACATGTATCTTTTGGTCACCTTTTTTGTCATTTCATTGTCTTGGCCCACGACATATCTCTTCCAGTTGTTGTAGGCGAGGCTTCCGTAATGATATTTAAGGGTGACCGGACTGAATGCCGGCAGGTTGTCCAGAAATTTGCAATCTCCCCTGTAGACGATTTTCTGCTTTGTCCATTCCCTCAGGTTGGGATTGCTTTTCCAATGCAGGTGGAGTGCCTTTCTGATGTCCCAACCGACAAAGTCCAGATCTCCATCGAAGTAGTCGATTGTGTCCTTTTTGGAGTTGATTGCGAAATAATCGTTCAAAGGTCTTTTAAAGATGAATCTAACATCATAATCAGAGTCCTCATTTGAAAAGCCCCAACCACGACTGCCCGCTTCGACACAGTATAAAATCTCGATGCCATGCTCTTCTTCGATTTTATCGAGTTGTCTGTTGACATATTCAAACATTTCTTTTTCAACGGTCTTCATCTTTTCACCTTCCTTTTTTCTTTTCGGCATCATTCGGATTCAAACCGATTCTTGGATATTCTGATGCCATCTGACTTAAGTTATTTGAGGTGATGGCAGGGTGTTTTTATGTTAATTAGAAATCTGTTTTGGACCATATATAAATTGCATAAAGCATCTGCTTTATCCTTTGCTATTTGATGACGAATCTCAGTATCAAATCTATGATGAAGAGAACTATTGCAAAATATATTATGAATCTTCCGTGTTTTTGGTACAATGCAGTGTCCTTTTTGAAAAAGACCAGTACAGCACCGTACAATAGGCCGATTATCGGGGAAATCACTGCAATGATGTACCCGATGATTGGTATTATGATTGTTCCTTCGTTTTCCATGTTATCTCCTTCCCACAATGTTTGATTTGTCTTTCATATTGATTGCCACGCCTATGGCGATTATATGGATGTTGTCTCCTCCCAGTCCAATCAATCCATATCGGATGTCCAAATCCAATATGCAATTTCCGCCGTCTGCCTTGACCTTTTCGGCCAGCTTGGTTAAGCAGTCGTCCTTTCCTTGCTTGATGCTAACCAAACGTTTGTGCTCTACCTCATCACGCTTGACGCTTATGGTTTCCTTGTTATGTATAATTATTTCGCTTTGATAGAGTCCAAGCAGGTCATGGTCTCGCCCACACATGTCTGTGCTTGTCAAAAAGAAGAAATCCATAGAGTTCAGCTTTTTATTGCTTTCATCCTCATTAAAATAAATAATCGGTTCGGAATCTTCCTCTTCTTCTTTCGTTTCCCATCGGATGTGGGATTTGGCAGTTTTAAACGATGATTTGATCTTTTTGAAAATCCATATGATGCTTGATGCAAGCCCGCCGAGAAACACCATAAGAAGATAGTTCACCAGCGTCGGAAATGCGGACTGCAGGATGACAATGATGGAACCGGCAGTTATGAGGTTCATTCCCAAAGTCGGATTCTTCAGGATGAAGCTGTAGAATGTGGTGTAAACGAAAAGGATGAATGCGCTGACTGCACCAAAGTTTTTGCCCAGAAACCTGTTGGAAAGTATTGTCTCCACATATCCTGCGCTCAGAGGTGCAAAAATCAGTCCCAGATTCCATCCGAAGATTGCAATATGGAAGTACAGGAATACTCCATAGACTGCAAGGCCTGCAGCGGTTCCCGCTCCTATGCAGAGGATGGTTTTTCCGGCATATATAAAATCTATCTCTTTATCTTTGATTTTCATACTTACTCATATCTTATCGCAGTGCCGTAGGCGGTTACGAGAATGGTGTTTCCCATGGTGCCGCCCAGATTGTCATATGAAATCTTGAGTCCGATGATTGCATTTGCACCAAGGCTTTCGGCCTTTTCCTTCATGCTTTCGAATGCAATGTCACGGGCCTTTTCTAGTTCCGCTTCATATTGTGTTGTCCTTCCGCCCACAACATCACGGACGCCTGAAAATATGTCCTTGTAGATGTTGGAGCCAATCAAGGATTCTCCGGTAACCAATCCCTTATATTCGATGACTTCCTTATTTTCTAGAGTATTTGAGGATGTAAAAATCATTTTATCCCTATCTCATAAAGGTCAGGTATGCCCAGAGTATAATGAATATTGCGATTACCACATATAGTATGATTTGTGATTTTCTTCTTTGTTTCAGTCTTGCATCCCAGACCTTTTGGCAGTCTGGAGAGCATACGAGTTCATCCAAAGGTATTGGGGTTCCGCATATTGGGCAATGTTTATGAGGGTCTACTGCCATTCTATCATCTCCTTATATTTTGAAAAATTCTTTTGTATTTTTATTAACTTGATTTGCAAGCTCCTCCGCATCAATTCCCATACATAGGGCAATTGTTTCGAGGATATGAGGTAAATATTTAGGTTCATTTCGGTTCCTTTTAGGCTTAACGTCAAAGTTTTTTGGTATCAGGAAGGGGGCGTCCGTTTCAATCATCAATTTTTCAGGAGGTATTGCACTTACTGCCTCCTGCAGGTCTCTTCCCCTTTTCATGTCACAAATCCATCCGGTAACTCCGATAAAGCAGCCCAAGTCAACATAATTTTGAGCTTCCTGCTTGGTTCCGGTAAAGCAGTGGACAACTGACCTTTCAACCACGCTGTCGTGCCTTTTCAGGATATCATATAAATCCTTGTGGGCTTCTCTTTCATGTAAAAATAGTGGCATGTCGGTTCTTTCGGCAACTTCCACCTGTGCCTCAAACCATTTTCTCTGCAGATCCTGCGGCGAGAAGTTTCTGTTGTAGTCAAGGCCGCATTCTCCGATGGCCACTACACAATCGTTTTTAGCGATTTTTTCAAGCTCAAACATAGTATGGCCGTTGCATGTTTTGGCATCATGGGGATGCACTCCAGATGTTGAAAACAGGGTTCCAGGATATTTTGATGCATATTCGGCAGCCATCTGGCTTGAATGCACATTTGTTCCGGTAATGATGAACTGCTTGACGCCAACCTTCTTTGCTTCCTCTATGATTTCGACACGGTCCTTTCTAAAGGATTTGTGCATCAGGTTCAGTCCGATATCGACAAGATTGTCCACTTAATCACCTATTCATTGATTACTCTTGTTCCTATGTCTTCTCCGTTGACGGCCTTGATAAGGTTTTCCGGCTCGAATCCGTTGGTGATGACGGTTTCAAGGTTTGACCTTTTAATCATCTGGACTGCGGTTGTGTCGAAGAATTCATAGGTTCCTGCCTTCACGTCCTTGCCGCTTAAAAATTCAAGCAGGTCTGTTGCGGTGATTTCGCTTACAAGCTCAGCATCGTCAAACTTGTTAGGGTCTTTGGTGTACATTCCATCGACGGATGTCAGGTTGATGAGCTTGTCTGCCTGGATGTATTCCGCAAGTATTGCTGAGACTGCATCGGTACTGTGTGCAGGTTCGGTTCCGCCCATTACGATTATTTTTCCGGTGGCTGAGAATTCCAAAGCTTCCTGGAAATTGTGCGGCACCCTCTGATAGGCCGCATCGCCAAGTGCTGAAAGCATTAATTTTGCGTTTATTCTTGTAACTTCAATTCCGATATCGTCACATTGTGCCTCTCCAGCTCCCAAGTCACGAACTACACTGATATATTCTCTTGCAGGTTTTCCACCACCTACAACAACAAATAATTCATGTTCCTGTGAGAGGTCTTTTAAAATAGCACTGTATTCCTGGAATTTTTTACAATCATATTCCTTAAGTAAAATTGATCCTCCAATTGCAACAACAATTTTCATATATTCACCTTATGTTATATTTATCTTCAAGATATTATTTAAATCTTAATAAGGTTCGGTCTCTCAGGTTCAAAATAAGAAATTGGTTAATGTTGCTTAAAAATATTTAAAAAAAGAAAAAGATAGAGGATTTAAACATCCTCTGAGGTTAGCCCTTTGTATAGGAATCCTGCGATGACTGCACCGACTATTGGGGCTAGGATAAATACCCAAACTTGTTGTAATGCTTGCCCGCCAAGGAAAAGAGCTGGTGCTAAACTACGTGCAGGGTTTACTGAAGTACCGGTCAATGGAATTCCCATGATGTGCACGAATGCAAGTGTTAAACCAATTACGATACCTGCAACGGCACCGTTTTCAGCCTTTTTAGTAACTCCAAGAACTGTGAATACGAATACAAAGGTTAAGATAACTTCAACGATTATTGCTCCTACAACATCAAGTCCGACACTTGATGCAGAGCCGAATCCGTTCTGTCCAAGACCTGTTGTTGCATATCCTCCAAGGCTTGGAGCGGAGCTGATGATTGCCGCCAATAGTGCAATTCCGATTATTGCGCCGATGCACTGGAATATGATGTACATCACAAGGTCTTTTGATTCCATTCTTCCATCAATCCACATGCCTATTGAAACGGCAGGGTTGATGTGACATCCTGAGATGTCTCCTATTACGTAAGCCATAGCTACAATTGACAAACCGAATGCCAGTGCAATTCCTAGATTGCCCAACATTGATCCGGCTATGGCCGCACTTCCACAACCAAATAGAACAAGTACCATCGTTCCTATTAATTCTGCAATATATTTCTTCATAATTTTTCCTCTATGTAATTTTTATTAGTATCTCCTTATTCGCTTAAACAATAAATATGCTACGAAAAGTATGAACAATATTAAAATGAATGGGAATATCTGTAGCAATATTGAATCGTTAACTTTATCGAAGTGATATTCGCTTTCAAAGCTCATGTGTTTGGCATCAGTATGGGTCTGGGTTATCTTTGCAAAGTTGTACAGTAAATCATAGTAGCTGATTTGCGCTCCTTCATATTCTATGGAGTCAGGGGCTCTTCCGTTTGCATCCATATATTCTCTGACTATTCCTCCCATTTTGAAATAGTCATAGATGGAATAGGTGTCTTTCACCATTAATGAAATGCCCATTGGGTTTTCAGGTTCCTCATAGGATTTTGGAATGTCCAATCCGTTTCCATTCAGATATGAGCTTGTTTGATATAAAAGTTGAGGGCCGGTATAATTGCCGTATGTTCCCTTCATCTCCTTATCGTTGCTTTTTATCAGTTCCTGACTTGCTTTAGCCATTATGGATGGTTTGATTATATTGTGAGTGACCAATCCATCGCTTAATGTCTTTTCAGTTTTTCCATTTGTGTTGATGATATCTACAATTTCCTGCGCCATCTGCTTGTTCATTTCCTCATCGTAGTTGGATATGACGCCGTCATGAACATTATTCGGGAATTCCTTTGCAGGCTGGACATAGAAAATTCCGGCATTTTTAAGGAATGTTCCAGGGTCATGCATTCCTGCCAGAGTTTCATTCGAATAATTGTCGTCCCATGCTCTTCTAAGGAAGTTTGTATGGTTGTCCAAATCATAATCGCCTATATTGACAAACACTATCTGCTTGTCTGAATTTATTGTGGAAGTAGCCAGCTGCAGAAAGTTTCCAGCATCCGATGCGGCCAGATCCACACTAACATCGCTTGTCACCTCTATTGACCGCCATCCCTCTCCTGCTGCGGGGGCCTGGTTGTCAACGATTACCTGTAGTTCTCCTCCGCTCAATTCTTCAATGTAACTTTTTAAAGAGTTCATTAGTTTTACGTCACTGTCATGGTCTATGATATTGTCTGATGTTATGAAAACGGTTTTTGCCGCAGTCACGTCCTGTATGAGTGGAGCCAATATCAGTATGGCCATAATCAGTATGGCTATTTGTCTTTTCATCTCTCTTTACCTTGATTATTAATTATATATTACTATTAACTTCATCAATAAAATATTTTTCCCACTAATATCAATATTGACCTTAACATGTAATTTTTCACTCTAAAAACAATTTTGCTTTCTTTATACAGTTAGTTTTAAATACTAATCAGTTTAATAGGTATTTTGAGGATTTAGAAAGATTATCTTTTATTTTAAGGTAAATATTGCTTTGATTTGATAAATCTTGATTTTGATTGTCAGATTGAAATCAACGTTGAAGTCTGGCAGGTCATTTGTCTTGAAAATGCTTTGTGATAGGGAGTTATCTAATAATTTTCCTACTGATCAAATGTTGTTTTTCAAATTTGACATGTGAATCATCGTTTTCAGGTCCAAACCTAAAAATAAAAAGGTCAATCGCTAGTTAATAGCTTTTTGTTAATTAATAGTATTTATAATCGTCCTCAAGTTAGGTGATTTAAAAATGTTAAGAAATAATGGAAAGATGGTTATTGGAAGAAATCTCCTCTTTTGCCTATGTGTCATTTGCTTGATGTTTACCGCAATAGGATTTTCTGCTGAAGATTCCTTTGCCGTAGACTTAAATGATACGGATGTGGAAGTAGGATTGGAATCCAATAATGTAATTGAACTAGAAAATTCTCAAGATAACAATGTTTTGGAGGTGGATTCACAGGATTCACAAAATAATTTGACAGCCGTACATACTCCAAGCGGAAATACATACTCAAGCATCCAGGAAAAGGTCAATGCGGCCAATCCTGGAGACACCATTCTCTTGAAGGGAACATACCATTCAAACGGCAACGGCCGCATTCAAATAGACAAGCAGTTAACGATAACAGCAGAAGACAGTGCAACGCTTGACGGGGATCATCAGTCATATGCATTTCTAATCATGGAAAATGGCGCAGGCACTGTGCTCAGAAATCTGAAATTCATAAACGGTGAGGCAGAGATTGGATCTGCCGTAATCATTCATGCAAAGAACGTCCATATCGAAAACTGCATATTCGAAGACAATCATGCAAATAAGGGAAGTGCTCTCAATACCAAATACGATCTTGACACCGCTTCAGGAACCATCGTCGACAACTGCCAGTTCAGAAGGAATTCCGGATATTATGAAGATTTGGAGGAGTTCTCCCGTGGCGCAGCACTGGGGGTCTACGGAAGGGATTCGGAAGTTAGAAACTGTATCTTCGAAGACAACTGGGTCAAGTCAAAGCTATCGACTTATGGAGGAGCGATACAGGTCGGTATGGATGAGCCGGGATCCAATGCAAAGGTAATAAACTGTGTATTTCGCAACAACAGTGCAATCAGTACTGAACAGTCTTCCCATGGTGGTGCGGGCTGTGTAAGAGATGGAACAGTCTATCTGAATTGCCTTTTCATTGACAACTTCGCCGATGAGGGAGGTGCATTGACATTCCACGCATCCGGTGAAATCAAAAACTGCACATTCATAAACAATTCCGCCAGCATCTATGGCGGTGCGCTTTCAACAGGATGGCTATACGATTATATGGAATTGGCAGTAATAGACTGCAATTTCGATGGCAATGAGGCTCCAAACGGAGGTGCAATACAGGCGAACGGTCTGAATATCAGGATTGAAGATTCAAAATTCAAGAACAATAATGTAACTGAAAAGGGCGGTGCCATCTATGTCCGTGCAGAGGATGTTACCATCAAAGATTCCGTTTTCAATTCAAACGTTGCCAATATGGACGGTGGAGCGGTCTATATCGAAGGCAAGAATACTCTGATTGAGGATTCCTCATTCATAGCTAATGAGGCAATTCCTGATGCGGCCAAAATCGATGACGGACTGGGTGGTGCAATCTATGTTGACAGCTCACAGGCATTAATCAAGTACAATTCCTTCAGATTCAATACCGCAAGAAACGGCAGTGCAATCTATTACGACGAGTCAGGCGAAAAGCTCACATTGGAAAATAATGAGCTCTATCAGAATCAGGCATGGGTCTATTGGTTGCCGGTTCGTGCCGAAGACATATATTACGGCGATACAGAGCATGTGAACGTAACTCTCTTTGGAGGAAACAACATTGCGGATTATGACAATCTGGCGGTTTCAAATGCGATATACAATGCTGCCGGAAATGCCAATATAGTGATAGATGGGGAATATCCTATCTCCGGCGCTACTGATACTGGAGAACTGTACCAGGACAGCCGTGAGTACAACATCAATGTATTGCTTTCCATCCAGCATGAGGACGGCACCATTGTTTACAATGAAGTCGGACATACAAGCTATCTGGGCGAAATTGCAGTAAATCTGGACAATCTGAAGCCTGGAAAATATTATGTTTCAGCAAGGCATCAGGAGGATACCTACTACAAGGCCATAGCAAATGCAACAACATTCACGGTCATCCCAAATGTTGACAATGAAGTCAAAAAGTCAGTCTCCAAGGATGTCGCCAATTTCGAGGATGTGGTGATATGGACAGTCACCGTTACAAATCACGGCCCAAACGATTCGACCAATGTCACGCTGGTCGACGTTTTACCTGAAGGGCTGATTTTGATAAACACTACTGCCAACGGCAAATACAATCCTGAAACCGGAATATTGGCAATTGGAGATTTGAAGGTCGGCGAAACATTCACATTCCAGATGACCACCGTTGTCAATGCGACCGGAACCATTGTCAATGAAGTCAATGTGACTTCCAATGAATTTGACAAAAACATGGAAAATAACCATGCTGAAAGGGAACTGCCTGTAAATCCTGCAAGCGATCTGGCAGTCGTTAAAAGCGTTTCTGATGTCTCTCCGAATTATAGGGACCGCATCATATGGACAATAGAGATATCCAACAACGGTCCGGATACTGCCCATGATGTGGTGATGTTCGATTTGCTTCCAAAATCATTGGTTTATGTTGATTCAAATCAGGATTATTCATCCGATTCGGGAATTTGGAATGTCGGAACTCTAAAGAAGGGCGAAAAGGTAGCCATAAGCATTGTCTGCATCGTGAACGGCACGGGCATGATTGAAAATATGGTGTCTGTCAATGCATCCGAGTTCGACTACGACGAAACAAACAACAATGACAGCGAAAGGATATTTGTAGACCCTTCAAGCGATTTGGCCATTGTCAAGACGGTTAATGCAAGCAGAGTAAACTACAACGATTTGGTGAAATGGATATTGGAGATTTCAAACAGCGGTCCGGACATTGCAAAAAATGTTCGAGTTGTCGACATGCTTCCGGATGGCTTCACATACGTGGATTCAATTCTCGCTAAAGGAAACTACAGTGATGATGTATTCACCATCGATAGCATCGGGGTCGGCGAAACCGTAACTGTTGAAATATTGACATTGGTGGAAGCTACCGGAAACTTCATTAATTATGCCAATGTCACATCAGATAACTATGACTTTGATTTGACAAACAATGAGGATGAAGAGCCGATTCATGTCAATCCTGCATCCGATCTCTCGGTTGCAAAATCCGTAAGCGATTCAAATCCCGACTTCGGAGATATTGTGACATGGACAGTCGAAGTCATAAACAATGGTCCCGATGTGGCCCATAATGTGACAGTCAGCGACCTGCTTCCTGATGCATTGGTCTGGATTGGCGACGATAGCTTGGGGGATTATGATCCTATTTCCGGAATATTGTTCATTGACGAATTGGATGTTGAAGAATCGTTTGTATTGAACATCGAATGTCTGGTGAATGCAACAGGCTTGATTCAAAACATCGTTTCCGTCAATGCTACAGAATACGATTACAATCTAACCAACAACGTTGCCAATGAAACGATTGATGTCGAGAAGGCTGCTGACGTATCCATAACAAAACTGGTGAACAATTCTTCTCCAAATTACAATGATTTGGTTAAATGGGCATTGGTTATTTCAAATAATGGGCCTGACAAGGCAACAGACATCTATGTTGAAGACCAATTGCCGGAAGGCATGGTGCTGATAAACTACACTGCCACAAAAGGATTTTATGATAATGGCATTTGGGGAATGTGTTGTCTGGAAAATGGAGAACTTCAAACACTTGAAATAATATGCAGGGTCAACAGAACAGGAAGAATCATGAACCTGGCAACAATCCAGGCAAATGAACATGACTACAATGAAAGCAACAATAAGGATAATGAAAGTGTTGATGTCCCATTGGCGGTTGACCTGCAGGCATTGATTCAGGTCAGCAATAATGAACCTCTATTCGGCGATGAGGTTACATGGATGATTAGCGTAAGGAACAACGGTCCGGACAATGCAACCGAGGTGATATTGGAGGATATCCTGCCTGACGGATTGGTTCTCACAGGATATGGGTCTGTCAATGGAATCTATGAGGATGATGTTTGGGATATCGGCTCATTGGATACTGGTGATGTGGTCTATCTAAATATAACCACAGTTTCAGATAAGCTAGGCGAAATCATCAACAGCGTCAAGGCCACATCCAGGGAATATGACTGGAACATGTCCAACAATCATGACGATGACTCAATCAATGTCAGGCCTATTGCAGACTTGGCAATCGAAAAGTCAGTCGACAATCCAAATGCTAAATATGGCGAACTTGTCAGATGGACATTGACCGTATCAAACAACGGTCCCAATGCAGCGAACAACGTTGTCGTTCGAGATGTTCTACCGAAGGGTTTGGAATTTGTCAAATCAAACGGAGACTACTCAAATAACATATGGAAAATCTCAAGATTGGGTGTCGGCGAGTCAAAGTCAATAGTAATAATCTGCAGGGTTTCAAAAACAGGCGATTTCAGAAATGTCGCTGAAGTCTGGGCAGACGAACTGGACTTGGATAAATCCAATAACAGGGCAGAGAAGTCAATTCATGTTGCTCCCACCAGCGATTTGTCAGTAACCAAAAGGGTTTCCAAATCCCACTACCGTGTCGGTGACGTAATTGAGTATGTGATTGAAGTTGTCAACAATGGACCGGATGCTGCACGAAATGTTAAGGTAAGCGAAATATTGGATGATCTACTGAAGCTGAAATCATTTAAGGCAAATCAGGGCAGGTTCAATAGGTTCACCAACATCTGGACAATCGCAAACCTAGCCAACGGCCAGTCAGCAAAGCTGATAATAAAAGTCGTTGCAACAGGCGAGGGAATGGTTAGGAATACCGTCAGGGTAACAAGCGATACCTTCGACTATGACAAATCCAACAATAAGGATTCAGTCATTGTCAATGTGACTGAAAAGCCATTGAATGACGTGTCAAATCCTTCAGGGGATGAATTTGATGGAAATGTAATAAAAAGCGTTCCTGAAATCCATCCGACCGCCAATCCGATTGCGGTATTGATGATTTGCCTGATGCTTTCGATAGCATTTTGGGGCAAGGGCATCTCAAAGAAAAAATAGATTAAAGTAGCATTTTTGCTACTATTTTTATTTTTTCCAAAACGATTTTTCAAAATTCTTCAACTATCAAAATTATTGATTTCACGATAAATTATTTTACATGTTGATGAAAAAAACGGTCGAATAATCGTCCGATTCTTTAAAATAATCAAAACCTTTATATAAAACTTCCAATAAATGTTTAATTAGATATTGGTGTAATTATAATTTTTTTTAAAAGTTTGTAATTAACTCAATATTATTAATTAATCGAAAGAGGTGTAATTTATGGCTGAAGAAGAATTCGGTGAAAATTCTGAAATTATTGAAGAAGATTTAGATGAAAAATTACCTTTCGCTAAAGCTGAAGTCGTCAGGTTGATGAAAGAAAATCTCGATGATGACAAGATGATTCGTGAAAGGGTAAAAGTGGAAATGAACATATTCTTAGGCGAAGTGTTAAAGAACGTATGTAAACAATTGAACGAATATCCATACACTACAATCGAATACGAAATGCTTAAGGAATCAATCTACCCATACACCAACATCGAAAGAATCAACCAGGAAAAAGAAAGAATCCTATTGCATTTGGAAGCTATCAAGGCTGACTGTAATGCATTGGCAATGGATGTTCAAAGAACCCTAAAATTAAAAGATGTTGCTGAAGAGGACAGCTTTGTCAGCTTTTCAGCAAACGATGAAGAAGACGAAGAAGAATAAACTTCTTCTTTTTAATTTTCTTCTATATGACTGAAACCTGTTTTTAAATCTCGCAATTCCTCATCTGGAATTTCTAGAATCTCAACATTTTCACTGACTATATTGCTCTGTCCGAACGGATCAAGTATGATTAGAGTGGCAGTGCCGTTTCCTTTTTTAAGTTCCTGAATCTTATTCAGGGTATCTTTTGCGTTTTTTTGAGATTCTTCATCATCAAACAAGTTCAATGCCTTTTTGACTGCGCTTTCAAAACGGGTGAGTACTCCTTCCACATTTGTGACATATCCTTCGGATTTTGGGCCGGGCTCAACCTTCACGCCGATTTCGGGAATGATGACGGTGGCGGACTGTGAGCGGACCACTCTCACGGAGAGATTATTTTTGTTTATTTCAAGCACATACTTTGCAGGGTCATTCTGCTCCAATGCGATAATGTCGGAGTGCTTGAATCCGCATGATGGGCATTGTATGGTCGTTTCCATCACCTTTCCGAAATGAGGTATCTCGATTTCCTTCATGATGGACTTTGCAACACCTTCAACACCGCATGCAGGACATTTGATTGTCATTTCATTAATCGTTTCATCATTCATTTAAAACATACCTCTTATCTCTTAATTCTTCAACTATCCTGTCAAGCTTTTCCTTATTGGAGGCGCAGATAGTTGTCTGTCTGTATTCGGACAATTTGTATAATTCCTCCAAATCATTCTTTTTGTCTTTGTCTTCACTCAAATTATCAAGGAACCTGTTGGCTGATTCGCTGTCTGAAATCACTGCATTTCTAATAAGTGGCTCCGAGAATCCCTTGATGTTATAGGTAATCTTTTCGATGCTTCCATTGTTCCTGTTGATTATGATGTCAATGACATCCTCAAGTTCGTCGACGCTGTTTATTAGCTTGACGGTGGTGCAGGACTTGTTGATGACAGACAATATTTTTTCCAGGGTCCTGTCGATTGATTCCGCATTGATTATATGCACGCCATTCTCTTTGGCCTGTTCAAGGAGGTGGTCATGTATAATCCTGTTTTCCCTGAAGAAATCAAGTTGTTTTCCTCCTCTGTGAATCTGAACGGCCCTTTTTACGAATCTTTCCTTGTGGGATTCCTCATCTGAGCTCAAAACGAAAAAGTAGATGTCTGCATAATCCCTGAACTGGTCAATGTTGATCAGGCCCGGAACCAGATGGACCCCTTCGATGATGATGTCATCGAAATCCGTGATCGCCCTCTGGATGACCTTTTCTATTGCCGGAATGACATATGATGCATGGTCATCAAAGCCAGCGGCAATCAGCTCGTCATAGCTTGTGTACCGGTTCTTGTTTCTGATGTGTTTGTATGCATCATAGGATGAGCTGTGCAGTGCTGGAGCATATTCCTTGCCGATTATTCCCCTAACTACTGCTCTTAAAAAATCACTTTCGATTAAATGCTTTATATCTAATGCTTTGGCAAGTTCTGCCGCTATGGTTGATTTTCCAATACCTGATGCACTTCCGATTAGTATAACATAAGGCTTTCTCATGTTACTTTTCTCCTTAAAATTTTTTTGTAATTACTATAGTATATGTAATTTTAACTTAAAAAACATTATACTTTATAAATGAAAAAAATTATAATTAATAGTAATAACATTTTTTTAAAAAATTTATTCGAAAAGTTATGATAATAAATTAGATTATTAGTTATAAGTTATAAATTATAGGATAGGGGTGTTCAGTAAAATCAGTAAAAGATATTCAGGATTTAAATCCGTTCATTGTCGTTGGTTGCGGAGGTGGAGGAGAGAAATTCTCCAATCTCGAAGGTATTGAAACCGTGGGATACATCGATGACAATGTCAAAAAGCAAGGAAAACAGTTCTGCGGTAAAGTCGTATCAGGCAGTCTTGAGGAGTGTTTGAAAGGAGCACCTGATGCCAAATCACTTGTCATAATGTTGCCGATTGGTGCTGAAGGTGCAGCATTGAAGTATGCCGTTCAGGCAATTGACGCAGGATTGAACGTGGTTACTTCATTTAGATCACTGTCCATTGGTGAAAATTTATCATTAAAGAGATTTGCTGATTCAAAAAACCTTGTCATTAAAGAAATAGGTCCTAGACTTGATGTTGTTGAAAAGATTGCCGGCATTGCCCCTAAAAAATCATGTGAAGTTTTACCTAAGATATCCTATACCCCTAAGGCACCGGTGATTTTCGTTGGAGGAACATCACAGGAATGCGGTAAAAGGACGACCACAAAAATGCTAGGTATAGCTAGTATAGAACGAGGATTGAATCCTGCAATCATTTCCACTGACGAAATGGGACTTGAAGAACCAACTGATTTTAACTTTAGGGCAGGAAGCCTGTCTGCAATGGATGTACCATCAGCAGTATTGTCTGCCATTAAATATGTTGAAGAAACCAAAAAACCAGATATAATTTTCATTGAAGGCCAGTCCAGCCTGACCGAAAACGGAAACCCTCATCCAAGAGGCCTTTCAGCAGCAATCCTTATTGGTGCTGCTCCTGATGCGGTCATTGTGGGACACAGGCCTAATCACCCTTACAGAGAACCTAAAGGAATTGAAGAAGAGATTAGAGCTATTGAAGCTGTTGAACCGACAAAAGTCGTGGGTCTGTCAATCAATCTTAAGAATGCCAGTTTGGACATGTGTCCTGAATACTTTGAGGATACATACAATCTACCTGCAGAAGATGTCTACAAAAATGGGGCTTCCAAACTGTTAGATGCTATTTTTGAATATTTAGAGGAGTAATTTAAATGAGTTTCACAGATGATTTAAAAAGAAGTTTGGGATTTGAAGAAACGGAATCAGGCAGTGCACAGAAAAACGGACCAAGCGTTATGGATTCTATTCGTGACATTATAAAACCTAAAGAAGATTTCAATAGGCCACAGGCACCTCCTCAACAGCAGTACAGGCCAACTCCTAAAACGCAACCAAATCCTACAGTCCCTAATTCAAGGCCAACTCCCGTTTATGATGATTTTGATGATGTTGTAATCATTCCGGAACAGTCATATTATGAAATCGTTTTAATCAGGCCAAAAACAATCGATGACATTAATTATGTTGTGGATCAGGTGCTTGGTGAGAATAATCCTGTCATTGTTGATCTGTCATTTTTGGAAAGGGAAAGTGCTCCTAACTTTAAATTGGCTAAGGATAAAATCAATATGATGAGATCAAAATACAACGCTCAGGCATTGTTGCTTGCACGCAGTGAAGACAAGAACCTGATTATCATATCTCCTAAGAAAGTTAAAGTGCTTAACAAAGGATAAGTAGAGTTATCTCTACTTTTTAACTATTTTTTAAGAATTGTGCATATTTAATCAGCACATAGGTTACCAGAACTGTTGCCATAACTGTTTCGAAAATCAGAATGTCATTCAGCATGATATTTGAGATGACCTTGCCCGCAATCCCTTTTGTGGCAAGTGCGCTTATTACGAATGGAAACGTGAATGCCGAAAAGCTTGGGTAGAAGTCCAGATGTCTGTAGCTTATGAGCTTATATAATGAAAACAGGTAGAACAGGCAAGCTATCAAATATAGGCCAAAGACAAATTCATTTGAAATGTATTGGGTGGAATTGAGGTATCCGAAAATCAATATGCTGAAAAGTGCAGTGAAGATGCATGTCAGAGGCTTGTTCTGGTCGGGAATCTGCTTATAAACGAACTCCCGGTACAGCACCAACGGGGTGGATGCCAGCATTCCGCAAAATCCGATGATGAAGAATATGAAGTCCATTTCGTGAATCCCGTGGAAGTGGGCTGTGATTGCACCCATGGTTATTCCGACATAGACTATCCACCATGTAGGATAGACTGTTGAAATATCAAATTTACGTATTACGAAATGGTATGTGAAGTAGATAACTAGCATAATATGAAGGGCAATTCCAATTATCCATATGGCATATGCAATACTTGACATAAATGATACAAGATATGTAGATAGAATCATCAAACTCATGGTAAATGTCCCTGAACTGCTGAGGATGATGGGATTTTTAAAGTCCTCCCTTATGCTTTGGGGATATAAAACGATTTTCAATATCATCAGAATTAAAATCAAAGTTCCTATCCCTCCAAAGGCATATCTTAAATAGGGATGAATGTCATGGAGCAGATTGCCGAGGGACAATGTCGCAAGAATCAATCCTGAAATTGGAATGGGGAGCTTTTCAATTATGTTCATTATATCATGAAGAATTTCTTTGCGTTTTCGCTTGAGACCTTTTCGATTTCGCTTTTATTGTATCCCTGCCTTTCAAGCTCACGGACGGTTTTTGGAACTGAAAGGGGGTCGGATTCCTTGTTGCTGATGTCACTGTTCAACAGAAATCTGTCAAAGCCGTATTCGTCTAAAATGGATATCGCTTCAAACTTGTCCATTTTCTGGGGCTGCACGGTCAGGCCCAGCATGCACTCGGAATCAATGGCATCTCCAATGACATGTGGATTGATGTGGTCAACTACTGCCTGGCTTTCATCGATATGCTGCGGAAGGATATCAAGAATCACTTTCAGGACTTCTGATTTGTTTTTCCTTGGCGTATGGATGATTACCTTTGACTTGGTTTCGTCGGCTATGTCCAGTTGCCTTTTGAAGATGTCGATTTCATTGTCAGTCAAATCCTCAAGGCCTATCTCTCCTATGGCAATGATTTGGTCTGCTTCAATCCATCTATACAGGCTTTCAAAGATTGCATCAGGCTTCACATTTGAGTTTGTCGGATGGATTCCGAGGGCGACCTTCAACTCAAGCCCGTATTCCGCAGCCCTTTTGGTGTCCAGTTCAAGAATCCTGTTTAGATGATTCAACAATACGATGTCCTGGGGAATCTTGTATGGATAATAGCTGCAGGTTATTGCGCAGTCGATTCCGGCCAGATACATTTCCCTAAAGTCTTCTCCGCTTCTTGCATCAGCATGCATATGTGTGTCTATCATGGTTATCCCTTTGTGAATATTTACTTGCTTTTAGTATATTTTTCATAATTTAAAAAAATATCTAAAAATTTTTTCATTTATAAAGTTTTTGCAAGTGCGGTTTTTAGCATTTGTTCACTTCAAGAGATTTTATATTTTTCAGTAATAAAAATACTCTTGTAAGTAATACCACATAGGTGATTATCGTGAATGAAAATAAGAACTATCTCGAAAACTATGATTATGTGTCCGAAGACGTTAAGTTCGCAGCAAATTCCATCATAAGATTGAAGATATTGGCTGCATTGTTTGAAAAGCCTCAGAACATGAAGGACCTGGCGGATTTCACCCGGTTAAGCTACAGTTCCATTTCTAGCACAATCCACGGATTGGAACTTAAGGAATTTGTCTACCGCGAATCCAACAAGTATTATCTGTCCAACTCTCTTAAAGTGATAATGAGGCATGTCCTGGAACTTAAAGATGTTGTAAATCTATTGAATAGATTTTTCAACATGATTGAAGGACATGTTGTTAGTAGGATTCCTGAACAATCCATAAATGAACTGTATATGCTTGATCATTCAAGTCTGTTGGAATCGGGTGGCATCGATGCATATAAGATCTATAATTTCATTGAAGATGCTCTGAGCGATGCAAATAGGGTGCGTTGCGTTCTTCCTTTCTATCACCTCAATTTCAACAAGCAGCTGAATTATCTGGTGAAAAAGGGCAAGCATGTTGAAATCATGGCTTCCCATGAGGTCTATGAAATCTATGAAAAGAAATCGCAATCAGAATACCTGTCATCCTTTAAGGGTAAGAACAACTTCCTTCTGATTGTCACTGACAAGATGATGATTCTGGGCCTTTTCAAGGAAAACGGGCAGTTTGATCAAAACAGGCTCGTGACTTCCAGAAACAGGGATTCATTAAGATGGGCCAATAATCTGTTTAAAAACTTCAAAAAGAGAAATAAATGAGTTTGAACTCATTTATAATAATTTTCCAGGTAATCCTTCAAGTCTGCAATAGGGATTCTTTCCTGGGCTTCGCTGTCCCTGTCCCTTACTGTGACCTGGTTGTCTTCCAATGTATCGAAGTCCACTGTAACGGCAAGAGGAACTCCAATTTCATCAGCTCTCGCATATCTTTTGCCAATTGTTCCAGTAGCATCATATTCGACAGTAAATCCTGCCATTCTTAGGGTTTCTGTCAATTCCTGAGCTATTTCACGAGGGCCTTCCTTGTTTACAAGAGGGAATATTCCCAATTGCACCGGAGCCACTGACTTGTCGAATTTGAAGTAGTCTTTTTCATCTGTTTCGGCAAATGAATGCAATAGCACTGAATAGGTTATGCGGTCAATACCGAATGAAGGCTCAATGACGTGGGGAACTATCTTTTCACCGGTTATCTCCTCTTCGATATCCTCAAAGATGAGCAGGTCTTCTGTAACCTCATAGGCCTTGTCCAGTTCAACGGTGAACTTGCCGTCCTTTTCAAGGGCATCCTTAATTTCATTTATATCGGCCTCTTCAATGGCCTGTTTGACCTTTGGTGAATCTCCCTTGAATATAGGTCCGAATTTGGACAGGTTAGGTTTGACAATGGTCTTTTGGACCTTTTTAGGCTCATCATATTCGACGAATACGTTCAGTTCGTCATTGCTGTATTGTGAGTGTGATGTGAGGTCATAGTCGCCCCTATCTGCAATTCCGATGATTTCAACCCATCCGTATTTGTCTGTTAGAACTTCAACATCCCAGCAGTCAAGGGCATAGTGTGCCATCTCTCCAGCGAGGTGCTGTCTGAACCTCAAGACATCTTCAGGAATTCCAATTTCGGTTAAAAACTTGCGGGCAAGGTATAGCTGATAGATCAGCATTTCATTTGCTACGATGCCTTTGTCCAACGCTTCACGTGCGGTTATTTCCAAAGGCTCCAGATTCTTTTCCTGCACTTCCTGTGAGTTCAGGCGCAATACCACATCTTCAATCTGTGAGAATTTAGGGTGTGTCTTGTCCTTTGGGTTTAAAAAGATTTCAGCTTCGGCCTGTGTGAATTCCCTGAGCCTGATTACACCCTGCCTTGGTGAAATCTCATTTCTGTATGCCTTTCCTAGCTGGACTGCACCAAACGGCAATTTTCCTCTGAAAAACCTTTCGAGACGTTTGAAGAGAATGAAAATTCCCTGTGCCGTTTCAGGCCTCATGTAGCCCACCTTATCTCCTTTGGCACCGATTTCTGTTTTAAACATCAGGTTGTAGTTCCAGATGTTGGACAGCTTTCCTCCGCATTCCGGACAGACGATATTGTTGTCGATTACAATCTGGTCAAGTTCCTCGTTTTCAAGGCTTTCCACGTCCTCTCCGATTACCTCTTCGATGATGTGGTCTGCTCTGAATACCTCTCCACAAGCTTCACATTTGCACATAGGATCGGTAAAGTTGTCGACATGTCCTGATGCTTTTAAAACCTCTTTAGGCATTACGGTAGGGCCTTCGATTTCATAGAATCCTTCTCCTGAAACGTACTGCTTTCTCCATTTCTGCATGATGTTGTTCTTCAGGCTTGCTCCAAGCGGTCCGTAGTCGGTGAATCCGGACACTCCGGAGTATATTTCAAAAGATGGCCATAAAAATCCTCTTTTCGCGCTGACATTTGACATTTTATCGTGATTCATAAACGTTATCTCCTAATCTTTTTTCAGTTCATAGTCTAATTTAATTCTGCTGCTTTCAGGGCGGGTCTGGCCCATGTACTTGCTGTTTCTTTCTGGGTGTCCATAAGGCAACTCGGAAGGTGTGGTCATTGTTTCAAAAACAATTTGGCATACTCTTTGGCCAGGATACAGTGCCACCGGCATTGAACCGATGTTGGATATCTCCAAGGTAATCCTGCCTTCAAATCCTGGATCGATGAAGCCTGCCGTAACGTGCATTGTAACGCCTAACCTTCCCATGCTTGAGCGGCCTTCCACTCTTGCAACGATGTCATCAGGTAATTTGACATATTCTAGTGTGGTGGCTAGGGCAAATTCGTTCGGATGGATTATGAACGCTTCGCCTTCAGGCACAATCGTTGATTCCATATAGGATGCGAGGTCCTCCTCGTCGTCCGGATCGATGTAAGGCTTTCTAATCACCTTGAATACCTTGAACTCATCCCCCAGTCTCATGTCAATGGAGGATGGCTGTATCTGCTTTTCATCTGTCAAAGGGTCAAATCCAATTTTGCCTTCCTTTAAATATTCCTTTATAGTCTTGTCACTTAAAATTGCCATATTTTCACACAAATAATTCTATAATTCTTTAATTTCAATCAGGTCTTCCATTCTGTTGACCACATTGTCTATGGTTTCGTCGGTGTAGTCAATCGTAATGGCGCCGAATTTACATGTATTGACGCAAAGGCCGCAGCCTCTGCATATATCATAATCAATAGTAATCTTATTGTCTTTCATGCCGATGGCCTGAAACATGCAGACCTCATCCAGGCATTTCTTACACATTCTGCAGTTTTCTTCATGAAGCTTGACGCTGACACCGTCAAGCCTTTCCAGCTTGTCGCTTATCTCATCATCCAGATTCGGATAGACTTTCCAAAGACAGCAGCACGGACAGCAGTGGCATATTGTCAAAAGCCCCTTTCCCGGATGGATATTCATCCAAACAGTATCAATCTTGTTCCTTCCGATAATGTGGCTCAAACCGGCGGCATCTGCTCTGTCAACCTGCGCCAGGGCTTCCTCAACAGTGGCCTTTCTGCCGACATGTTTTGGGATTTTTCTTGAAGTCGGTCCAAGGAAAATGCATCCGATGTCTTGAGGATAATCCTGACAGTCGTTTGAGCTTCTGCAAAGGCAGGTGTTCATCAAAACAATATCGTCGCAACGTTTAATGACCTCTTTTATAATTTCGGTTGGCAGAAACTCGGAGCCTTCGGATTCTATCTTCTGATTGATGTTTATGGTATTTGGTATGACAATGATTTCATCATCTTCAAAGAGAAACTTGTCGATGAATCTTTTGTATATCTTTGATTTTTTAGTGAATTCAGCTATCCTGAATCTCCAGTTGAATATGTATTTGAGGATGAATCTGCTGAAATCCACTACTCTAGGTCGTCTCATTGTTCACCAATCTTATTTTTCAATCGTCTTAATATACCTTTCATGGTATGTATCTCTCGTCCTGTTATGAATGCCCTTGAAACGATGTTGTTGAATGTCTTGAGGCCGTTTCTTTTCTTGTGCTCGGGAATGTCCAGGCAATCAATCAGTTCCTCCATGTCCTTTACCAGATACTTCTTTTCCAAATCGCTGCTTTCGTTAAGGCCTTCCACCCTATAGTCATGCTTGTTTTTAAACAGCTCATAGAATATTATTGCAGCCGCATGGGAGATGTTCATGACAGGATAGGTGGGGTCTGTTGGAATCGATACGCAGATGTCGCAGTCGCCGATTTCCTTATTTGAAAGTCCGTCTCCTTCCCTTCCAAATAATATTGCTATTTTATTTGAAACGTTCATGGTCTTTCCAAGCTCTTCAGGCCTTATCGGGATTCTTGACAGGTTATAGCTTCCTCCGGCCATTCCGGTTGAAGCGACCTTGAAGTCAATCCTCTGGGACTGGTAGAAATCGTCCAGTGTAGGATAAATCTTGGCATTCTCTACAATGTATTTGCCGTGTGTGGCCTGATAGTATGCCTCATTCGTCAATTTCGGGGGATTGATTAATACCAGGTTCTTCAGTCCGAAGTTTGCCATTGTCCTTGCAAGAAAGCCGATGTTTCCGGGAGTTTCGCACTCCACAAAAACGATGTATAAGTTCTCTTTAAAGAGGCTGATTTCCTCTTCTTCCTTTTCTCTTATGAGCTTTGCACGTGCGCTTCCTCTGGACTGGGTTTTCGGTTTTGATTTTTTTGTTGAAGTTGATTCCTTTTCGGTTTTGCTTTCTTCCTTACTTTCGGGTGAAGCCATTGTCGTGGTTTCAACCACTTTCTCTTCACTTACGGCAGCATCTCCTATTTTAATCAACTCCTAATTCAATTATTCATAAGCCTTATCTAATAATTCTAATAAATGCATGCATTTGATGTCTTCACAGCTGATGGCATCCAAACCGTCCTGCACGTTCAATTTGCAGAACGGACATATTGTAACCACTGCTTCTGCACCGGTATCCTTAATCATCTCTGCCTTTGACTTTGAGAGGTCCATTGCGATTTCAGGCTTTCCGGATTTTATTCCGCCACCCGCTCCGCAGCACTGGCAAGGGTACAGCATCTCTTCAAGCTCGACGCCGGGAATCATTTCAATGATTTCCCTTGGCTGGTCCTTGATGCCCTGGCCTCTGCCCAAATGGCAAGGGTCATGGTATGTGACTTTCATGTCCAGTTCTTTCAGTTTTGAGGCATCAAGCTTGTCCACCAGAAACTCGCTGATGTCCATCACATTCAGTTTTGAGCCGAATTCTGGGTGGTTGTTCTTCAGGGTTGCCCCACAGCCTGAACAGATTGTGATGACAGTGTCGTAGTCCTTGAAGACTTCCTTGTTCTTGTCGACAAGCTCCTGGACCAGATCGGTCTGGCCGGTTCTAAGAAGTGGTGAACCGCAGCAGACTTGGCCTTCGGGAACGTCGATGTCAATGCCGTTTTCCTTAAGAATCTTGACCAGCTTATGGCCGGTTTCAGGGAACTTGTAGTCAACCATGCATCCGGTAAAGAAGGCAATCTTGGAACCTGTCTCGTTTTCGGCCTCCTCGATGAATGACGGCTTGTCGGTTGTGACGGACCTTCCGCTTTTCATGATGTTTTCCTTGAACGCCACATGCTCAGGCAATGGCCCTGAACCGTTGGCCACCGCAATTGCCCTCATCTTTTCAATGGCATCGCCGAATGTGTTGATGTTTTTAGGGCATACCGCCAGACATTTGCCGCAGCTGGTGCAGTTGTACAGTCCGTCATCCAAGGCTTCCTTAAGCCTGTCAAAGTCATCCCTCGGGTCTGACTCGAATTTCCTGATGTATCTCATGAGGTACGGCCCGCCGAACTCTTCTGTTGCGATGTTGACGACAGGGCATGTTGAATAGCAGGAATAGCATTCGATGCAGCTTCTCACCTTTTTGGTTTCCTTTGAGTCCTCTTTGGTAATGCCGGTTTCGAGCTCCTCGCATTTGTGGTCGCAGTGAAGCGACAGCTCCAAATCCTTGACCTTGGCTTCGATGCTTGACCTGTCAACTATCAAATCCTTGATGACCGGAAACCGGAGAGGTTCAATGATTGCTCCGTCCTTGATTTCCTTTTGGCATGCCAGTGCACCGTTTCCCTTAAACAGGATGCCGCAGGATCCGCATTGGCCTGCCCTGCATGAGCTTTGAAAACTGATGTCTGCATCATACTTTTCATTGATGGCCTGCAAGGCGTCAAGAACTTTCATATGGGGTGTCTGTTCTATTTCATAACACTCCAAATGAGGTTCTGTGTCAGTTTCCCTATTGAATCTAGAAACATAAACTTTAATCATTATCTTATCCCCAATATTGTAAGCATATAAAACATAATAATATATATTTATAGTTTAATGTACTATATAATATATTGTTATTAATGATAATTTTGAGGAAAAAATAATGAATCTAAATGAATTAGTCACAGGAGCATCCGGTGAAAAGCAGTTTTTGCTTGGAAATGAGGCTGCCGTTAGAGGATTGGTAGAGGCAGGAGTTTCCATTGCTGCCACTTATCCCGGAACTCCTTCATCAGAAATTGGAAATGTATTGTCAGTATTGGCCAAGGATGCCAATATCTATTTTGAGTTTTCCACAAATGAAAAAGTTGCCATGGAGGTTGCAGCTACTGCAGCGGCTTCTGGTCTGAGGTCATTCACCTTCATGAAGCATGTTGGAATGAACGTTGCTGCAGACTCTTTCATGACCACCGCATACTCCGGTGTGACCGGAGGAATGGTGATACTGTCTGCAGATGACCCGTCACTCTTTTCATCACAAAACGAGCAGGACACACGTAACTATGCAAGGATTGCCAACGTGCCGATTCTTGAGCCGTCAAACTGCCAGGAAGTAAAGGATATGGTAAAGTATGCATTTGACCTGTCCGAGGAGTTCGGCCTGCCGGTGATTGTGAGAACGACAACCCGTGTATCCCACATGAGGGGAGTAGTCGAATTTGGTGATGTCAAGGACAACTCATCAAAGGGTGATGACCACTGGAAGAGGGGCCACTTCAACAAGGACCCTTCAAAATATGTTCCGGTGCCTGCATTTGCGGGAGACATGCACATAAGGCTGTGGGATAAGATTCACAAGATTGAAGATATTGCAAACAAAAGTGAATTCAATAGCGAAATCAAATTTACAGATGATAAGGCATACGGACTTATAGCATCAAGCAGTGCCTACAACTATGCCCATGACATCGTCAAGTTCAACAATCTCGATGTCAACATTCTCAAATTAGGATTCTCATATCCCTTCCCAAAGGATAGGGTTGTGGAATTCCTGGAGGATTTGGATGAGGTGTTCATAGTCGAGGAAGTCGACCCTATAATCGAAAGGGATGTCTTTGCGGCAATCGGTGCCACAAACCTTGATGTAATCGTCCATGGTAAATTGGATGGAACATTCCCTCTTTACCATGAGTTCAACTCAGATATTGTCGGCGAAGGAATGGACAAGGTCCTGAACTTCTATGAAGGGGGAGATGTCAGCTACTCTTCAGGTCTTGAAAAGCTGCAGGAGGATATTCCTTCACGTGCACCCGTGCTGTGTGCAGGATGCCCTCACAGGGCAATGTATTATGGAATAAACCTTGCAATCGAGGAGCTGGGCTTGACCCCGGACGACGTGATATTCGCATCAGACATCGGATGCTACACGCTGGGAATCAATCCGCCATACAATGCCGCCGATTATTTACTGTCAATGGGATCAAGCGTAGGTGATGGCTGTGGATTTTCAGTTTCAACGGACCAGAAGGTTGCAAGCTTCATTGGGGATTCAACATTCTTCCACAGTGGAGTTTCGCCATTGATAAATGCGGTTCACAACAAGCATAATTTCGTTTTAACTGTTCTGGACAACAGAATCACTGCGATGACAGGTGGCCAGCCGAACCCTGGAATTCCAATCGATGGTATGGGCGACGAGGCCCCTGAAGTGTCAATCCGTAAATTGGCACTTGCCTGCGGATGCGATTATGTTCGCGTAATAAATCCGTTCAACCTGGACCAGGTCGTGAAGACCTATGTGGAAGCGTTCAAAAGGGATGACACTGCAGTAATCATATCAAAGGCACCATGTACTTTAATCAAAGGTCTGGCCAAAAAGCCTCCGGTAAATTTCGTTGAAGGCAACTGCAACGGTTGCGACAAGTGTGTAAAAGAACTGGCATGTCCTGCCATTTCAAAGGTCGACGGAAAAATCACAATAGACAAGGCGCAATGCGACGGATGCAACGTCTGCATACAGGTGTGCAAGTACGGCGCCCTAGAGGCAGGTAGGTGATAGAATGGATAATCATTATTGTATTTATATTTGCGGCGTAGGTGGTCAGGGAATCATCAAGACCTCCACAATCATAGGAGAGGCTGCAATGAACCAGGGATTGGATGTGGTCATGAGCGAGATTCACGGAATGTCCCAGAGGGGAGGATCAGTTTCAACAGAACTTAAAATAGGAGGATACGATTCATCAATCATACCGAATCATGCGGCCGATATGCTGCTTTCCTTCGAGCCGGTCGAGACGATAAGGGGACTTGACAAGGCAAACTCACAAACCAAAATTGTCTACAATACTCATCCTATCGTTCCGTCTTCAACAGACAAGGCATATCCGAGCGTTGACAGCATTACAAAGACTCTGAAGGAAAACTTCAGGCATGTGCTTCCTATTGACGGAACAAGGCTGGCAATCGAGGCTGGAAGCGTTCTGTCCTTGAACATGGTTCTTTTGGGTGCGGTTACTGCCGATGACAAGTTTCCGCTTACAAAGGAATCCGTCATCGATGCAATGAAAAACAACCTCAAACCTAAATTCCATGAAATGAATCTAAAGGCAATTGAAAGTGGGTATCGCTCCATCAAAGGTTAAATTTTAAATAGTATTTAAACAAAAATATTATTAATTAAAACAGTTGTGGTATTATGGCTTATAGAATTGACAATGCTATTGTAAAAAAAGACAGAACCGGTAAAATAACATTGATTGATCCAGAAAACATTTTTAAAGATGAAGATGCATTCATCGCAATTAAAAGTGATGATTTAATCACAATCCAGCTTTTAATCAATGGTATTTTAAAAAATGATTTCCAAAACTGGAGAGAATTGGGAAACATTCCTGAAAACGAACCATTGAAAAGCCTTTTCGTGCGTTTAGGTTATTCAAAAGAAGATATATCTAAATTATTGAAAGAATTTTAGGTATTTTTCTTTTTACTATTTTTTTTAACAAGACAATTTGCTTTTTTTTTGATAATGATTTTAGGTTCAATAGTTAATTTTAGGCTATTTTAATATCATTTTGTATTGTTTAGTTTGGTCATGCTTTATTTTAATATGAATTTTTTAGTTTTTTCTTTTTTTGCTCATTTTTATTTCATTTTTAGCTAAAATAAGAAAAAGTTGTACCACTTCGTAAAATTGCTTTCGTTGATTCATCGTATTTAAAAGGAAATTGTTTGATTTTAATATCAAAGTTTATATATTCTTATTTTGATAATATTACCTATAAATCTTGGAGGTATGTTATTATGGCAGAATTTCAAGAGGATATGTTATTTAAAAATGTATCTGATGAGGATGCAAGTATTCTTTTAGGTTTTTTGGGCAAAAAATCTAAAAAGGTCAATGTATGGACTAAAGAATTAAGACATGTTGACCCAAAATTTTTCAAACCGGATTTGATTTTGGATTTGGATGATGAAAATTTAATCCATGAATTTCAAAGTACTGAAGTAGATGATGATTTTTCAAGGAGGGGTCATTCCTATGTCGCAATCACTGACCAAAATAAGAAAAATGATAAGGAAGTTAATTTGGCTGTTTTAAGCACTGCTTAAGATTCAAAAATTGTCGAGTATAGAGTTAACAAGCTTAATACTTTTAAATATGAGATTTTTAGCTTAGGTGATTTGGATAGTGATGAAATTATAAATAATGTTAAAAACAAACTAAAACATAACCAAATACCAGACGCTAAGGAAATAATCTTATTGTCCTTAGTGCCTTTGAGTAAAAAAGGTAAAAACATTTCTGAGTATATTTATAAGGTTTTTAAAATTTTAATCAAATTAAAAGACATGACAATATCTCAGAAAGATTTAGCTTTTGGAATAGTATGGCTAACAACGGATAAATTTGTGGAAGATCCTTTAGAACGAAACATTATTTGTGATTTATTGGGTGATAGGATGAGTTTGATTCATGAATATGGTGAGAACAAGTACAATGATGGAAAAGATGATGGTATTGAGCAAATTATTGAGAATTTGTTGAAATCTGGTGAAGATGCTGAAAGCATTGCTGAAAAAGCCAATGTTCCATTAGAAAAAGTGCTTGAAATCAAAGAAAAAAATAAGTTGTAGAAAAGAAGTTAATCTTTTCTATAAATCTTTTATGTCTTCGGTATCCAGTATCTTGACGTTGCTTTCATTTAATGCATCGATGGCCTTTTCCATATTTTCCAGCCTCATGACGACAATGGCCTCGTCTGTCTTGCTGCTTACAAATGCATAAAGATATTCCAGATTAATGCCCTTTTCATCAAAGACGGCCAATGTTGAGTTCAGTCCGTTAGGCTTATCCGGAACGGCCAAGATAATAACCTCATTTTCCTTAACGATAAAGCCATCCTTTTCGAGGGCTTCTATTGCCTTTTCATTGTCTGAAACTATCAGTCTTAAGATTCCGTATTTTGTTGTATCGGCAATTGACAATGCGCGGATGTTGATGTCCTGTTTGGCCAATGTGTCGATAGCCTTTTTAATTCTTCCTTCTTTGTTTTCGACAAAAATTGATATTTGTTTTACTGCCATTTTATCACCTAGTCAAAATTCCTTTCATCAATTACACGAACAGCTTTACCTTCGCTTCTTGGAAGTGTTTCAGGTTCGACAATACTTACATCCACTCTAAGTCCGGTTTCTGATCTGATGGATGCCTGTATTTCCTTTTCGACCCTTTCCATCTCTTTCATTTCATCTGAGAACAGCTCTTTTGTAGCCTCTACCTTGACTTCAACTTCATCCAGAATGTCCGGCCGGGTCACATGAATCATGTAGTTAGGGCTGATGCCGCTGACTTTAAGCAGTGCCTTTTCAATCTGTGATGGGAAGACCATGACTCCCTTGATTTTCAGCATGTCATCGCTTCTGCCGGTGATTCTGGTCATCCTGACTGTTGTCCTTCCGCATTCGCATTCATCACCTATGAGTGAAGTCAAGTCCTTTGTCCTGAACCTTAGGATAGGCATTCCGGTCTTTGTAAGTGAAGTTAACACTAACTCTCCCTTTTCACCGTAGCCCAGAGTCTCGCCGGTGTCTGAATCGATGATTTCCGGATAGAAGTGGTCATCCTGTATGTGCATTCCGTTCTGCTCATCGCATTCCTGGGCAACGCCCGGACCCATAACTTCGGTCAGTCCGTAGATGTTGTGGGTTTTGATTCCAAGGGAGGACTCGATTCTTTTTCTCATCTCGTCGGTCCACATTTCTGCTCCATGAATTCCTATCTTCAAATTGATGTCGTCCAATGAGATTCCTGCCTTTTCCCTTGACTCTCCGAGATATGCTGCGTATGAAGGGGTGCAGGTTAGGATTTCGCTTTGGAAATCGACCATTGTGTCGAGCTGCCTTTGGGTATTTCCCGCTGAAATAGGGATGGTTATTGCCCCCATCCTGTTTCCACCATGGTGAATGCCGAATCCTCCGGTAAATAGGCCGTATCCATATGCATTTTGGATGATGTAGTCTTTTTCGGCGCCTGCCATCTTGAGCCCACGTGCAATGCATTCTCCCCAAATGTCTAAATCGTTTTGGGTGTATGCTGTTACTGTAGGCTTTCCAGTTGTTCCCGAAGAGGCGTGCACTTCCACAATCTCCTCACGGGGAACCGCAAGAAGTCCCAATGGGTATGCTTGTCTTAGGTCACTTTTTGTTGTAAATGGAATTTTTTCAATGTCTTTTAATGTCTTGATGTCTTCCGGTTTAAGGCCGATTTCGTCGAATCGTTTCCTGTAGAACTCCACATTTTCATATGCGAGCTTTACGGTGTCTTGTAGTCTTTTCAGTTGTATCTTCTCTTTTTCTTCTCTGTTCATGCATTCTGCTTTTTCATTCCAATACATAGTATCCCTATTTCACCAAATTTTTTCAATACTTAAACTATTTACTTCATTCATTAAAAAACTTTGTTTATTGTTCATTTTTCATGCTCAGGTAAATATTGCTGTAATCTCGTTAAATTACAAACTGACATCAATATTTACTTTATCTAATATATAACCTTTTTATAGTCCTTTAATTATACATTCAATTGGTGAAAAACATGAATGAGAATATTGAACAAGGTAAAAAAGAATTTGACGAGAAAAATTACAAGGATGCAATGGGTCATTTCAAGCAGGTCCAAAAGGATGACAGTGAATATGAATATGCCCAGGTCTACATATTCCTCTGTCTGATGAAGCTGAGATGTTATAGTGATGCTTTGAACATCATTAATTCATTGATTTCCAAAAATCCCTACAATGAAATGTTCTGGCATGAAAAGGCAAGATGCCATATTTTTCTCAAGGAGAACAAGAAGGCCGAAAGCGCCCTGGCAGAGCTGGAGCGTGTGGTCGACGGGCAGGACAAGGACTCCCTTTTGAATGTTGCCCGTTTGTACTCTCTTCTGGATGACTATGATAAGGTCATAGAATACTGCGACAAGGCTTTGGCAATCGATGGGGGATTCAAAGCAGCATTGTATGAAAAGGCATTGGCAGCATCCAGCCTTAAGGATGATGAACTTGTTGACAGCGTATCTGAAGACCTCATCAGGGTTTGTGATGGTGACCTCTTCAGCCTAATGCCGGTATTTCTGCTGAAGCTCTTTTCCAAAAAGTATGAGGCATGTTTGGAGATAGTTGAAGGCAGCGAAATGGATGATGTAAAAAAAGAGTTTGGAGAAGACCTTAAGATTGTAATCTATAACTGGATGTCCGATGATTTGAATGCCAAGATTGCATTAACTCAGGATATTGATCTGGATGTCGATGAGGCCTTGAAATTGATGTTCGAGTTCAAAAACACAGGCAAGGATTTCGGCAAAATCCATGGAGTTCATTATTTTATACTATAATGTACATATATGTACATCAATGTATATAATAGTAATGTTTAAATAATTACATAACTAAAATATTAAATGGGTATTAATAACTTTAATATTTTAGAGGTAATTATTTATGAACGTTATGATTTTGGCGATAATATTTATAGTGTACATATTTGCCCTGGTTTTCGTAGGATACTATGCCTACAGGAAAACCCAGTCCTCTGAAGACTTCATGATTGCCGGTAAGGATACGCACCCATTCATCATGGCGATGAGTTATGGGGCGACATTCATTTCGACAGCGGCAATCGTCGGTTTTGGAGGGGTTGCCGGTGAATATGGGATGAGCGTCTTATGGCTCGCTTTCTTGAATATTATCATTGGTGTATTTATCGCATTTGTATTTTTAGGAAAAAGGACCCGACGTATGGGGCATGCATTGGGATCACTCACATTCCCTGAATTTCTGGGAAAACGTTTCGATTCCAAATTCATCCATTACTCTTCAGGATTGATTATATTTTGTGCAATGCCTTTGTACGCAGCAGTAGTATTGATTGGGGCTGCAAGATTTCTCGAATCATCCCTGTTGATTGATTTCAGCATTGCATTATTAATCTTATCAATTATCATTACATTCTATGTGCTTTTCGGCGGAATACGCGGTGTAATGTATACTGATGCATTGCAGGGAACCATCATGGTAGTTGCAATGGTATTCCTTCTCGTATTTGTATATTGGCTACTTGGAGGAGTGGACACCGCAAACACTGCCCTGACAAGCATGGTCAACCTGTATCCTGCTGAGGCGACAGCCACTGGAGGTACGGGGTGGACGTCGTTTCCAACGTTCGGAACGCCGTTCTGGTGGTCACTTGTCTCATCCACATTGATTGGTGTGGGTATCGGTGTGCTCGCACAGCCTTCATTGATTGTTAGGTTCATGACAGTAAAATCAGACAAGGAACTTAACAGGTCAGTCCTGATTGGAGGAATATTCATTGCAATCATGCCGACAACAGCATATATCGTCGGATCACTTTCAAACGTATACTTCTTTGACAAGGTGGGAAAAATCGCTGTGGATGTCGTCGGAGGAAACATCGACAAGATCATTCCTACATTCATCACAATGGCCCTTCCCGAATGGTTCGTATACATATTCCTTCTGTCCTTGATTGCAGCCGCAATGTCAACAATATCCTCACAGCTGCACACGCAGGGAACGGCATTCGGTGTGGACATCTATGGTACAATAAGGGAAAAGTCCAAACAGAAGCTTGACCAGGTAAGCATCTCAAGGGTAGGAATTCTGATTGCAATCATTCTTGCGCTTTTGATGGCATTTTCACTTCCTGGAAGTGTGGTTGCACTTGGAACAAGCCTGTTCTTTGAAATATGTGCAGCAGCATTCCTGCCGGTATTTTTGGGTGCGCTCTACTGGAAAGGAATTACGAGGCAGGGTGCAATTGCAGGAATATTGTCCGGTACTTTCGTAAGCCTGTTCTGGATGATTTTCGTATTCAAAAAGACTGCTGTGGGACTCGGATTGTGTAAATTCATCTTCGGAGCCGAAACATTGCTGGCTGCCGCTCCATGGCCGTCCATTGATGTGATGTTGATTGCCGTTCCGATTTCAGCATTATTTACAATTGTCGTTAGTTTGCTCACCAAACCTCCTGCACAGGAGGTAATCGACAAGGCATTTAAGGACATAGACAAAAAGGGAAGTGATGCATAATGGCAATTTTAGGAATTGAAGACCCTTGGATTTGGGGTGTATATCTTGGAATCATCCTGTCAACACTTTTATGCATTGTTTATGGTGTAGTGAATTGGAACAAGGGAGATTAAATATTTAAAACAATAGATATGAGAGTTATTGTGCTAATAACTCTATATTTTTTTTATCTTTATTATTAACTTGTTGATGCTTTTTTGCGCTGAGTGAATTGTCATTTCAGAAACTTACAATTTTAATGCATCCTTTGAGCAACTGCGAATGCAGTTAAGGCATAATATGCATTCCGTTGCGTTTTCTCTTTTTCTTGAATTATCAAGCATGTCAACATCCATCGGGCATGACTTAATGCATTTGCCACACTCAACACACTGATTTTCATCAACTTTCACCCTTATAATAGAGAAATAACTGAATATTTTCAAAAACACGGTTATCGGACAAACGTATTTGCAGAATGCCCTGTTATCCTTTAACTTATATGCCAATATGATTCCGACAACATAATAAGCTAAATTTCCGGCAATGAACAAATAGTATATTATCAAATCCGAATTGGAAGGCTTCAAAACAAACAGTGAAGCCACGCCGCACAATATCCCCACAAACAATACATATCTTATATATCCCCAGTTTTTCCTAGGGTTTTGTGGAGTCTTATATGGAAGCAGATCCAGCACCATCGCCGTCCAGCATGCATATCCGCACCATCCACGGCCAAACAGAAGAGGTCCAAGAATCTTTGCAATTAAAAAGTGAACTATTGCAGCTTCAAAAACCCCTAAAAACAAGTAATACCAAAATCCACTCATGGACAAGTTTTCATGCCCTAAAATTCCAACATAAAAAAATAGATAGCTTCCAACAGCAAGCAATATAATATTTCGTGCATATCTGTTATTTCTTGCCATGAAAAACAGTCCGAGGGAAATGGCTGACCCGATATAGAGGAAATTGAATATGAAAAAGGTATTTGTAGTAATCAGATACATTACGACAGCTATCGCAATAAATATAACTTCCATAATTATTGGTGTTTTAATGTTCAGTTTGTACTCCTCCATGCGAATTTTATTTAGACAAATTTTTTACAACCTTGTAAAACGAAGGTTGCCGCCACGACACAAAGGCAACCTTAACTCTCTTAATATTCTCAATATTAATAATGGTTATGAAAATATATGTGCAATCATATATTTAATGTCTGCTCTGGTTCAAGACATATTTCTTATTCAAGAAGGCGCTGCTTTCTTGCGAATCCTGAAAGTTGAATGTCATTGTGTTGTCATGCCCGAACGCCGTCGGATTGATGCCGGAATACTTCACTCAGGGAGTTCGTTGAAATAAATTTTTGATGGGATTGCCCTTCTTTTTTTAAATTTTATTAAGCATTAGAATTATATTCATTATCAATGAGTGTTGAAGAATCTGAAAAAATATTTACAAAATCATTCTTTTTGATTTTTGGGGCATTGCTTTTCACAGCCCTTGTGATGTATGCTCTGATGTCAACGGTAACCGAGTATGCAACGGCAATGGGCTCAACTGCAACGATTGCAGGGCTTGTTTCAGGTATTTATGTCTTTGGAGGACTGTGCTCGAGGGTATATTCTGGCAACGCTTTGGAGAGAATCGGATGGCGAAAGATTGCACTAGTTTTCATGAGCATCCATTTTCTTGCATGCCTTCTGTATTTCATAGTTGACAATGTTACTTTGCTGATTATTGTAAGGTTCATACATGGAATAGGCTTCGGGGCATCTGCAAATGCTATTGTGACCGTGGCATCGGCAATCCTTCCCAAAAAGAGATTTTCAGAAGCATTTGGATACTTCATGCTTGGAACGACAATAGCTGTGGGTCTCGGACCTTTCATCGGAGGCATTTTATATGATACTGTCGGTTCACATGGCTGCTTTATAGCTGCAGGGGTGTTCTCGGCACTGGCACTGATATTCATGTGCATGATAGACATCGACAAATACGACACAAAAGCAGAAGTGGCTGATGATAGGGAATATTCCGGCATCGAGAAGGTCATAGAGTTCGGTGCCGTGCCCGTTTCATTTTTCACAGCGCTTACAAGCCTTGGATATGTATCAATCCTGTCATTTTACAGGCTGTATGCAGTTGAAGTCAACCTGACAGCCGTCTTTTCATGGTTTTTCATAATATATTCTGTCTGTCTGGTGTTGACAAGGCCTTTGGCAGGCAGAATCCAGGACAACGGTGGAGATAAAATTGTCTGTGTGGTGGGAATCGTTGCACAATCAATCGGTTTGATGCTGATTGCATTGGTTCCGTCAAACGTTACTGTCATAATATGTGCAGTCTGCGCCGCATTGGGTTTCGGTACTCTGAATTCGGCATGCACTGCAATAATTACAAGAAACACTCCGGAGCACCGAAGATCCTATGCACTTTCGACATTTTTCATATTCTGTGATGCGACAATCGGCTTTGGTCCGGCGTTGCTTGGATTGTTCGTGTCCCCAAGCACAGGATATGCGCCGATGTATATAATCTCATCGATAATCACATTCCTGGCATTGCCGATTTGTTTGTATTCGTTGAGGAAATAGAAATTTAATATATAAATGGAACGTATCTTAGGATACAAATCATACGTTGAGTCATTATATGATGGCGAATGCATAATTTATAATATTTTTTTTGATAAAAATATTTTATTTTGAAAACAATATTGTTTTCATCTTGTTTTTTTCTATTGCGATGTCAATATTGCTTTTTTAGCTGAGAAACCTTTATATATTCGTCAGTACAATCATTAATTGTTCCAATGATTCTTTTCACCGGTGGAAATATTGGAGATGTATATTATGAAGACTTTTAAAAACCTGAAGAAAATTAAAAATCGTGATGAATATATTAAAATCTCTGAGTTGAACTATGGAAATATCTTTTTGGAAATCATTGGTCAGAATGAAGAGATTATAAGGCTTTTGCCGACAGAAATAATCAATCTGAATTTGGAAAACAAGTTTACAGATATCAGGGGTTTGACAAAATCAGGTAAGATCGTAATAATCGAAGGCCATACTGAAATATTGAGGGAACCTGATTTTGGCAGATATTACACTTATTTCCAAGATACCTTCTGTGACTATTCAAAAAACATAAAATTCATCATTGCATGCTTGTCTGAAGGCAACAATCTCAAAAGGGCAACGACTGATGAAAACATTTGCTTCAAGCCACTCGTTATCGAACTGAAAAACATAGATGGAAGCAAATATTTAAAAAGGTTGAGAGACAAATTTAAACAACAAGTTGAGCTGAACCATAAGGACTGTGGACTGCTGGTTCATCTACCGTTGTTTAAACTTCCAATCACGGAAGAGGAATACGTTCGAGAAATCTGTGAATACATTAAAGAATGTGACTGCATTCCTGAAGAAGAGAAAAACAGAATCATTCCTGCAATGTATTTGAACATCGAACACTATATTGACAGCGAATTTGAACAAGAAAAACTACTCGAGGCGATTAATGTGCTTAAATATTGTGAAAATGCATTGGATAGAACAATCAGACTTGCTAGGGAGGATGAGGCAAAAAAAGTAACTGATAAGGTTACTCAGGAGGTTACTGATAAGGTTACTCAGGAGGTTACTGACCAGGTTACTGAAAATTTTGCTTGTAATCTTTTACGCGATAATCATGATGTTGATTATGTGCATGAAATGACTGGTTTGTCTATCTCTAGAATTAATGAATTAAAAGCAAATCTTTAATTTGTTTTTAATTTTTTTTAAGTATTTCAATCATTCTATTAAAGGTAATATGGCTTAAACTTCTTGGGGATTTGTATGGTCAAATATTATGAAAATGCATTAGATAGAATAATTAGACTCGCTAGGGAGGATGAGGCAAAAAAAGTAACTGACCAGGTTACTGAAAAGGTGGCTTGTAATCTTTTACGGGATAATCATGATGTTAAGTATGTTCATGAGATAACTGGTTTGTCTATCTCTAGAATTAATGAATTAAAAGCAAATCTTTAATTTGCTTTTAACAAATTTTTTATAGCTCATTTTTCATATTTTAATTCATGAAAGATTTATTCACTAATTTTGGAAGAATCCGGAAAAACGACCCGGAATTTCATGAAGTTTTTGAAAACTTTGCTTATGGAGAGGTCTTTGAATACTCAACCTTGTCAGAAAAGGAATCCATTTTGGTGACATTGGCCAGCTTAATCGCCTGCCAATCTCCAAAGGCATTCAAAAAGATTCTGCTTTCTGCTCTGGATATGGACATCACTCCCGAAGAAGTCAAGGAACTGCTCTACCAATCAGTTCCCTATGTTGGATTCGGCCGTGCACACAACTTCTTCGGCATAGTAATCAAGGTGTTTGAAAAGAAAGGAATTGAAATGCCTCTTCCAACCAGATCAAACACCCATCTTGAAAACAGGCATGTCAAGGGCCGTGAGCTTCAGGACAAATACTTTGGAGCCGAAATGATTGAGATGATGAACGATCAGACTCCCGAAGGCCAGAAGCATTTCAACAGATTTCTTGAGGGCTTCTGCTTTGGTGATTTCTACACTCGTGATGGCTTGGACGACCAGCAGAGGGAACTGATTACTTTTGTGTTCATCGCAACTTTAGGCGGCTGTGAAAACCAGCTTAGAGGCCACATCCAAGGCAATCTGAATGTGGGAAATGACAAAGAAAAGTTGATTTCAGCAATGACTGTCATCATGCCATATATCGGATTTCCAAGAACCCTCAATGCACTGGCAATAGTCAATGAGACTGATTGGTAACTAAAAGTATATATAATACCTGCCTTCAGTTATAATCAATGAGGTGACATCATGATATACAAATGCACAATCTGCGGTCATATCCATAACGAAGAAGCAACAGGAATACTTTTGAAAAATCTGGACAAATGCCCAATCTGCGGCCAGCCCATTTCCAAATTCGTAAGGGTTGAAAACTCAGAACCCCGCGAAAAGCAGGACACTTTTGACTCTGATTTGTCATACGACAAGAACTATGCCAAAAGCGATAAGGACATTCGCTATATGGATGCAATCCATGAGATGGCAATCACCGGCAAGTCCATAGTATCTGCAATGTATACCGACATGCCGATGCCAAATTGGGATGAGATACTGATTTTGGGAAACCAGCTGAACCCTCAGCCGCTTGAATCAGACATTGATGTAAACACACGGACTGTTATAGGCAAAAACGCAAAAAGGCCTCTTGTCATCGAAAGTCCGATTTACATCACCCACATGTCTTTCGGTGCACTTTCAAGGGAAACCAAAATCGCACTTGCCAAGGGCAGTGCAGCCGTAAAGACTGCCCAATGCAGTGGGGAGGGAGGAATACTTCCTGAAGAGATGGAAAACGCTTATAAATATATTTTTGAATATGTACCGAACAAGTACTCTGTAAACGAGGACAATCTGAAGAATGCCGATGCCATTGAAATAAAAATCGGCCAGTCAACCAAGCCGGGCCTCGGAGGACAGCTGCAGGGCGAAAAGGTAACCGAGGAGATTGCCAAAATAAGGGGCAAGGCCTTGGGCGAGGACATCCACTCTCCGGCAACCATCCCTGAAGTCAAATCAAAGGAAGATTTGAAGGATTTGGTTGACGATTTGAGAAGCCGCTCACGGGGAAGGCCGATTGGCTTGAAGTTTGCCGCCGGAAGAATCGAGGATGACCTTGATTATGTCATGTATGCCGAACCGGATTTCATCACTATTGACGGACGGGGAGGATCAACCGGCGCAAGCCCGAAACTTATCAGGGATTCCACATCAGTTCCAACGATTTATGCCCTTTCAAGAGCTCGCAGATATCTGGACGAATATGAAAGCGAAATTGATTTGACGATAACCGGAGGATTGCGCGTTTCATCCGATTTTGCTAAGGCCTTGGCCATGGGCGCCAATGCGGTGGCTGTCGGGACTGCTGCCATGATTGCAGCTGCATGCCAGCAGTATAGGATTTGCGACAGCGGGGACTGTCCTGTCGGCGTAGCAACCCAGGATGAGGATTTAAGAAAAAGGCTGAAGATTGAAACAGCCTCAAAAAGGGTTGAAAATTACCTCAATGTGTCCACCGAAGAGCTGAAGACGTTTGCAAGAATCACTGGTCATAGTGACGTGCATGACTTGGATGTCAATGATTTGTGCACCATAAATTCTGAAATATCAGATTATACTGAAATCCGACATGTTTAAAGAATTTTGGGTATTGATGCATCAGCGTTAATACTTAAACCCATACATCGCATTATATTTGGCCGATTTTGAAACATTATAATCAATGATAATTTTTGTTTTATTCTTGTTTCGGATTTCACCTTCTTTATTTATTAATATTATATTTTTGTTATCTTCTTTTATCGTCTGAGGATAATAATCTCTTTTTTATGGATATGGGGTTCAAAAGTATCAATGTTAATACATATTCTTTTCGATTTCTAAATCAATGATATGATTGTTGTTGCCATTCCTTTTTTTAATTTTAAATGGTTATTTTTTATTTTATCGAGTTTTTAGCATTTTTTTAATTTTCGATATGTTTTTGGTTATTCTGTTTTCATAACAAAACTTTTATATATACAATATTAGATATTATAACATATGTGAATAGTAATTCACAACGAATTAATTAAAACAATTTTTATGAGGAGGAATGTTATGGACTCTAAGAAGATATTATTCATTGCTGCTGTAGCAATTGTGGCTGTCGTCAGTATAAGTTCATGTTCCGCTGGAATGTTTGATTTCCTTGGCGGTGGTGATTCAAACACTACTGATGCCGATTCCAATGCTACTAACGTTGATTTAAAGGGAGAAGAAGTTAAATTGGCCGCAGCGGCTAGTTTGAAGAATGCATTTGATGAAAAATTAATTCCTATGTTTCAGGACAAGTATCCTGGCGTAAAGGTTACACCAACTTATGCATCAAGTGGAGATTTGCAATCTCAGATTGAAAACGGTTTAGGAGCAGACGTATTCATGTCCGCTGCCAACAAACAGATGAACGCTTTGGTTGAAGAGGGTATTGTAGACAATGACACAAATCTTCAATTCTTGGAAAACAAGGT